>NZ_JBHSUF010000015.1:0-164803 GCF_042660575.1 Nocardiopsis tropica
GATCACGCGAAGACCGTTGTTGTGTCTGGGCAACGACCAAACCCGTGACCGGGACGGTATCCGGTCACGGGCTCGAGGTTAAACGTCAAGCTAGGGCCGGACGACCTCGTACCGGGCGCAGGCGAAGTCCCCGGCGCGGTGGACCTCCACGACCCTGAGGTCGACCCGGCCGGCCAGGAGCGGAGCCCCCGACCCCAGGGTGACGGGCGCGATGGACACGACCACCTCGTCGAGCAGCCCGAGCTCCGCGAACCGCCCGGCGATCCCGCCCCCGCCGACCACCCACACGTCGCGTCCGCCGGCGGCCCCGACCATCTCCGCGTGCAGGTCCCGCAGCTCCTGGTCGCTGTCGGCGCTCGCGAAGCGCAGGTCGCCCTCGATACGGGGCAGGTCGCGGTGGGTGAGCACCCAGGAGGGGATGGCGTAGGGCCAGGCCTCGTCCCCCTCGTGGCGCAGGATCCACTCGTAGGTGTGGGCGCCCGAGACCAGCGCCCCCACGTTCTTCATGAAGTCGGCGTGCTCGTTGTTCGCCTCCCCCGGGTCCGCGGCGAACAGCCACTCCAGGGAGTGGTCGTCGGTGGCGATGAACCCGTCGAGGCTGGTCGCGGTGTTGTAGATCGTCCTGGTCATGTTCTTCCTCCGTGGAGCCGCCGCCCGGGGCGGCGGCCGTCGTGCCGGTCCCTGGGTCCCGGCGGTGCGCGGTCGCCTGTGCTCCGGGCCTACCGGTCGTGGTGGCGGCCCTGGAGCCACTCGATGGGGTCGCCGTGGTCCACCTCCACGCCCGCGGAGCGCAGCATCTGCCGTACGAACTGCCTGCGGTGCGCGGAGAAGGTGAGGACGTGGGCGACGACGCTGCCGATGACGAAGCTCTCCGGCGGGTCGCACAGGGCGTCCACCAGGCGGTCGCCCCAGGCGCCGCGGCGGCCGATGTCGTTGACGGCCGCGATCCACCGCGCCGCCGCGTCCTCGTGCCGTTCGAGGAGCGCCGCGGGATCGTCCGCCCCCCGTTCGGGCTGGTCGGCGGCCTCGATCGAGGCGAGCCACACCTCCTTCGCCCGCACCAGGTGTTCGAGGACGGCCGCGATCGACTCCTCGGGGCCGTCCCACGCCAGGACGGTGCTCCCGGGGGCGCGCACCTCCCGGTAGACCTCCTCGGGGAGCGACGCGGCGAGGCGGAGCAGGTGGGCGGTGTCGTCGACGTCGTGGTGGATCTGGAGGGCGAGGACGTCCATGCCGGTGTCCTTCTTCGGGTTCTCCTCGATCCACAGGTGGATCGGCGGGTGGAAGTGGATGCCGTTCGGCGAGGGCAGCCACGTGGCGCTCCCCGGTGTGGTGGCCCCGGGAGGATGCCCGTACGCGCGCCCGAAGGCGCGGATGAAGCCCTCGACGGACCGGTAGCCCGCGGCGAACGCGGCGTCGGTCACGGTGCTCCCCTGGCCGATCTGCCAGGCCGCGCGCTCCAGGAGGACCCTGCGGCGGAGGGCGACCGGGGCCTCCCCGGTGTCGCGGGTCATGCGGCGTGTGAAGTGGAACGGGGAGGCGAACGCGTGCTCCGCCATGTCGGTGAGGCGGGGGTTCTCCTCGTCCAGGACGGCGTCGAGCAGTTCCCGGAGACGGTCCCGTCCGGAGGTGGACTCGGTCATGTGACCAGTATGTTCCGGGCGTCGCCGGGTTCGCCTGACCGAACTTGCCCTCCCTCGCGCGCGGCGGCGGGTCCGGCCGCGCGGGGCGAATCGTGGTGCGGACGTCCCGGCGGATGCGGTAGAGTCTTCTCCGTCGGCGGGGCCGGAGACGGCGCCCGCCCAGCGGCCGGGACGTAGCGCAGTTTGGTAGCGCACTTGACTGGGGGTCAAGGGGTCGTGGGTTCAAATCCCGCCGTCCCGACAGAGAAGTAGCAGGTCAGCGAGGGGTCCACCATCAGGTGGGCCCTTCTCTGCGTTCCCGGTGGGGTCGGGGCGGGGGTGGACCGGATGGTGCGGATCGTCGGTCCGCGTCGTGGGGGGCGGCGGACGCTCGTGGCTCCCGAGTTCCTCCCGGTGGACGGTGGGAGACGGTCGTCTCCCACCGCCGTGGCGTCCTGGTCGGACCAGGGGCCGCCACGGCGGTGGGAACCGCCTCCTCCTACTGTCCGAGCACCGGGTGCCCGCTGGCGATCGAGATGCGGTTGAACGCGTTGATGAGGGTGGCCGTCCACTCCACCGCGGAGATCTGGGCGGTGGTCAGATGGGCCGCCGCACGAGTGTTGACGGCCTGTCGGTCGATCGTCGGATCGATCACCGTCAAGGACTCCGCCAGCTCCAGCGCGGCCCTCTGCTCATCGGTGAACGCCGCGACCTCGCGCCAGGCCGGCAGCACGTCCAGAGTGCCCTGCGCCACTCCTGCCTTGCGTGCCTTGGCGGAGTGGATGCCCAGGCAGGTCGGACATCCGTTGATCTGGGACACCCGGATGTTGATCAGTTCGAGGGTGTCGTCGCCCAGACCGGCCTCTCGTGCCGCGGATCGGGAGGCCGCGGCCGCCTTGACCATCGCCCCGTAGACCTCGGGGTGCTCCTTGTCGATGTAGGGGCGCTCCGCGCTCATGCGTCACCCCTGCCCTTGACCGTCTCCTCGACCAGGACGAGGTCGGCCGGCCTCGGTCGGCGGACCCGCCCGCCCCGGGCCGTGTACTCGTCACCGTGCTTGCGCAGGTGCTTGGCGAAGAGCGGGCACACGGGGACGACGGTGAGGTTCCTGCGGATGCTGTCGGCCAGTGCCTCACCGACCAGCAGCCCGGCCAGGCCCCGGCCGCCGAACTCCGGTGCGACCTCGGTGTGGAAGAAGACGCGCTCGCCGGGTGCCCCGGGCGGGTCGACGAAGTCCGCGCGTCCGGCGAGGGTGCCGTCGTCCAGACGCACGGTGTAGGCGCTGACGGCGCGTGTCTCGTCCAGCGCGACGTGTACGACGGCGCCGGTCCTGTCGGTCTGTGGCTCGCTCATGGCGGACCTCTCTGTGGGGATGGTGTTCGGGTCGGTCGGTGGCGGACACGGCGGGGCCCCGGTCCGGGCGGGGCGGGCACCGGTCGGGCGGCCCGTCCGCGGGCCGGGCGTGGGGCGGCGGGCTCCTGCCGCCCGGAACGGGAACCTGCCGCGCGAGTCCGTCGTCGCGCCTCAGCCCGCCGCCGTCGCGGAGGCCTCCTCGGCCTCGCGAGCGGCGAGCAGCGAGGCGTGCGTGGGCGCCCCGGGCACGTGTTCCGGCCGGTTCTTGGCAAACTCCTCCCTCAGGACCGGTACGACCTCCTCGCCGAGGATGTCGAGCTGCTCCAGCACGGTCTTCAGGGGGACCCCTACGCCGTCGACGTTGAACAGCTGGCGCTGGTAGTCGCCGAAGCTCTCGCGGAAGGTGAGGGTCTTGTCGATGACCTGCTGAGGGCTGCCGACGGTCAGCGGGGTCTCGTCCATGTACTGCTCCAGTGACGGTCCGCCGCCCATCTGGGGGGAGCGGTCGAAGTAGGGGCGGAACTCCCGTACGGCGTCCTGGGATCTGGGCCGCATGAAGACGTGGCCGCCGACGCCGACGACGGCCTGTTCGGGGGTGCCGTGGCCGTAGTGGGCGTAGCGCCTGCGGTACAGGCCGATCAGCTTCTGGAAGTGCTTCCTGGGCCAGAAGATGTTGTTGGCGAAGAAGCCGTCCCCGTAGTAGGCGGCCTGTTCGGCTATCTCCGGCGAGCGGATGGAGCCGTGCCAGACGAAGGGGGGAACGCCGTCGAGCGGGCGGGGCGTGGAGGTGAAGGACTGCAGCGGGGTGCGGAAGCGGCCTTCCCAGTCGACGACGTCCTCGCGCCAGAGCTTGTGCAGGAGGGCGTAGTTCTCGATGGCGAGGTCGATGCCCTGGCGGATGTCCTTGCCGAACCAGGGGTAGACGGGGCCGGTGTTGCCTCGGCCCAGCATCAGGTCCACGCGTCCGTCGGCCAGGTGCTGGAGCATGGCGTAGTCCTCCGCGATCTTCACCGGGTCGTTGGTGGTGATCAGGGTGGTGGCCGTGGACAGGACGATCCGCTCGGTGCGCGCCGCGATCCAGCCGAGCATGGTGGTCGGGGACGAGGGCACGAACGGCGGATTGTGGTGCTCGCCGGTCGCGAACACGTCCATCCCGACCTCCTCGGCCTTCTGCGCGATGGTGACCATCGCCTTGATCCGCTCGTGCTCGGTCGGTGTCCGGCTGGTGGCGGGGTCCTGTGTCACGTCACCGACGGTGAAGATCCCGAACTGCATCGCATCCATCTCCGTGTGGTCGCTGTGTCGACTGCCGTGGCGAACGCGGTGCCGGGTGTGGACGCTCCGCCGCGACATCGTCGTCATTTGGTTGATGGATCAACTATGCTACTCGAAATTAAGTTGATCAATCAACAAAATACGCGTTCGCTGCCGGACGATCCCGGCTCGGTGCGAGCCCGGTACGGCCCTGGCGGCATTGACGACCGCGGAGGCGGTGCGGGGCGGCGCGGCCGGGTAGGGGCAGTCACTCCCCGCCGTGGACCGCCGCCGGGCGCTTCGGGAGCGAGGAACGGCTCTCCGCGGGCGCGGGGCCGGGCTCTCGGGGGCTCCGTACCGTCCGCTCAGTCCGGCTGTTTCTCCATGTGGTCCGAGACGCGCTGGGAGAGCCGGGCGAACGTGCTGAGCTGGTTCGGGGTCAGGGCGTCGACGAACAGGCGGCGCACGTGCTCGACGTGCAGGGGCGCAGCGTCTTCGATCGCCTTGTAGCCGGCCGGCGTGGCGACGACGAATGCTCCGCGGGCGTCGTCGGGGCATTCCTCCCTGGCCACGAGCCCACGCTTGGCCATCCGCCTGACCTGGTGGGACATCCGGCTCTTCTCCCAGTTCACGCGGTTGGCCAGCTCCAGGAGGCGCATCTTCCCCTCACTCGTCCCGGTGAGGCTGACGAGCACGATGTAGTCGGAGGCGGACATCCCGGAATCGGCCTGGAGGAGGCGGGACAGCCGCCCGATGAGCGTCTCCTGCATGCGGATGAAGCTGTCCCAAGCGGCCTTCTCCTCCGCCTCCAGCCAGCGTGGCGTCTCGTTCATGGGCGCAGTGTAACGAAGAAGTTGACATCTCATCCACTTGAGCTGGAACGACGGAGGTATGGGCCCTCCGCCGACCGGTGCGCGTCGTACCCCGGCCGCTGTGGTTCGGGGACCGCTCCGGCTCAGGGGTCGGGGGTCCGTGGCGGTCCTGCCGCCGGTCGGCGGCGCACCATGTTCGCCGTCTCCTGGTGGACGGCAGGTGCCGCCCCTCCTCCGGGGGCGGCACCGCGCAGCGATGCGTGTGGCCGTTCTCCGGTCCGACCGCGCACCGGACCTCCGGGAACGTGAGCGAGGCCTGTCAGCGGGGGGCGGTGGTCCGGCCCGGCCGAAGACCGCCGTCAGCCCCGGGACGCAGGGGTTCCCTGCCACCGGAGGGGGTCGTCCTCCAGCGCGGGGCGGTCCCAGTGTCCGAGGTCCGCTGCGGCCTCGTAGGTGGTGCGGAGGAACTCGGCGACCGCGCGGTCGGGGTCGGGTGCGGCGCGGGCGACCTCGTACGGCAGCAGGAACTGCTGGAACTCGGTGCTGAAGTACGCGCCTTCGGGGCCGACCGGCTGATCGGCGAACCCCTCGGGTCCGGGGTAGGCGTAGGAGTAGAAGGCGCCTTCCTCGCCGCCGCCGGGCCAGAACCCGCAGCTGGACAGCTCCCGGGAGTAGCCCTCGACCATGACCCAGTCCCCGCAGTTGGGCGCTCCGCCCGGGTGGGGCGGGGCGGACCGCCCCGAGAAGCGGGTGCAGGCGAGGTCCATCGCCCCCCAGAAGAAGTGCACCGGGCTGACCTTGCCGACGAAGTGTGACCGGAACTCGCCGATCACCCGGTTCGCCTGCAGCAGCTGACGCCAGAACAGGGTGGCCGCCTCGCCGTCGTAGGAGGCGTGCTCGTGGTCCTCGGCGAAGGGGATCGCCGGCTCGACCTCGTTGGGGCGCGGCCGGATCGGCGCCTCGATCCCGAGCCGGTCGAGCATGTCCAGGACCCGGGCGTAGAACTCGGCGACCGGCATCGGCCGCAGCGGGAGGCTCTGCGCGCCGCCGTCGCTGCTGCGGACCTCGAGCCGGTGGCCGACGAAGTCGAACTCGATCTCGAAGGCTCCCGTGCGGTACGGGATGGCCGAGGTCGTCAACCCGCGCGGGCTGACGTAGAGGGTCACCTGCCACCAGTGGTTGATCAGCGGAGCATGGGCCATGCGGATCTTGCCCACGATCTGGGTCCACATGTGCAGGGTGTCGCGTGTGGGGGTCCAGTCCGAGACCCGCAGGCTCGGCCAGTTCGTCTTCGACGGGCTGGTCATCGGTTCTCGCTTCCTTCGCCGTGCCGCCGGAGGGCGGAGGCGGTCGTGATCGTGTTCTGCGGACGGGCGCCCCGACCCCCGGTCTCCTCCGGAGCGGAGCGGGCCGTGGTTCTGTCGGTCCCCGCCACACCCCCACGACGGCCGACGGCGTCCGCATGAGCGGTGCCTCGCGTCCCCGGGGGTGCAAGGCACCCGATGGTAGTTGATACATCATCGGAACGGTAGGTGATTGATCAACTTGCCGGGCGGGGGTCTGTGTCCCTCCGGGGTGATGGCGGCGTCCTGGTCCTATTTGGTTGACACGTCATCCAATGCTGCTAATTTAGGTGACGCATCACCTAGTTGGCGGGGATGTGCGGTCGCCGACGCGAAGGGCTGTCCCCATGCGGAGGTCGGGCCGGTCCGCGGAGCCGTGTCGACCGAGGACGCGTGTCGTCGGCCGGCCCGGTCGTCGGGGCTCCGGTGCGGAAGCGCGTGCCCGTATCACCCGCGTGGAGACCGACGGCGTCCCGGCCGAGCCCCCGGTACACGAGAACCTCGAGAGGAACCCCCTGTGAGCACCGAAGCCAAGAACGGACTTCAGGCACTGCTGACGCCCGAGGAGAGCGTCGTCGTCCTGATCGACCACCAGCCTTTCCAGTTCACCAACCTGAACAGCCACGAGCCGTCGATGGTCGTCAACAACGTCGTCGGCCTCGCCAAGGCCGCCAAGGTGTTCGACGTTCCGACCATCCTGACGACGGTGCTGGAGGAGCGCGGCGGCTTCCTCCTCCAGGCACTGCAGGACGTCTTCCCGGAGCAGAAGCCGATCGACCGTACGTTCATCAACACCTGGCAGGACGAGCGGGTCGTCGACGCCGTCAAGGCGACCGGCAGGAAGAAGCTGATCATCGCCGGTCTCTGGACGGAGATCTGTGTCGCCATGCCGGCGATCCAGGCGGCGGGCGAGGGCTTCGAGGTCTTCGTCGTCACCGACGCGTCGGGCGGAATCTCGGCGGAGGCCCACGACATGGCCGTACGGCGCATGGTCCAGGCCGGCGTGGTGCCGATCACCTGGCTGGCCGTGGCGGGGGAGTGGCAGCGCGACTGGGCCCGCGAGGAGACCGTGCAGGGCATGATCGAGGTCCAGACGCAGCACGCCGGCGCCACCGGCGTCGCCTTCGCGTGGGAGACGCAGCTGCTGGCCAACCGCTCCGGAAGCGGCGTCTGACACGACCGTGGAACGGACCCCGGTCCGCATCGGGCAGGGCGGGTGTTCGGAGCCGCGGGGGCGGCGGTACTGCCGGTGTGCCGTGTGAATAAGTTGTTGCATCATCTTTATGGGGTCGGCGTGACGCCCGGCCGACCGATCGAGGAGGAGGCCGTATGGCAGTCGAAGTGAGCGATGCGCCCGAGGCCAAGCGCTATGAGGCCCGCGTCGACGGAGAACCCGGTGTCGCGGGCATCGCGGGATACATCCGCACACCGGAACTCGTCGCGTTCGTGCACACCGAGGTCGCGCCGGAGTACGAGGGAAGGGGGGTCGGGTCCGCGCTGGCCCGCACCGCCCTCGACGAGGCGCGGTCCGCGAACCTGCGGGTGCTCGCGACCTGCCCCTTCTTCGCGGGCTGGATCGCCCGTCATCCCGAGTACCAGGACCTGCTGTACCAGTCCCGGAGCAGGGTCAGTGACTGAACGGTCGGACACGGAGGCCACGGAGGCCGGGATGAACGGCGGATCCGGGAAGAAGACGTACGAGGGGCAGTCGGTCACGGTCACCTTCGAGGCCGGGCGCTGCCGGCACGCGGCCGAATGCGTCCGGGGCCTGCCCGAGGTGTTCGACACGGCTCGGCGCCCGTGGATCCGGCCGGACGGCGCCACCGCCGAACGGCTGGTCGAAGTGGTGCGGCGCTGCCCTTCGGGTGCGCTGCGGTACCGACTCGCCGACGGCGGAACGGGGCCCTGAACGACCCGCACAGACCACGCGCGGTGCCACCGGACGGCCGACCCCACCCGGTGAACCGGGCGTGGGCACGCCGCAGGGGCCCGTCCTCGGACGGGCCCCTGCGGCCGTTGCCGGGCGGCGGCCGCCGGCTCAGTCCGCGGCGGCGCCGAACCACCTCGACAGCGGGCCGGCCAGCTCCTGCTGGTCCTCGCCGACCCACGCCACGTGCCCGTCCGGCCTCAGCAGCACGGCGGGTACGTCCGGTTCCCCGCCGGTGTCCGCGACGTGATCGACGCGGTCGGCCCAGCCCCCGACGGAGAGCCGCCCGGTCCGGTCCAGCAGCAGCCCCCGGCCCCCGTGCATCAGCTCGTAGAGGCGGCCGCCCCGGCCCAGCTCCACGTCGCGCATCCGACTGCCGAGCAGCTCGTGCCCCTCACCGAAGTCGTAGCGGACGTCGACCGCGGTGATCATGCCGGTCACGTACCGGTTGACCTCCTCGAAGTCCATCAGCCGCGAGAACAGCCCCCGCAGCGCCGCCGCACCCGGGTCCGCGCCCAGCATCGTGATCTGCGCGCGGGTGTTGTCCAGCACGCGGGCGCCGACCGGGTGCCTCTCCTCGTGGTAGCTGTCCAGCAGCCCCTCCGGCGCCCGGCCCCCGACCGAGGCGGCCAGTTTCCAGCCGAGGTTGAACGCGTCCTGCACACCCAGGTTGAGCCCCTGCCCGCCGGTGGGCGGGTGGATGTGCGCCGCGTCCCCGGCCAGCAGCACCCGGCCCGCCCGGTAGCGCTCGGCCTGCCGGGTGGCGTCGCCGAAGCGGGACAGCCAGCGAGGCGAGTGCACGCCGAAGTCGGTGCCCGCGAAGGCCCGCAGCCGCTGCCTGAACTCGTCGAGGGTCGGTTCGGCCGCGCGGTCCTCGGCCACCCCCTCGGCGGGCACGATGACGCGGTGCACCCCCTCGCCCTCCTCGGCGGCGGGGGCGAGGCCGAACCGCAGCTGGGTCCTGTGGACCTTCGCGACGGCGGCGGCGATCACCTCCGGATCCGCGGTCACCTCCATGGCGCCCAGCAGCGTCTCGACCTTGGCGGGCTCGCCGGGGAAGCCGATCCCGACCAGCTTGCGTACCGCGCTGCGCCCGCCGTCGCACCCCACGAGGTAGCGCGAGCGCAGGCGGGTGCCGTCCGCCAGCCCGACGTCCACCCCGTCCTCGTCCTGGTCCAGGCCGACCACCTCGCAGCCGCGCCAGATCCGCGTGCCCAGTTCGAGGGCGCGCTCCTCCAGCAACCGCTCGGTGACCGGCTGCGGGGTGGCGAGACCGTACGGGTGGGCCGTGTCCAACAGCTCCGGCCACGGCTTGGTGACGCCTCCGAAGAGACCGCCGACCCGGAACTTCTCGCTGACCGCGAGGAACCGGTCCAGCAGACCGCGCTGGTCCATCACCTCGACGCTGCGCGCGTGCAGGCCCTGCCCGCGGGAGTGCCCCGTCGGCTCGGTCAGCTTCTCCAGCACGAGCGTGTCAACGCCGTGCAGCCGCAGCTCGCCGGCCAGCATCAGGCCGGTCGGCCCGCCGCCGACCACGATCACGTCGATCATGAATGCCCCTGTCCCTCGTCGTGGCGTCCCGGCCGCCCGCACCTCCCGGGGGTGCCCGCGACCGACCGCCTTCCCCGCCGGTACGGCGTCCGCGCGCCCCGCCCGACCTGCGACGGCACACGCGTGTCGTGGTTCCCGGAACCGTGTGTTCCGGCCACGAGGGATGATTCTGGGGCACGACCCGGGTCTTGCCGCAAGCCCCCGGGTGCGCTATACGTTGAGAGTGGAAGGACGGATTTTTCCTTCCCCCGCCGGTCCGACACGGACGGGCGACCCTCTCCCGAGCCGGTGACGCGGAGCTCTTCTCCGATCACGTGGGCTCCCTCCGAGCCCCCTGTCTCCTTAGGGACCCCTCCGCCATGGCCGGTACCGCCCTGGAGGCAGACGTGTGCGCCCGGGGCAGCGGGCCGTCAGCAGGGCGACCACGAGCAGGACCGCCCCCCGCACCGAGACCGGTCAACCCCTGCGCGTTCCAGCGGCGTCGCACCTCTGTATCCGCGACGTGACACGGGCCCGGGAGGCACCCTGGCACCCTCCCGGGCCGGTCACTTCACGCAGCGGAGCTCTGCGCAGGCAGCCAGCTGGGTCTCCACCCCGGGGCGGTGCGAACCCGGCGCAGCCAGGGCAGTGTCACTGCCGGGGATCCCCGTGCAGGTGCCGCATCAGGGTTTCCAAGTCCGAGCGCTCCAGCCCGGCCGGGGCGGCGGGTTCGTCGGCCAGGTCCGCGAGCTGCTCGACCCCGGGGTCGTCGAGGACCGCCCCCATGAAGCGCAGCTTGGCGGCCAGACGCTCCTCGATGACTTCGTCGATCGTCTTCTCCGCGATCAGGATCCGCACGTTCGTCTCCGTGCCGGGTGCCAAGCCGAGGCGGTGGATCCGGTCCAGGCTCTGCAGGAACCGGCCGGCGGTGAAGTCCCGGTCCACGTACACGGCCTCGTGGCAGACCTGGTGGAGGCTGATGCCCTCACCGAGGGTCGCGGGGTTGGACAGCAGGACGAGGCATCCGGGGTCCTTGCGGAACCTGTCGATCTGCTCTTCGCGGTCAGCGGTGCCGCCGTGGACGACGGCGGGAGCACAGTCGGCCAGCATCTTCTCGAGCGTGGTCAGGCTGCGGACGAACGTCGACCACACGATCGTCTTCCGTCCCCGTGCGGCGTTCGCGCGCACGATCTTGCAGGCCTCCTTGTACTTCGGGGAGTCCTCGTAGCGGGGGAGGTTGTCCATCATCTGCCTGAGGGTCGGGTTCTGCGGCACCTCCAGGCGGGGGAGGTCGTAGGGCAGTGGCTCGTACTTGCTCCCGCCTTCCGACAGCAGGGCGGGTGAGGCCGCAGCCATGATCAGGTACATGGAGACACGGCCGTACTTCTCCAGGCCTTCGCTGCCCTGACCGCTGCCCGCCGCCCGGAGGCCCTCCTCTCCGGCGATTGCCGAGTAGAGCTCCCGGTGCCAGTCGTCGAGGCCGACGCGGACGACACGGGGGTCGAGGGGGGGAAGGCCGAGCTCCTGCTTGGTCGTCCGGCAGAAGAACGGCTTGAGGATCGCGCTGGCGTCGCGCAGGCTGCGGTCGGCGATGGCGCGTTCGACCGTCCGCCCCCCCTGGCCGGGCCAGACGAAGGAGAAGAGGCTCTGCAGGTCCTTGGCGCCGTTGGGCGCCGGCGTGCCGCTGAGGGCGAGCCGGCGCCGCGCGAGCGGCCCCAGGGCCAGGCACACCGCCCCGTAGACGCCCTGCGCGCCGCGTTTCATCCGGTGCGCCTCGTCCAGGACCAGCATGGACGGTTCCGCGCTGAGCCACTTCGCGAGAGCGTCCTGGCTGCCGGCGAGGCGCTCGTAGTTGATGACCACGATCTCGGCCAGCGGGTCCAGCATCCCGCCGTCGGCGATGTGGACGGCAGGGGGCTTCTCAAAGCACAGCTCCACCTCCTCCGTCCAGCTGCCGTGAGCCGACTTCGGTGCCACGACGAGCATGCGGAGGACCTCGCCCCGGTTCCGCGAGGCGTGGAAGTCGGCCAGGGCGACACGTGTCTTCCCAGCGCCGGGCACGCTGAAGTTGGCGCCGTGCCCCATAGAGAGGAGTCTGCCGATGTCCCTTCGCTGGAAAGCGGTCAAGGGGGCCAGCCAGCCGGGGTCGAGCAGGCCGCCGACGTCGTCGGCGCAGACCTCGGAGGGGGAGGGGCCGTCGCCGCTGAGCCTCGCCTTTGCTTCCTTCGCCTCACGTGCGGAGTCCCGTACGAGGTTGACGACCGCGGTCTCCCAGCGGACATCCTTTGACGGCCAGATCGTCAGCGACTGGACGCTGGAGAGGAAGTTGTCGAGGGGGACATGGACGACCTGGGGAGACTGGTAGGCGGAACCGCGGAAACGGTGGGCCAGCCGGCTGAGGTCGGCCGTGTGGGAGGCATCCGCTTCCAGGACCACGGTGGTGCCGGACGGGGAGAGCCTGATGGTGAGAGTGGGCACAGGAGAGTCTTCCTTCACAGGTCCGCGACCGCGTCCTGCAGCCAGGACAGTCCGGGGCCGGGCTCCTCCACACCGCGGGAGGCGACGCGGGAGAGCTTCTTCAGGGCAGTGGCGAGTTCCAGGAGCGACTCGTCCAGGGCACGGTGTTCCATGAGGTCCTGGCTGCGCGCCTGGGAGGCCTGCTGCGTCGACTCGCTGACGAGCTTGGCGGCTTCCTGGAGGGTCTTGGCCGCAGCGCTCTTGCGCTTGGCGCGGCGGTCCACCCACTCGGCTTCGTGCACCCCCTGCTCGACCGCGTCCTTCACCTGGTCGAGCACGGTGCGGGCTTCAGCGGCTTCCTCAGCGGTGAGCTGGGAAGCGGCGGCCTGCCTGGCCCTGGCCTTGAGGACCCGGTCGGTGAAGGCGCGTGCGCGAAGAGTCTCCGGTTCCTCCCCGGCCAGGGGCAGGTCCTCGCCGAGGTCGAGCCCGGGCAGGGAGAAGGCCTCGTCCGCGGGCTTGCCCGGCTGGGCGAACTCCTCGCCCAGCTTGGGGACGAGGTAGGCGTTGTGGAAGTCGTGGCCGACGTAGCGGACCTTGGTCTTGGCGGTGCCCAGGACGATGGCGAGCAGCCGGTTCTCCCGCAGCGCTTCGGCCTTGCCCGTATCGGCCGCCTTGTGGTAGCTGCGGTGCAGTTCCGACAGGGTCTCCTGGTGGCCCTCGAAGTCCATCAGGCGCAGGCTGGTCGTGCCCCCTCCGCCGAGTTCCTCCCGGCTCCGCTCGATCGCCTCGGAGATGAACTCGTAGACCCAGAGGTCCCGTTCGATCGCCTTCGGCGTGGTCCGGAAGGCCTTTGCCAGTTCTGCGGGGGTGCGTCCGGCAGAGGTCTGCTCATGGACCGCGATCAACCGGTTGATGTAGGAGTAGTCGCGGCGGCGGTCCTTGCGGAGCTGCAGTTCCAGCTCGACCGCCGCGATGTCGGCCCAGGTCGCTGTGGCAGGCAGGACGGCCGCGCGGAAGTCGCGCTTGTTCAGTTCCCTGAGGGCTGCGCACCGGGTGTTGCCGTTGACCAGGATCCCGCTGGGGGTGATGATCCCCGCGTCCTTCTGTCCGTAGTCCTTCAGATCGTCCTTGAGCTTCTCGAAGTCGGGGTCCGTGGCATCGGGGTTGTCCGGCTTGCACTGGAGGAGCTTGTGCAGGTATTCCTGGCTTTCCTTCGACCAGGGGTCCTCCGCGAGCTTGGCGTCGAACACCGGGTCGTGGGAGCGCTGCGCGCGGATCCGGTGGGTCTCCGGGTTGTAGAGGAGGTCGTCGAGCGGCACGGTGACGACCTTGAAGTTGGTCGGCTGTCCTCGCCACTCCACCCGTACGGTCTCAGGGGCTCCGCCGGCCCGGCGTGCCTCTTCCAGCCGCGCTTCCACCATGGTGCGGACAGCGCTGCTGCCCGGGGTCTCCGCGATCTCTGCGGGGTTCATGTCTACGCCTTTTCTTCTCGTGTCGGTCCGGCCGGGGCGCACGCTGGCCCCGGCCGGCAGGGCTTTACCGGCCCCGGGTCCTACTACGGCTCGTTCCGCAGCCGGTCGGCCACGGACTCGCGCGAATCGGCAGGGAGGCGGCGGAACTCCGTCCAGAGCTGCTCCACCCTCCGGGGGGTCCTCCTGCCGCGCCGGACCCACTGCGCGAGCTCCTCGCGCTCTTCCGCGCTGACCAGGTCGAGGGCTGTCAGGACGTCGTGCAGCTGCGGTGCCGCATCCTGGGCGCCGCCGGCTTTGCACCGCTTGCACTGGGTGACGTAACGCTGCTCCACCGACCCGTCCTCCAGGGTCTCCTTCTTGGCGCTCACGGACAGCTGCGCGGTCTCCCCCCGGCGGGAGTCGGGGTACTCCTCGCCGCCGGCGATACCGCACACGGTGCACATGAAGTCGTCGGCGGCCATGACGGCGGCCCGCTCCTTGCTGCTGATCTCCTGGGGCGCGCTCCGACGGGCACGGGGGTCCCACACGGCGTCGCCGGCACGGACGAAGCACAGCGTGTTCAGCGGTAGGCCAGGGTCCTCGCGGTTGGTGTTGATGACCCACCCGTTGGACCTGAGGTCGCGCATACGTCGGTCGACCTGCTCGACTCCGGGAAACGCGTCCCGCAGATCGGCCTTGGTGAAGAAGTTCCCCTCCTCGACCTCGTCCAGGAGCCACAGAGCGACCTTGATCTTCGTGCCGGCCCGCAGCTCCGGATCGTTCCATACAGGGCGCATGAGCGCTCTCCCTCCGTGTCTGTCGTGTTGTCTCTAGTTCGCCCGGACCGCGGCTGTGCTCCAGCGGGCCGCGTGGCCCGCTTCTCCAGCACCGGCGTAGTAGGAGGCCAGCTGGTGCGCCGCTTCGCGCAGGCCTGACCGTGCAGCTCGTTCGAGGAGCAGGGGCCGGATCTCCCCCTCCTGGAGGAGGTTGCTGGCGGAAGCGGCTGTCTCGACGGCCTGCCTGGCCGCGCCGAGCTTCCGCTCCTGCGGTGTCTGGACCTCCAGGAGGCTGCCCGCCTCCGCGCTCCCCAGGGATTGCGCCGTCAGGAGCCAGGCCTCGCCCTCCCCGGGGTGGCTGTCGAGGAGGCGCAGCAGTGCGAGGACCAGGGCCGCCTCCGGGTCCGCCCCGGGTGGGCGGGCAGAGGCGAGCAGGGTGGCACCAGCCCTCCCGTAGGCCGCCTCATACCTGAGCTGTTCGGCGTCCTTCCGGGGGGCCTTGGCCGGAGCGGGCTGGGCTGCTGCGGCTGGCTGCTGATGCCCCTGCCGGTAGCCCCGGAGCTCTACGGGCAGCGCCTGCCGCCTGAACTCCTGCCACCGGTTCCAGAGCCGGTCCGCCTCGCGGAAGTTCGGCAGGGGGTCGGCCTCGCCTGCTGTATCCCGTGCCGCATACAGGCAGGCCAGGGCGATGGTGTTGAACTTCGCCCGTGACGGCGGGCGGCTGAACTTCTTGTTGAGGGTCCTGCTCAGGGTCGACCAGGAGACGGGGTGCAGACGGCCGCGTTCCCCCTTGTCGCGCTGGAGGACCTTCTCGGCAGCCTGCACTACCTGGCTCTGCTGGAGCCCGTGTTCTGCGAAGAGTTCCGCCAGGAAGTCTGCGAAGAGGGAGGCGTCGTTGTCCCCGGGGGGCGGGGAGGAAGAGGGCATGGCTTACCTCGTGTCTGGTTTCCGTGGAGCGCTGCAGAGTCCGGAAGTCCTTCGGGAAGGCTGGTCCGGTGCCTGTAGGCGTTCGGGGTAGGGGGCTCTTGTGCGCCGCGTTCTGTCGGGGGTCTCGCTTTCTCGTCCGCCTGAAAGGGGTAGGGGTATGTGCGCCTCCTGTCCGTGGAGGCGGACCGCCGGTGAACGCGCAGGAGGCGCAAGGCGTGCGGGTGGGAGGGGAACGGATCGCGTTCCACCGCCGCACGCTCTGCAGGTGACGAGGACCGACTTTACCTAGTTTTTTCGGATTTGGAAGGAGATGTGCCGGGTTTTGCTCTTGCAGTTACTTGCAGTTTCTTGGCTGCCTTTCGGACCGGCAGGCAAGTCTGCCGCCCCGGTGTTGTCGGCGGCGGGATGCGGAGAAGGGAAGTCCTATGATCCCACCTTTGGGCATATTGTCCCCATATATCTCTTTTGGTGTAGTTTTCTGGCGTGCCTAGGTAGTGCGAACCTGCCTGCGGGGGCCGACACCGCTGTGTGGGAAGGCCTCAGGGGGAGGGTCCCGGGCGCGCCGCTGGCGGCCTCTGCTGTTGGCGGCAGGCAAGCGGGAGCGCGTCTCTCCTCTCCTGCGCCGGCGGGAGTCAGGGTGTCGGCGTGCCGAAGGCCACACCGGAGTTGTGTTTCCCGGCACTCTCCTGCCGGGGGCTCAGGGCTCTCCTAGCACGTCTGCGGCCTCTTCCCCGCCCGCGGTTCGACCAGCCCCCGGCTAGCGAGGGGTGCCGGCGCAGGGGAGGGAGGCCTCCGCTGCGCAGCGCCCTTTCGAGGCGCTGCGGCGGGGGCTCTCCCGGTTCTGCTCCTGCGCTCCGGCACATGCGTAGAATCGCCCCTCAGAAGCACCTCGGATCCTGTGGGGGAACTCCTGCCGATGCGCTGGCGGTTTTGCTCGCACCCCATGACACCATCGTGGTCGGAAGCGGTCTTTCCGCCGGGTGTTCGATGAGTGCAGTGCGGCTGGACCGCAGCGGCCGGCGGGGCGAGGACAGAAAGGCAGAGGATGTCGGGTTGGGAGGGCGAGTACACGTCCCTGGAGATCTGCGCGGGCGCGGGCGGGCAGGCGGTGGGGCTGCACAATGCCGGCTTCCGCCACCGGGCGCTCATCGAGGTCGACCCCCACGCCGTGCAGACGCTGCGGCACAACACCCGCAAGCAGGGGTGGGAGGGCTGCGAGGTCCTTGACTGGGACCTGACGGACTTCGACATGGACGCCCTCAAGCAGGTAGTGCCCCCTGACTCCCTGAGCCTTTTGGCCGGAGGCGTCCCCTGTCCTCCCTTCTCCCTGGCCGGCAAGCAGCTGGGCGAGGACGACGAGCGGGACCTGTTCCCCGTCATGCTCGAGATGGTGAGTGAGCTGCGTCCCCGCGCGGTGATGATCGAGAACGTGCGGGGTCTGCTCGAGCCCTTCCACAAGTTCGCCTCCTACCGGGACCGCATCCGCGCACGCCTGGAGGAGATGGACTACCGGATCCTCGGATGGGAGGTGCTGGAGGCCCGGGACTACGGAGTACCCCAGCTCCGCCCCCGCGCGATCCTGGTCGCCATGCACGCGGACGAGGCTGCCCACTTCCAGCCGTCCCGAGGCAGAGCGGCCCCCGTCAAGGTCGCCGAAGCGCTGGACGCGAGCATGAGGGCGCGCTACGCCGCCTCGGAGCGCCCCGACGCGATGGACTACTACCGCAGGTGGAAGAAGAAGGCCGAGGAGCGGGGTACTGTCGCCCCCACCCTCGTGGGCGGCTCGAAGAAGCACGGCGGAGCGGACCTGGGTCCCACACGCGCCAAGCGGGCCTGGGCCGAACTGGGTGTGGACGGGCACGGCGTCGCTGACGACCTCGGCAAGACCAAGGACGAGGACCGGGACCTGTTCGGCGAGCGCGGGCCCAAGCTCACGGTCGCCCAGGCTGCGATCATCCAGGGCTTCCCCGAGGAGTGGGAGTTCATCGGGCGCAAGACCGCCGCCTACCGGCAGGTGGGCAACGCGTTCCCGTCGCCGGTGGCCGAGGCGGTGGGCAAGTCCATCCTCGACGCACTGAAGGCCGCGGACGCCGATGCCGCGCTGCCCGAGTGCCAGCCTCCGGGGCTAACCGAGCAGACGGGACCGCGGCAGCTCACCCTTACGGGCTGAGACGGCATCTATGACGACTTCGGCGCACTCGGCGGGATCCTGGTGCTCCCAGAAGCGCAGCACCAGCCATCCTGCCTCCGCCAGCTGGGAGTCGGTGTCGCGGTCGCGTCTGACGTTGCCGCTGATCTTGTCCTCCCAGTACCCGGGGTTGGTCTTGGGCGCAACGAAGTGGTCCGGGCAGCCGTGCCAGAAGCAGCCGTCCACGAACACCGCCACACGGGTGGGGCGGAACAGCAGGTCTGCGGTCCGCCGCATCTTGGGCAGCGGCTTGGCCGCCACGCGGTAGCGCAGGCCGACGGCGTGGACCAGGCTGCGGAGTGCGAGTTCGGGCTTGGTGTCGCGGCTGCGGTTGCCGCGCATACTGCGCCGGTTGGCGGCTGAAGACGCCCACGACCCCTTCGGAGGCTTCCAGCCCTCGGCCCCGTGCTGAACTGGCGGCTCAACCACTCGTGCCTGCCCGCGGCTGTACCGGCCCCGGCTCAGCGAAACCGCTCGTGAAGGGCGTACCGGGGGCGCCCTGTGCGGAGATGTCGGAGAGTTGCACGGTGGGAAGGCTACCCGCTCCGGCGGAGCAGGGCGGGTCAGGCTCCCGCCCCCAGGAGGGCCTCACCCAGCGGAGTGCGGGCGTGCAGCATCCGCGTCCCGTCGCGCCGGCTGTGGACCAGCTGGGCCTTTCTCAGGATCGTCAGGTGGTGCGACGCCGTGGACACGGCCGTCGCACACGCGTCGGCGACCTCCGACGTCGACCGGGGGCCGTCCAGGGACAGCAGGGCACGGGCTCGGCCCGAACCGAGCAGTTCCACCAGGGCCTCCTCGACCGCCGAGCGCTCCTGCGTCCAGGCCGCGGAGAGCCCGAGCACGGGGTAGAACAGCGTCGGCTGCGCGGGCCGCTCGGTGAGCACGGAGCACCGGGGCGTGCTCATGACGGAGGGCACGAGCACCACCCCGCTGCCCTCGCAGTCGACCTCCTCGCTGTGCTTGCGCATCTCGATCTCGATGGCGTCGCGGTGCCACGCGACGGAGCCGTGGAGCGAGCCGACCATCGCGGCCACACCGTCCACGCCCACGCGGCGCACGCGCAGGTCGATGTCGGCGCTGATGAGCCGTCGGATCTGGGGCCAGTGCGGGGCCAGCGCGGCCTCCCAGACCTCCTCCCAGGCGTCCGCCACCTGGACCCGGGTTCGCTCCGGGTGGGCGAACATGTCGGCGACGATCCGGTGGCGCAGTCCCTCCGAGCGGGCGAGCACCTTGGTGAGGTCCGCCCGGACGGACTCGGCCGGCACCCGGCGCAGGCGTTCGACCTCGTCGGCCGGGGCCATGTCCCACGTCGGCGTCGAGGTGAGGAAGTCGGGGAAGTAGCCCTCCGGGCCGATCACCGTCCGCAGCACCCCGAAGGCCCCCGGGGCATGGACGAGCGCACCGAGCGGAGCCAGCCCCACTGGAGGGGGTGGTCCGGCGGGTTCTGGAGCACGCGGACCGCGTGGCACAGCTCGTGGCCGGGGGAGATGCCGAAACGGATGGAGGAGATGTCCGTGGCGCCGATCCGGAACCGGACCAGGTTTCGACCCATATCGAAAGCGTAGAGGCACACGGGGCCGACGCGCCAGAGTGGAGGCATCAGGACAAGCCCCCCGGGAGGAAACGTGCAGTTCGCGCTGCTGTACCACTACGACCCCGCCACCGTCGGCCCCGTCGAGGCGCGGCCCGTCGTCGAGTTCGAGGTGTGAGGACCATGAGCGATGTGACCGCGCCGGCCGTCGTGCCCGCTGAGGAACTGCTGGTCGGCGACTCCCGTACCCTGCGGTTCGAGGGCCACCTCCACGGCTCCGGAATCTCCTTCTTCCTCGTGGACAACGACCCCGGCCAGGGCCCCGGCCTGCACCGCCACCCGTACACCGAGACGTGGACGGTCCTGGAGGGGGAGGCGACCATCACGGTGGGGGAGGAGCGGATCGTCGCCAGGACGGGTGACACCGCCGTCGTCCAGCCCCACGTGTGGCACGGGTTCACCAACACCGGCACCGGGCGGCTGCGCCTCATGTGCGTACACGCCTCGGACACGATGATCCAGGAATGGAAGGACTGAAGCCCCCTCCCGCACGGGGGCGGCGGCGCGGGACCACTCGCGCCGCCGCCCCCGTTCACGTTCCGTCGGATCGGAGCCGAGCCGTTCCACGTACCGCCGGGTGCCCGTCCCGGAGCGGGCGCCGGGGATCCGGCATGAACCCCCCGCCGCCGTTGTTGCCCCCTGACAGCGGACGACGGAAGGGACGGACATGGCGGACGGGAAGGGTCGTGGCGGGCCGGGCGCCCCCGGAGCGAAGCACGGCCGCACGGGAGGACCCGGGCCGGAGCTGCCGGGCTCGGCCGACGTGGTCGTCGTGGGCGCGGGACAGGCCGGCCTGTCGGTTGCCTGGCACCTGAGGCGCCTCGGGCTCACCCCAGGCTCGGACCTGGTGGTCCTCGACCGCGGGCCTGGTGCGGGCGGGGCCTGGCAGTTCCGGTGGGAGTCGCTGCGGCTGGACACGGCGCACAAGGTCGACGACCTGCCCGGCATGGGGGAACTCGGTCTGAGCTTCGCCACCGCGGACCGGACGAGGGCCGCCAGGGAGGTCGTGGCCGACTACTACGAGCGCTACGAGCAGGCATTCGCGCTGGACGTGCGCAGACCCGTCGAGGTCACCGGGGTCCACGAGGACGGCCGCGGAGGGTTCCTCCTCACGACCGACCGGGGCGACATCGGCGCCCGGGTCCTCGTGAACGCCGGCGGGACGTGGGCACGCCCCTTCCGGCCCTACTTCGCGGGCGCCGCGGAGTTCCGGGGCACGCAGATCACCACACCCGGCTACCGCTCCGCCGAGGACTTCCGGGGGAAGCGCGTCCTCGTCGTGGGCGGGGGCACCTCCGCGGTCGGGTTCCTGCGCGAGCTGGAGGGCGTGGCGGCGGCCACGGTGTGGGCCACCCGCCGACCCGTCGAGTTCACCGACGACCCGGACGCGGGCGTCACGGCCGTGCGGATGGCCGACGAGGCTGCCAGGGCCGGGCGGCCGCTCCCGAGCATCGTCAGCGGAACCGGCCTCCCCGCCACCCCGGAGAACCTTGCCGCGGCCGAGCGGGGGCTCCTCGTGGCCCGTCCGATGTTCTCCTCGGTCGAACCGGGCGGGGTCCGCTGGGCCGACGGGACGTTCGCCCCCGTGGACGCCATCATCTGGGCCACCGGGTTCCGGGCCGAGCTCACCCACCTGGCACCGCTGCGCCTGCGCGAGCCCGGCGGCGGCGTCCGCGTCGAACAGGGCCGCTCGGTGCGCAACCCCCGCCTGTTCCTCGCGGGTTTCGGTCCCCAGGCGAGCACGATCGGGGCCAACCGCGCCGGCCGCGCCGTCGCACGGCAGGTCGTCGCCGAGCTCCGTGCCCCCGTGGCGGATCCGGCTCCCGTGGGTTAGACAGGTTCCCCGCGCAGCACGCACGCCGGCTCCGGCGAGGGATGGCGAGGGCCGCAGCGTTCGAGAGTTGTCCGTGGGCACACGGAGAAGGGGAGCGCATGGGGACGACCAGGCTGGGACGCTCGCGGGTGGAGGTCGGCGCGCTCGGGTTCGGCGCCGTGGGGATCGGCAACGGCATGGACCGGGCGGTGACGGAGGAGGCCGCCCACGATGCCGTGCGGGCGGCGTGGGACGCGGGGGTGCGGTACTTCGACACCGCCCCGCACTACGGGCTGGGCCTCTCCGAGCGGAGGCTGGGACGCGCGCTGGCCGGCCTGCCCCGGGACCGGTACACCGTGTCGACCAAGGTCGGCAGGCTGCTGGAGCCGTCCCCGAACCGGAGCGGGGAACGCGACGACCACGGTTTCGACGTCCCCGCCACGCACACCCGCCGGTGGGACTTCAGCGCGGACGGAGTGCTGCGGTCACTGGAGGGGAGCCTGGAGCGGCTCGGCCTGGACCGGGTCGACCTGGTCCTGCTCCACGACCCCGACGACCACTGGGAACAGGCCGTGGGCGAGGCCTACCCCGCGCTGCACGAGCTGCGCGACCAGGGGGTGGTCGGCGCGATCGGCGCGGGCATGAACCAGGCCGGGATGCTGGAGCGCTTCGCGGTGGAGACCGACGTGGACGCGGTGCTGCTCGCCGGGAGGTACACGCTCCTGGACCGGTCGGCGGCGGCCACGATGCTCCCGGCCTGCCGGCGCGCCGGGGTGTCGGTGATCGCGGCCGGTGTGTTCAACAGCGGAGTGCTCGCCACGGACGAACCCGTCGAGGGCGCGACCTACGACTACGCGGCGGCGTCGCCGGAGGTGCGCTCCCGGGCCGCCGCGATCGCCGGGGTCGCCCGCCGCCACGGGGTGTCCCTGCCGGGCGCGGCGATGGCGTTCGCGGCCCGGCACCCGGCGGTGGCCACCGTCCTCGTGGGCGCGCGGTCGGCGGAGCAGGCCCGGCGCAACGCCGACCTGTTCGCCCGGCCGGTGCCGGACGCGCTGTGGGCGGACCTGGTGGGGGAGGGGCTGCTCGGGGAGGAGGACCTCGGCTGACATCCATAGGAGCATCCCGGCGGCGGGACGGGCCCGTGCCGTCGGGCCTTCCCGGGAGCTCAGGCGAGGGGACCCAGCAGGGTCCTCCTGTCCAGCCCCTCGCCGGTGAGCTCGTCGAGGACGCCGGTGATCTGCTTCTCCTCGTACCGGAAGTGGGTCTCCATGACCGCCTCGATCCCGTCGAGGTGGCGCAGCTGCTCCTCGGAGCCGTGCCCGGAGTCCACGGCCTTCTGCAGGCCGGCGATGAGGTACTCGATCATGCTGTGGTCCTGCTTGAGTTTGGCGACGACGGGCGCGAGGTCGGGGCGGCGCTCCAGGAGGAGGGGGAAGAGGGCGGCGTCCTCGCTCGTGTGGTGGCCGTTCAGGGCGGTGCAGAACCCGAGGCAGAAGAGCCGGAGGTCGCGGGAGACGGACTCGGCCCCCGCGCCGTCGGTGATGGCCTCGCGGGCCACCTCCAGGGCGTCGCGCAGCCTCTGGTGGACGACTCGGAGCTCCCGCCCCCAGGCGTGTGCCCTCTGCTCGGTCAATGCGTGGCTCCAGGTGTCGGGGACGGAGGAACGCCCGCGGCGGTTGCCGTGGGCGCGGCGCGCCGGCGTCCTGCGGAAGGCCCGGGAGCGCGAAACGCCCCACGGTACCGCGCGGAGCCGACGTCCCCGCGAGCTCTGCGAGGAGCCACCGCAGAGGCTCCGCCGCCGGGGTCCGGCAGGGACACGGAAAGCTGCCGCACCCCACTCTCGGCGGGGCGCGCGACCGGTCCACCGGGTCGCGACCGCCCACGGACGAGGGCCGTCCGAAAGGTGTGGGCGGTTCGAGAGCACTGCCGGATGCGCTACAGTTTTACCTGTTGGCGGGACCGGAGACGGTGCCCGCCCAGCGGCCGGGACGTAGCGCAGTTTGGTAGCGCACTTGACTGGGGGTCAAGGGGTCGTGGGTTCAAATCCCGCCGTCCCGACAGAGAAGTAGCGGGTCATGAGAGGGTCCACCATCAGGTGGGCCCTTTTTTGCGCGCTCGGTGGGGTTGAACCGGGCCAGGTGGGCCGTTGGACCACGTTGGCGTGTACTGAGTGTGCTGGAGCCGTTTTCCTGGATTCTCAGACCACGGTGCTCGATCTCTTCCCCTCGAGCTCCACGGGTATCAGCCAGCCGATCGCCGAGTGGCGGCACTGCCGGTTGTGGAAGGTCTCCAGGCACTCGAAGACCGCGTTTGCCGGATCCAGCCGGGTCCGTCCTCTGCGCCGGTCCAGCAGTTCGAAACGGGCACGGAAACCATTATGCTACTCAGCGTGCATATTCAAATCCCCTCGGTGTTGGCCAGGGCGTGGACACAGGCGGTCCCTCTCGCGGGAAACGGTTCACGGGTGCGAGGGCATACTCCCGCGCTCACCGCGGAGGAACAGCGATGAGCGGGTACATGAGGACGGGCCCCCTGCTGATCGCGGAGCGGGGCGCCGACACCGGTCTGGCGCGCGCCTTCGAGGTCTGTCGCAGGATCCACACGGGTGCGGACCATCTCTCTCCGCAGGTCGTCGATCTGCTGCCCGTCCACAAGCGCCCCTACGCGCACGCGCTGGCCGCCTTCGGGCTGTGGGCTGATCGGCTGGCCGACGAAGGGGAGGTCTCCGAGCGTGGGTCGGCCCTGGCCCGTTTCCGCGCCGACACCCTGGCCGCGCTGGCCGGCGGACCCGGCGCACCCGTTCGCCTGTCGCCGGTCCAGCGCGCCATGGTCCACACGGTGCGGGCGTGGGGCATGTCCGTGCCGGTGCTGGAGGAGCTTCTCGCCACACTTGAGCAGGACAGTCGCAGGCCGCCCGACTTTCCCGGCTTCGCCGACCTGCGCGGCTACATGCGTGGTACGGCCGGCACCGTCGCTGAGTTGTTCGGCACCGTGTTGGAGCCGGTCAGGGAGGACGCCCCGGAACTCATGTCGCTGCTGGGGGAAGTCCTCCAGTACGTCGACATCCTCCACGACCTGCCCGAAGACCTCGAACAGGGCCGCTGCTACCTGCCCCGTCAGGACCTGGAGCGACTCGGCCTGGACGCGGACGACCTGATCGGTGTGCGCGGCACGGACGCCTATCGGAAACTGATCGCACGACAGGTGCAACGGGCACGCGGACTGCTGGACCAGGGGCAGGGGGTGGTCGATGCCATGCACCCTTCCAGCCGTCCCTTCCTCGCGACCACGGTGGCCGGGCTGCGAACGGGCCTGGACGAGTGCGAGTACCTTCCGGCGGACCCGCCGGGCGCCTCACCGCGAACAGCCGTTCCCGCCCGTTTGTCACAAACCCGAGAGACACCTGTCGGAGTCCTGCCGGTCGTCCCCGAGCTGCGGCAACGGCAGCCCCCCGTCCCGTCCCCGGACCCCGGGGGTCCTCCCGCCGCGGTCCCCGAGCACGTGGCCGTGATCATGGACGGTAACCGGCGGTGGGCCCGGGCGCTCGGGCTGGCTCCCGTGGAAGGGCACACGGCAGGGGAGGAGGCGATGTACCGCCTGGTGGACGCCGCCGGGGATCTGGGCATCAAGTACGTGACCACCTTCGCCTTCTCCACGGAGAACTGGTCGCGCTCTCCCGAAGAAGTGTCCTCTCTGCTCAGGGCGTTCACCCGGCGCGTTTCGGGGGTGGCCGGGCGCCTGCACGCCCGGGGCGTTCGGATGCGCTGGTACGGCCGCCGCAGCAGGGTCGGGGCAGTACTCCGCGAACGGCTGGAGTGGGCTGAGGAGCTGACGTCGGGCAACAGCGGGACGACCTTCACGTTCTGCCTGGACTACGGAGGCCGCCAGGAGATGGTGGACGCGCTCAAACGCACGGTGGCCGAGGCGCTCTCGGGGCGGCTGGACCCGACACGCCTGACGGAGTCCGACCTCGCCGCGTACCTCTACGATCCCGGCCTGCCCGATGTGGACCTCCTGATCAGGACCGCCGGCGAGCAGCGCATCAGCAACTTCCTGCCCTGGCACACCGCCTACGCCGAGATCGTCTTCGAGGACGCTCTCTGGCCCGACTTCGACCGCTCCCACCTGGTGCGCGCCGTCGACGCCTACGCGGGACGGCGCAGGAGCTTCGGCGGTACCCTGATCGGGAAGAGCGTCTGATGCTGCACGTGGCGGACGTGCACAAGGCCTTCGGGACGAGGCGTGTCCTGCGCGGAGTGAGCCTGCGGGCCGCGCCCGGAGAGCTGGTGGGGGTCGTCGGCGAGAACGGAGCGGGCAAGACCACCCTGCTGCGGATCCTGTCCGGTGAACTCGCGCCCGATCCCGGCCGGGTGCGGGTTGAGGGCCGAATCGGCTACTGCCCCCAGCGCCCGGTGACCAACCCGGAGCTGACTGTGGATCAGCATTTGCGCTACTTCGCCGTCGCCTACCGGTTGCGCAGTCTGGACCGGGCACGCGCCCTCATCGCCCGCCTCGGGTTCGAGCAGTACGGTGCCACCCCGGCCCGGCACCTGAGTGGCGGAACACGGCAGAAGCTGAACCTGGTCCTGTCCCTCATGCACGACCCGGCCGTCCTCCTGCTGGATGAGCCCTACCAGGGCTTCGACTGGGAGACCTACCTGCGGTTCTGGGAGATTTCTGCGGAACTGCAGGCCCAAGGGCGCGCCATCGTGGTCATCTCCCACCTGGCCCACGACGTCGACCGGGCGGTGTTCGGAGTGGTCGCCCTGGGGGCATTCGCCGCACGCACGCGTGACCGCACAGCCCGGAGGGTGGGCGGGCCACCCGGAATCCGAGCGGTCCTGGTGGGGTAGCGGTGGGGCTGACGGCGCCCCTCCAGGACTGTTCCTGCCGTCTGGCGGCCCGGACTTTGCGTCCTGACCAGGTTCTTCCTGTTGTCGAGCGGCTGTCCCCGGCCTCCTGCGGCTTGGTGCAGCTTGCCAGGGGCAAGGGGGTCGTGGGTTGACATCCCGTCGTGCCGACAGAGAACTAGCAGATCGGTGAAGGGTCCGGCCTGAGGGTGGACCCTTTCTGCGTCCCCGGGGGAGGGTGTGTGCGGACGTGCGTGACGCCGCGTAGAGCCCGGGTAACAGCGTCCCCTCGGGCGGCAGCCGCCAGGGACCCCGGGCGGTCAGCGGGCGCGGTCGCCCGCGGCGCTCGGCTCCGGGCCGGCGGAGGGGGCGGTGACGGGGGCCAGCCACAGGCCGGTGAGCGCGTCGGTCAGGCCGGTGGCGGCCTCGTGCCAGGAGCCCCTGGGGGTGGGCTCGCCCTCGGCGAGGGCCCGCTCGTGCTCGGCGAAGGTGTGCACGATGAGGTGGCGGGCCATGTCCTGGCGTTCGCGGCGCACGGGCGCGGGCAGGTCGGGCAGGCACCTGCGCAGCTCCTCCCCGGTGCGCACCAGCGAGGGTGATTCCATGGCCTCCCGGGAGACGATCCCCCGGAAGGCGGGGTCGGCCAGCGCCTGGGCGCTGAAGCGCCCGTACCAGGAGGGTGTGCCCAGGTCGTCCAGGTGCTGGGCCAGGGGCTCGACCATGCACGCCACCCAGTCCCTGACCTCGGAGGAGCCGTCGACCCGTGCCACCATGCGGCGCCGCACGTCCTCGACGGGCCCGGTGCGGCGGCGCACGATCGCGCGCACCAGCCCCTCCTTGGAGCCGAAGTGGTAGGTGACGGCGGTGTTGTTGCCCTGTCCGGCCTCCTGGCCGATCTGGCGGTTGGACACCCCCGCCATGCCGTGTTCCGCGAACAGCCGCTCCGCCGCCGACAGGATCGTCTCCCGCGTCGCCGCCACCCGCTCCGACCTCGCCACCCTGCCGCTCATGCCGACCACCGTACCGATCTCCGCGCGGGATGGTTGCCCCGTGTCGCCGGCAGCGGTGCCCGTCGCCCGGTCTGTGGCTGCGCGCGGCCGTCGGGGCCGCGCCCCTCGGACGCGTATGGGCGCGCGGGCCGTGCCCGTCTCCGGTGGGGGCGGGCGCCGGAGCCGTCGGCGTTTTCCTCGCTGATATGGCCTCCCTCACTCCCGCCGGGCGTGGAGTCGGCCCGGTACGTCCTGTTAGTCTAAGTCATGCGCCTGACTTAAAAGTCGGCGCTTTCGCGTGTCCGAATACGGGGGTTCCTGCTCGATGACCGATGCCCGCACCAGCCCATCCGAAGCGCGGACACCCGCGCGCCCTCCCGCCCGGCCGAACGTGATCATCTGCGTCCTCGCCTTCAGCGGCATCGTCGTCTCGCTCATGCAGACCCTGGTCATCCCCCTCGTTCCCGTGCTGCCGGGCTTCCTCGGGGCGACCCCCGGGGACACGACGTGGGCGATCACCGCCACACTGCTCGCCGCCGCGGTCGCCACCCCCACGGTGGGCCGCCTGGGCGACATGTACGGCAAACGCCCCATGCTGGTCCTCAGCCTGGCGGTCCTCGTGGTCGGCTCGGTGTTCTGCGCCCTCGCCGACAGCCTGGTGCCGATGGTCGTGGGCCGCGCCCTCCAGGGGCTGGCGGCCGGGGTCATCCCGCTGGGCATCAGCATCATGCGCGACGAGCTGCCCCCCGAACGCCTGGGCGGGGCGACCGCGGTGATGAGCGCGTCCCTGGGGGTGGGCGGTGCGCTCGGTCTGCCCGCCGCGGCGTTCCTCGCCCAGACCGCGGACTGGCACACGCTGTTCTGGGTCGCCGCGGCGCTGGCCGGCGCCGCCGCCGTCCTGGTGCGCACGCTCGTCCCGGACTCGGGGGTCCGCGCGGGGGGCAGGTTCGACCTGCCCGGATCGGTCGGCCTGTCCGTGGCACTGCTCCTGCTCCTGCTGGCCGTGTCCAAGGGCTCGGACTGGGGCTGGGGCAGCGGCGTTCCCGGGGCGATGCTCGCCGCCGCGGCCGTGGTGCTCCTGGTGTGGGGCTGGTGGGAGCTGCGCGCCCGCACCCCCTGGTCGACCTGCGCACCAGCGTGCGCCGCCAGGTCCTGCTCACCAACACCGCCTCCCTGGTGTTCGGGTTCTCCATGTTCGCCATGTCCCTGGTCGTTCCGCAGCTGCTCCAGCTGCCCGAGGCCACCGGGTACGGGTTCGGGCAGACGATCCTGGTCGCGGGGCTGGTGATGGCCCCGAACGGGCTGGTCATGATGGTGATGGCGCCGCTCTCCGCGCGCCTGTCCCGCGCCATGGGCCCGAAGACGACCCTGATGTGCGGCGCGCTCCTGGTCGCGGTCGGCTACGGCCTGAGCCTGCTGCTCATGTCCGGCATCTGGCAGCTCATGATCGCCTCCACCGTCATCGGCGCCGGTGTGGGCCTGGCCTACGGCGCCATGCCCGCGCTGGTCATGGCGGCTGTGCCGCGGTCCGAGACGGCCGCGGCCAACAGCCTCAACACCCTCATGCGCTCCATCGGCACCTCCGTGGCCAGCGCCGTCACCGGCATGGTCCTGACCAGCATGACCCTGCCGGTGGGCGGCCAGGACCTCCCGTCACAGGGCGCCTTCACCCTGGTCCTGGGCATCGGCGGGCTCGCCGCCCTCACCGCCTTCGCCATCGCCGCGTTCCTGCCCGGGCGCCGGAAGCCCTCGGCGGAAGACCCGCCCGCGTCCGGAACCGCGGAGCCCGTCGGCGCCGCGGCCACCCGGGGCGCCTGACCGGTGCGCGCCCGGGGCCGGCCCCTCCCGCCCTGGTGAGAGCAGGGTCGCAGCCCCCGCCCGGGCCGTGTGCTCCTCCCGTCGCTTAGGGTGGCGTGGGTGTCAACTTAGTTGACAGCAGGGTCGTGGAAGGCACGGCCCACACGAGCGGCGGGATCGGCACCCCGCCGGCGAGGAGGAGACATGACCGCGAACGGTACGCCCATCACCGCCGGGAACACGGTGGAGGAGTGGCTCGCGCACCCCGCCGGAGGGCCGGTCCTGCGCGAACTGCTGGAGGGGTCGGGACAGGACGCGGACGCGCTGCGCCCCGTCGGCAAGCTCTCGCTGGCCAAACTCGTCGAGATCGCCGGCGACCGGTTCCCGCAGGAGCTCGTCGACGAGCTCGTGCTCCGCGCCAACGGCGGGGTCGCCCCCGTCGTCGAGGAGGAGCCGCAGGCGTCCGCGACCGGTGCGCGGTTCGCCGGACGCACGGTCGTGGTCACCGGAGCGGGCTCGGGGATCGGCCGCGCCACCGCCGCGCGGATCGTGCGCGAGGGCGGCCGGGTGATCGCCGTGGACATCGCGCAGGACCGCCTCCGGTCCCTGGTCGACGCCTCGCCCGAGGACACGGTCGTGCCCGTCGCCGCCGACATCACCGGTGACGAGGACGTGGCGCGGATCGTCGAGGCGGCGGGCGGGCGCGTCGACGGCCTGGCCAACGTCGCCGGGATCATGGACGACATGTCGCCCCTGCACGAGGTGAGCGACCGGACCTGGGAACGCGTCTTCGCGGTCAACGTCGACGGCACCTTCAAGCTCTCGCGCGCGGTGGTCCCGGCCATGCTCGCCGCGGGGCGGGGCGCGATCGTCAACGTCGCCTCCGAGGCGGCGCTGCGCGGCAACGCGGCGGGGATCGCCTACACGGCCTCCAAGCACGCCGTCGTCGGCATCACGCGCAGCTCGGCGTTCATGTACGGACCGCACGGGGTCAGGGTCAACGCGGTGGCCCCGGGGCCCGTGGCCACGGGGATCGAGGCGACCTTCGGCTCGGAGTTCGGCAAGGCCCGCATCGGTGAGTTCATGCGGCTCATCCCGCAGGTGGCCGACGCGGACAAGCTCGCCGCGTCGATCACCTGGCTGCTCAGCGACGACAGCGACAACGTCAACGGCGTCGTGCTCGCCTCCGACGGGGGCTGGTCCGTCCAGTGACGGACGCCGGCGCCCGGTCCCCGCGAGGAGGGGGCCGGGCGCCGGGACGCGTTCAGTCCCCGGGGGTGATGAGCTCCTGGAGGAGGGCGCCGTAACGCGCCACGACCTCCCCGTGGTCGGCGTCGGCCAGCTCCTTGTCGCCGACGACCCAGAGGCTGTAGAGCAGGCCGCCGACGAGTGCGGCGGCCAGGCGGGCACGGAGCAGGGCGTCGGGGCCGGAGAGGCGTTCGGCCAGCGGACGCACGAACGCCGTCTCGTGGGCCTCGTGCAGGCGCGACCCCACGGTGCTGGCGTCGCTGGCCCGGATCAGCGCGAGGTAGATGCCGCGCGTGTGGTCGTCCACCGTGAGGACGTAGTCGACGAACCGCGTCCCGAGCGTCTCGATCGGCCCGCCCAGGAAGGGCGCCCGGTCGGAGCCGATCCGGACGGTCTCCAGGAACAGCCGCTCCTTGGTGCCGAAGTGGCGGATGACCAGGGCGGGGTCCACCTCTGCCGCCGCGGCGATCTCGCGGACCGAGGTTCGGGAGTAGCCCTGTTCGACGAACAGGTGGGCCGCGGCGGCGGCGATGGCGTCGCGTGTGGGGATCTCGGGGTCGCGTCGGGGCACCGTGCGATTCTAGGGCGTGGCCGGCGGACGCCCGTCCCGTTGCGTGCCGCCCCGTCACGCCACGGTCCGCGGGGGCCGTGCGCGGACCCCCGCCGCAGGAGGCCCCGCACGGAGGGACCGCGCGACGCGGCCCGGGGGAGACCGGTGCCGGTCCTCCCCGGGCCGTCCCCGGTCAGGGCAGGCGCAGGCTCAGGCTCGTGGCGCCCGCGGGGGCCGACGCCAGGGTGCCGCCGTCCCCGTCGGCGGCCTCGGTGGAGGGGTCGGCGGGGACGGCTCCGGGCGCGCCCACCAGGAGGACCCTCCACCCCCGGGCCGGGGCCGGGTCGGCCTCCACGGTGACCCCGTCCTCCGAGCGCGAGACCCGGAAGACGGCGGCGTCGGAGCCGTCGGCGGCCGGCACGGTCACGACGGTCGGACCGGCGGCCGGCGCGGCCGGGGCTCCGGCCCCGTACACGCGCAGGGTCAGGCCGTCCGTGTAGTCGTAGTCGGGGCGGTCGCCCACCGCGCCGACGGGCAGGACCGCGCCCGGCCGCACCAGCAGCGGCAGGGAGTCGAAGCCGTGGATCTCGCGGCGCCACCCCGGGCCCCGTACGGTCTCCCCCGTGAGCAGGTGGGTCCACACCCCCTCGGGCACGTAGTACTCGACGGAGCCGTCGGGGCTCAGCACGGGGGCGACGAGCAGGTCGCCGCCCAGCATGTACTGCGTGTCCAGGTGGTGGCAGGTCGGGTCCTCGGGGAACTCCAGCACCATCGCGCGCATCACGGGCGTGCCCCGCCGGTGGGCCTGGACGGCGGCCCCGAACAGGTAGGGCATGAGCTCGCACTTCAGCCGGGTGAACGCGCGGGCCACGTCGGTCGACTCCTCGTCGAACTCCCACGGGACCCGGTAGGAGCGGCTGCCGTGCAGCCTGCTGTGCGAGGAGAGCAGGCCGAACGCGAGCCAGCGCTTGAACAGCCCCGGGTCCGGGGTGCCCTCGAAGCCGCCGATGTCGTGGCTCCAGAAGCCGAATCCCGACAGCCCCAGCGACAGTCCTCCGCGCAGGCTCTCCGCGACGGCCTCGAACGTCGAGGCGCAGTCCCCGCCCCAGTGCACGGGGAAGCTCTGGCCGCCCGCCGTCGCGGAGCGCGCGAAGAGGACCGCCTCGCCCTCGCCCCGTTCACGCAGCAGCAGGTCGAACACCGTCGCGTTGTACAGCTGCGTGTAGTAGTTGTGCATGCCGTGCGGGTCGGAGCCGTCCGACCACACGACGTCGGTCGGCACCCGTTCGCCGAAGTCGGTCTTGAAGCAGTCCACACCCATGTCCAGCAGGGGCTTGAGCTTGCCGGCGTACCACTCCCGGGCGGCCGGGGACGTGAAGTCGACCAGCGCCATCCCGGCCTGCCACATGTCCCACTGCCACACCGTCCCGTCCGGCCGCCGGACCAGGTGTCCCAGTCGGGAGCCCTCCTCGAACAGCGCCGACCGCTGGGCGATGTAGGGGTTGATCCAGACCGAGGTCCGCAGCCCCTTGGCCTTGAGCCGGGAGAGCATCCCCACGGGGTCCGGGAAGACCTCCGGGTCCCAGACGAAGTCGCACCAGTGGAACTCGCGCATCCAGAAGCAGTCGAAGTGGAACACGCTCAGGGGCACGCCCCGGTCCGCCATGCCGTCGACGAACCGGTTCACCGTGTCCTCGTCGTAGGAGGTGGTGAACGACGTGGACAGCCACAGCCCGAAGGACCACTGCGGGGGCAGGGCGGGGCGGCCGGTGAGCGCGGTGTACCGGTCCAGCACCTCCTTGGGGTCCGCCCCGTGGACGACGTAGTACGTCAGGGCGTGGTCCTCGACGCTGAACTGCACGCGGCCCACCGACTCCGAGCCGACCTCGAACGACACCGGTCCGGAGTGCGCGACGAACACGCCGTAGTTGCGGTTGGTCATGTAGAAGGGGACGTTCTTGTAGGCCTGCTCGCTGTTCGTGCCGCCGTCGGCCTGCCAGATGTCCACGGTCTGGCCGTTGCGCACGAACGGGGTGAACCGCTCGCCCATGCCGTACACGAGCTCGCGGATCCCCAGGGAGAGCTGTCCGAGCATGTGGTGGGAGCCGTCCGCGTCCTCGACGAAGCCGGTCCCCTTCGCGTCGACGCCGGTCAGCGTGGCGCCGTCGGCGCTGAACTCCATCCGCCACGGGCCGTCGGTGCCCACCGTCAGCGAGAGCCCCCCGCTGGTCAGCTCGACGGTGGAGCCGTCGCGCCGGACCGAGGCGGCGCCGGGGGCGCCCCGGACGTCGAACTCGGGCGTGGGCCGCACCGAGCCCGCCAGGTGGGTGGTTCGGACGCCGATCACGCCGGGGGCCGGGGACCAGCAGTCGACCGTCACCAGCGCCGTGTTGAGCGTGTCCCCGCGGTGGCCGATGGGGCGCACCGGCGCGTAGAGGGTGAAGCGGTCCCCGTCCACGCGGACGTCGCGGACCTCGCGCGCGTAGTGGGCGCGCACGCCCTCCCTCATCTGCCAGAAGCCGTCGGTGAACTTCATGGGCGGACTGCCCCTCTCGTCTTGGTGTCGGTTCGCCGTCGGTTCCGACGACGGGTCACTTGAGCGCTCCGCTGGAGATCCCGGCCGCCACGTACCTCTGCGCGACGACGAGCAGCACCGCGGCGGGGACGGAGGAGAGGACGGCCGCGGCCATCACGGCGCCCCAGTCGCCGACGTGCGCGCCGATGTACTCGTAGATGCCGAGCGTCACGGGCTTCACGGCGTCGGTCGTGTTCAGGGTCAGCGCGAAGAGGAAGTCCGACCACGCGAACAGGAAGGTGAACAGCCCGGCGGTGATCAGCGCGTTGCGGCTCATGGGCAGCACGATCGAGACGAGGACGCGCAGCCGTCCGCCGCCGTCGATCATCCCGGCCTCGATCACCTCCTCGGGGATGGACACCATGAAGGCGCGCAGCAGGACGATGGAGAAGGGCAGGCCCAGGGACGCGTCCGCCAGGATTAGCCCCAGGTAGGAGTTGACCAGCCCCAGGCCGACGTAGGCGTTGTAGAGCGCGTTGGCGACGACGATGCCCGGGACCATCTGGGTGATGAGGGTCGCGAACACGATCGTGTCGGCGCCGCGCAGCCGGAAGCGGGCCAGGGCGTAGGCCGCCGGGGCGGCCACGGTGAGGCAGACCGCCACCGAGCCGAGCGCCACCAGGACGGAGGTGAGCAGGTTGCCCGCCTGCGACTCCCACGCCCGCTGGAAGTTGCCGAGGTCGAGCGAGCGCGGGAACCACGGGAGGCCGGCCGCCGAGGCGCCCGGCTGGAGCGCGGTGTTGACCATCCAGTACAGGGGGAAGAGCAGGACCGCCAGGACGAGGACCCCGACCACGAGGCTCACGGCGTCGCCGCGCGCCTTGCGGGTGGTCCGCGGCCGGCGCCGGGGGGAGCCCCCCGGCGTCCGCTGCCGCCGGGTCGTGGCGCCCGGGGGGCGGGCCGCGTCCCCGGTACCGCTGCGCAGTGCACTCATCGGTTGACACCTCCGCGGTTGGCGCGCAGATAGACCGCCGCGAAGACCATGCTGAGGACGATCAGGACGTTGCCGACGACGGCGCCCTGGCCGAAGTCGAGCCGGAGGAACGACAGCTGGTAGGTGAGGGTGCCCAGCGTCTCGGTGGAGTGCGCCGGCCCCCCGTTGGTGAGGGCCAGGACCAGGTCCAGGATTTTCACGGTGGACATGAAGCCCAGCACCAGCACCACGGTCACGACGGGCCGCAGCAGGGGCAGCGTCACGGAGAAGAAGGACCGGAACGGGCCCGCGCCGTCCAGGACGGCGGCCTCGCGCAGTTCGGCGGGGATCTCCTGGAGGCCGCCGTAGAGGATCACCATGTTGAAGGGGACCCCGATCCAGATGTTGACGAGGACGACCGACAGGAGCGCCTGGTCGGGACTGCTCAGCCAGGGGACGGCCGACGAGGTGAGGTGGAGCGCCTGGAGCGCCTCGTTCAGCACGCCGGTCTCCTGGTCCAGGACGCGGCGCCACACGGTGCCCGCCACCACCATGGGGATCAGCCACGGCAGGAGGAGCAGGGAGCGCATGACCCCCGAGAGCGGGAACCGGCGGCTGAAGAAGAGGGCGAGCGCCATGCCGATGCCGAACTGCCCGGCCAGGGAGCCGACCGTGAACAGGAGGGTCCGCCACAGCGAGGCGCCGAACAGCTCGTCGGAGAAGACGGTCCGCCAGTTCTCGAGGCCGTTGAAGGGCGCCTCGCCCGTGAAGTAGGTGGAGAACGTGTAGTCCTGGAAGCTCATCACCACGTTGCGGACCAGCGGGTACCCGAAGAACAGCAGCATGTACGCCAGTGCGGGGGCCACGAACAGCCACGGTGTGAGGGCGCGCCGCCGCGGCGCGGGGGTCCGTGTCCTCATGACCGTCCGCCCGTCTGCGACTCGACCTGCTCCTGGGCCCTCTCCATGGCGTCCTGCGGACTCGCCCGGCCGGTGAGGGCCGCTTGCAGTGCGGTGCCGATGGCCTGGGAGTAGGTGTTCCACTCGGTGCCGACGTGCTCGGTCCTGCTGCGCGCGGTGGACACCTGGTCGACGAAGGGGGAGAGCTCCGGGACCTCGTCGCGGTACCGCTCCGCCGCCCAGGGGTCCAGGGGCACGTTGCTGCCCTTGGTGGACCAGTCCAGCTGCGCCTCCGGCGTGGTCAGGCAGGCCACGAGTTCGGCGGCGACCTGTTCGCGGCCGGGGTCGGCGGCGTTGACCGGCACGGTGTACGCCTCGCCGCCGATGGGGGCGACGGAGGTGTCCCCCTCCGCGGGGACGGGGATCTCCGCCACCGCCCACGCGCGCTCGGGGTGCTCGCGCAGGACCGGCATCTGCCAGGGGCCGTTCACCATCATGGCGGCGTTGCCCGCGATGAACTGGTCGTTGGCGTCGGCCTGGGTCCAGTTGACGACAGACGGAGACACCGACCCCTCCTCGACCAGCGAGACGACGTACTCCAGCGCCTCCACCGACGCGGGGGAGCCGAGCTCCCGCTCGTCGCCGCCGTTGGACCACAGCCACGGCAGGAACTGGTAGACGCCGTCCTCGGTGGCGAGGGCGCTGATGGCGAGGCCGTAGCGGTCGCCCTCGGTCAGGGCCGCGGCGGCCGTCCGCAGCTCCTCCCAGGTCGCCGGCGGTTCGATCCCCTCCCGCGCCAGGAGGTCGGCGTCGTAGAAGAGGCCGATCGAGTTCACCGACCGGGCCGCGCCGTAGTACACGCCCTCGTAGCTGCCGAAGGCGAGCGCGCTCTCGGTCAGCCCGTCCGTGGGCAGGCCGAGCCGTTCCAGGGGGACCAGGCCGCCGGCCTCCGCGAACTGGGGCAGGTCCGAGCCGTCGAGGGAGATGACGTCGGGGAGGGAGTCGGAGGAGGCCATCCTCAGGGCCTTGGGGACGAGCTGGTCGGCGGGGACGCTGAGCTGGTGCACCTCCACGCCCGCCCGGTCGCCGCAGGCGTCCATGACCTCCTGGTCCCAGGAGTGGTAGGGCTCGTCGGTGCCCGAGTTCATGATCGTGTACACGTTCGGGTCGCGCTCGGCCGCGCAGCCGACGAGGGTCAGGGCCATCGCCGCCGAGCAGGCGGCCGCGCGGACGCGGCGGTGCGGAGGCGGTGGCGGGGGGTGGTGTGGGTGCATCGGGGCCCTCTTCGGCGGGGGGTGGGCGGTGCGGTCGCGTCGTGGCGCGGGCCGCGGGGGGTGTCGCCGTCGGCCCGGTGATCGGATCACCGGGCCGGGTCGGGCGGGGTCGTCGGAGGGCGGGGAGGCTCGGTCTGCGGAGGACCCCGCCACCCGGGGGGTCGCCGTCGTAGGAACTCGTCAGCCGGAGTCGAATCGATTCGACAGCGGGGTGCAGGGGTGTGTCGAAGCGCTTCGACAGCAGCCCCATCGTAGGAACCCCGCCCTGGTGTGACAAGACCCCCTCGCCCCGTATCTCCTCCGGGGCGAGGGGGTCGCGGCGCGGGGCAGGGGCGGGCGGTCGGCCCGGACGGAGGGGCCCGCCGCCCGGCGGGCCCCTCCTCCTGCGGCTCCCGACCGTCGCGGAGCGGTCGTCCCCGGCGGCCTCAGCGCAGGCTGGCGCCGTACACGTGGTCGACCGTCATGGTCATCAGCACCCTGCGCTCGGAGACCATCACCGCCCGGTACTCGTCCCAGTCCGGGTGCTCGCCGGCGGCGAGGCGGTAGTAGCCGACCAGCGCCTCGACCTCGGGGCCCTCGGGGTCCGTGCCCGGGCCGGTCAGGGAGGCCACGCCCTCGGCGGTGGCCCACGCGCGGCCGTCCCCGCTGGTCACCTCCAGCGTGGCGCGGGGGTCCCGGCGGAGGTTGGCCGTCTTGGCGCGCCCCTCCGTGACCGAGACGTGGATGACGCCCGCCTCCCGGTCGTAGAAGGGCATGACGGGCGAGAGCTGGGGGCGGCCGTCCGCCTTGATGGTCGCGAGGACGCCGAGCCGGCTCTCCGCGAGCAGGGTGCGGGGATCGAACGTTGTGGCTGTCATGCCGGGAGCCTAACCGGGTACGGGCGGCCGTCGCCGTAGGACGTGCGGTCGCGGGGCGGACGGGGGAAGGGCGGCGGGGTCCGCCGCGCGGGGCCTGCGTGACGCGGAGCCGGCTCCGGCGTAGGGTGTGCGGCACCGAACGGCCGGGCACGGTCCGGCCGCCGCCACCACCCCTGGAGGCAGGTATGCGCCTGGTCTGCGTGCTCGACGCCAACGACCTCGAGGAGACGGCCCGGTTCTGGTGCGGGGCCCTCGGCTTCGTGCGGGAGGAGACCCGGCGGCACCCCTCCTACCTCGCCCTCCTGGACCCCGGTGGGCGGTGGCCGGACCTGCTGCTCCAGAAGGTGCCCGAACCCTCCCGGGGCAAGAACCGCATGCACCTGGACATGGTCGTGCCCGACCTGGAGGCCGAGGCGGAGAGGGTGGTCCGGCTGGGCGCCCGGAGGGTGCGTCCGACCTTCGAGGAGGCGGGGGACCTCATCGCGGTCCTGGCCGACCCCGAGGGCAACGAGTTCTGCCTGGTCCAGCAGCTCGAAGGAGCGCGGGAGGCGTAGGCGGGGCCCCGTCCGCGGCTACGCGGGCCGCGGGCCGTAGGCGATCCCGGGGAGGCCGGGCAGGACGGCGAACGCCGCGCGCAGGCGGCGCGCGAGGTCGTCGGCGCCGGGCGTTCCGGCCTGGGTCCCCCAGTCGCCCAGCGCCTGGTTGAAGGACGCGACGAGCATGTCGAGCGCCAGCCGCGCCCCCAGGTCGTCCGGGGCGGGGAGCTCGAGCCGCCGGTACAGGATCGCCATGGCCGAGCGGGTCGTGCGGTCGCAGAAGTGGCGGGCCTGCGCGTCCATCGACGGCGTCCGCTCGGCCAGCCTCTGGCTGAGCAGGAGCTGCCGCGTCCATCCTTCGTCGCCCGTCCGGTCGAGGGCGGCCAGGAGCCCGTCCTGGAGGAACCCCAGGAGCGTCGAGTCCCCGGGGGAACGGGTCTCCAGCTCGCCGAGGCAGGCCGTCCACAGGTCCCGGCCGGGGGCCAGGGCCACGTCCTCCTTGCTGGTGAAGTTCCGGAAGAACGTGCGCTCGGAGACCTCGACGGCCTCGCACAGGTCGTGGAGCGTCGCGCCGTCGAAGCCGTGTTCGGTGAACAGCTCCAGGGCCGTGGTGACCAGCCGCTGCCGGGTGAGGAGCTTCTTGCGTTCGCGCAGGGACAGGGACGGCCGCGGTGAAGAGGGGGACGAAGGGGACGTAGCGGTCGACATGGCGGTCAGCCTAGCATGCGCTTCACAGGTAAATGCTGGTTGACGGCTTATGCCTATCACCGGCACTATTGTGGCCGTTGCCCTGTTCATCGCTCGGAAGGCGGACCTCCCATGCGCGCACTGCTCGTCGACCACTCGGTTCACGGAGGGCTGCGGCTCGGCCGGGTCCCCGACCCCCGTCCGGAGCCGCACCAGGCGCTGGTCCGCGTGACGGCGACCTCCCTCAACCACGGCGAGGTCTCCGGTATCCGGAAGGCGCCGGAGGGGGCCGTGCTCGGCTGGGACGCCGCCGGGGCGGTGGAGCGGGCGGCTGCCGACGGCTCGGGGCCTCCAGCCGGCACCCCCGTGGTGACCCTCGGCGCGGACGGGGCGTGGGCCGAACTGCGCGCCGTGGACACCGCGATGGTCGGAACCGTCCCGGCGGGGGCCGACCCCGGGGCGATCAGCACCGTTCCCGTCGCGGGCGCCAGCGCGCTGCGCGCCCTGCACCGCATCGGTCCGATCCTGGCCAAGCGGGTGCTGGTCACCGGGGCCTCGGGCGGAGTCGGCCGCTACGCCGTCCAGCTGGCGAGGCGGGGCGGGGCCCACGTGATCGCGTCCACGGGAGCGCCCGCACGCCACGGCGACGGCCTGCGCGCCCTGGGCGCGCACGAGGTCGTCGCCTCCCCCGACCGGGTCGCCGAGCCGGTGGACGGGGTGGTGGAGCTGGTCGGCGGCCGACAGCTGGTGGACGCCTACGGCCTCCTGGCGCCGCACGGAACCCTCGTCGCCGTGGGCCACGCGGCCGAGGAGGGGGAGGAGTTCCCCTACGGTGCGCTGATCGGCGACGGCGGGCGCCACGACCGCTCGCTCGTCACCTTCTTCCTCCCCGCCGCCCCCGGGCTCGCCGCCGACCTGACGTGGCTCGCGGCCCGGGTGGCCGCGGGCGAACTCGACCCGCAGACGTCCTGGCGCGGCGGCTGGGGCCGGGCCGCGGAGGCGGTCGAGCTCCTGCTGGGCAGGCAGCTGCACGGCAAGGCGGTCCTGGACCTGCTCTGAGGGCCCGCCCGTCCCGGATCGACCGGGGCGGGCGGCGCGGCCCTTCCCGGCTCACCCGGCGGCGAACAGCTGCCTGTAGTGCGCGACGAGCTCCTCGTCCGGGCCGGTCCCCTGCGGGGCGGGCCGCCCGCCGAGGGCCGCGGCGAGGCCCTCCAGGCACGTGTCCCACCCCGCGGCCGTGTTCGCCGTCCACTCCGGGTCGACGACGGTGTTGGACAGCCGCAGCACGCAACCGTCCCCGTCCTCCTCCAGGGTCCAGCGCAGGTCCTCCCCGGCCCAGTGGAACGCCAGGGCGTGCGGCGGGTCGAACTCCGTGACGGGCGCGGTCTCCGGCTCCTCCCCGGGGAAGGTCAGCGTGAGGGCCCCGCCCTCGCGCGCGTCGATCTCCACCCGGCACGGGAACCAGCGGCTCAGGGCCTCGCCGGTCGTCAGGGCGGCCCAGACGGCCGACCTGGGGTGCGGGTAGCGGCGCGTGAAGTGCAGGACGGGAGAGCCCGGCGTGCTCGTGTCGACGCGGACGTGCGTGGTCATCGCGGTGGCCCTTCGTGCGTACGGGTGGAGTCGAGGTGGTCGCCCAGGTCCTGGAGCCTGTCGGTCCAGAAGGCGCGGTACGGGTCCAGCCAGGCGTCCACGCCGCGCAGTCCCTCCGCCCGCAGGCGGTAGCGCCGCCCCTGGCGCTCGGCGCTCTCGGAGACGAGCCCCGCGGTGCGCAGGACGCGCAGGTGCTTGGAGACGTTGGGCTGCGACAGGCCCAGGGCGGCGACCAGGTCCTTGACCAGCAGTCCCTCGCTCTCGCGCAGCGCGTCCAGGATGCGGCGGCGGCTGGGTTCGGCGAGAACGGAGAAGAGGTCGGGCATGCGATCAGTATGCCTCTTCGATTATATGTCCGCCAAGGCATGAATGTGTTGCCGGCTTCCGGTCAGGGGAGGGGAACGGAGCCGCCGCGGGCGCGGAGCAGCGGTTCCCGGCCCGCGTGCCGACCGGCTCCGCGAGCGGGGAGCGCCGGGCGGGCGCGGCCGGGGGCGTGCCGGTCCCCGGCCGCGCCCGCCGTGCCGGGAACGGCGGGCCGCGGGCGGATACGATGCGGCTCCGACCGTGACAGCGCGTCCGAGAGGAGCCGGGATGAGGGCCAACAGGATTCCGACCGAGGAGATCAGGCGGGAGCCGGCGGCGTTCGACGACAGGGTCACCGCGGACGGCCGGTTCGGCCGGGCCGCCGAGCCCGGACGCTTCCGGCTGGTGGTCAGCCGGGCCTGTCCCTGGGCGCACCGGGTCGTCGTCACGCGGCGGCTCATGGGCCTGGAGGGAGCGGTCTCCCTCGCCGTCACCGACCCCCGGCAGGAGGACATCGACGGGGACCCGCACTGGGTGTTCACCGAGGAGACCGGCAGCCCCGGGGACAGGGACCCCGTCCTCGGCATCCACGCCCTGCGCGAGGCCTACCTCGCACGCGACCCGCACTACGACGGCGGTGTCAGCGTTCCCGGCCTGGTCGACGTGGACAACGGGCACCTGGTCTCCAACGACTACGACCGGCTCTCCCTGGACATGGCCACCGAGTGGGGCGGCCTCGTCCGGGACGGGGCGCCGGACCTGTACCCCGCGCCGCTGCGCGACGAGATCGAGGCCCTGGGCGCGGACGTCTACCGGGACCTCAACAACGGCGTCTACCGCGCGGGCTTCGCACCGGACCAGGCGCACTACGACGCCGCGGTCGCCGGGGTCTTCGCCCGCCTCGACGCCCTGGAGGAGCGCCTCGCCGCCCGGCGCTACCTCGTCGGCGACACCGTCACGATGGCCGACATCAGGCTGTTCACGACCCTGGTCCGGTTCGACTCCGTGTACCACGGCCACTTCAAGTGCAACATCAGGAAGCTGGCCGAGTACCCGGCGCTGTGGGCCTACGCCCGCGACCTGTTCCAGACGCCGGGCTTCGGGGACACCACCGACCACGACCACATCCGCATCCACTACTACTACGTGCACACGGGCATCAACCCGACCAGGATCATCGCCGCGGGTCCCGATCCGCGGGGCTGGCTCACCGCCCACCACCGCGAGGAACTCGGCGGGAGCCCCTTCGGTGCGGGGACCGCGCCGGGCCCGGTGCCCGAGGGCGAGCGCGTATGACCGCCGCCGGCGGAGGAGCCGCGGGCCCCGGCGGCCCCCGCCCGCGCAGGTACGACCTGGTCCTGTTCGGGGCCACCGGGTTCACCGGCGGGCTCACCGCCGAGTACCTGGCCCGGCACGCGCCGGCCGGGACCCGGTGGGCGCTCGCGGGGCGCGACGAGGGCCGGCTCGCCGCCGTGAGGGAGCGGCTGGCGCGGACCGACCCCGCGCTGGCGGGCCTGGACCTGCTCGTCGCGGACTCGGGAGACCCGGTGTCGCTGAGGGCGGTGGCCGAGGCGTCGCGGGTGGTCGCGACGACGGTCGGGCCCTACATCCGCCACGGCGACGGGCTCGTCGCGGCGTGCGCGCGGGCGGGGACGGACTACGTCGACCTGTGCGGCGAACCCGAGTTCGTCGACCGCACCTACCTGCGCCGGCACGCCGAGGCGGTCGACAGCGGGGCCCGGATCGTGCACAGCTGCGGTTTCGACTCCGTGCCCCACGACCTGGGCGCGTACTTCACCGTCGGCCTCCTCCCCGAGGGGGTCCCCCTCCGGGTGGAGGGGTTCGTCAGCGCCTCGGCCGCCGTGTCCGGGGGTACGTTCCACTCGGCGGTGACGGCGTTCTCGCGCCTGGGGGCGGGAGCCGCGGCCGCCCGGCGGCGCCGGGAGCGGGAGCGGTCGGAAGGGGACGGCGGCCGCAGGGTGCGGGGGCTGCCCCCCGTGCCGCGCCGGGAGGGCAGGCTCGGCGTCTGGGCCCTGCCGCTGCCCACCGTCGACCCGCAGGTCGTCCTGCGCTCCGCCCGGGCGCTCGAACGCTACGGGCCCGACTTCTCCTACGGCCACTACGCGGCCGTCGGGAGGCTGCCGAGCGCGGTCGGGATCGCCGGGGGCGCTCTGGGCCTGGCGGCGCTCGCGCAGGTACCGCCAGCGCGGGAGTGGCTGCTGAAGCGGATGGGGGCGGGTGAGGGACCGTCGCCGGAACGGCGCGAGCGGTCGTGGTTCACGGTGGTGTTCCTGGGCGAGGGCGGCGGTGAGCGCGTGGTCACGGAGGTGTCGGGGGGAGACCCGGGCTACGGGGAGACCGCGAGGATGCTCGCGGAGTCCGCGCTGTGCCTGGCCTTCGACGACCTCCCGCCCGTGGCGGGGCAGGTCACCACGGCCACCGCCATGGGGGACGCGCTGACGGCGCGGCTCCCGGACCTGGGGTTCCGGGTCCGGGCCCACTGGTCGTAGGGACGTGCGGACCCGGAGCGCACGCGCGGCCGCGGCGGGGCCGCCGTGCGGGAACCGTGCCCGCGGGGCGGCGGGGGGCCGTGTGCCCCGCGCCGCGGGAGCCGCGCCCCGGGGGAGGCGCGATCGGGCCCTCAGAGGGAGCGGGCGTGCTCGCGCAGGATCCGGACGGCCTCGGCGACGGCGGGGCGGCGCGAGGTCCCCGCGCGCCAGAGCACGGACACGCCGCGCACCGGGCAGGGGTCCAGCGGCTTGACCACGACCGTGCCGGGGAGGTCGCCGCGTCCCAGGCGGGGGACCAGGGCCACGCCCAGGCCGGCCCCGACCAGGGCGATCTGGGTCTGGTACTCGGCCACGAAATGGGCGAAGTCGGGCTCGGTCCCCACGGAGCGCAGCGTGCGCGTCAGCCAGTCGTGGCAGACGGTCCCCGGCGGCTGGCAGATCCAGCGGGCGTCCGCCACGTCCTCGCGGTGCAGGACCGCCCTGTCGGCGAGCGGGTGGTCGCGGGGCAGCAGGACATCGCACCTGTCCTCGCCGACGACCTCCCGGGACACCCCGTCGGGAACGGTCATCGGCGCGATGTCCCAGTCGTGGACCACGGCCAGGTCCACCGTGCCCTGGGCGACCATGTGCGGGGTGGCGTGGGGGTCCTCCTCGAACAGGCGCAGGTCGAGAGCGGGGTGGGTCGCCGCCAGTTCGGCCAGCACCCCGGGGAGCAGGCCCCGCGCCGCCGTCGAGAAGGCGGCCACGGTCAGCCGCCCGGTGGGCCTCCCGCGCCGCTCCTCCAGCGCCACCTCGGCCTCCTCCACGAGGGAGAGCACCCGGGCGGCCGTGCCCACGAGCGTCCCGGCGGCGTCGGTGAGCACGACCCCCCGCCCCCGGCGCTCCAGGAGTGTGGTCCCGGTCTCACGTTCGAGCTTGGCGATCTGCTGGGAGACCGCCGACGGGGTGTAGCCGAGCGCCTTGGCGGCGGAGCTGACGGAACCGTGGACGTGCACCGCATGCAGGGAGCGGAGCCTGGAGAGGTCGAGCACGGGAGCGTCCTCCGTCGGTCGGGCACCGTTGATCGTTCAGCATTGCTGAAGAGAAGTATGTAGGACATTTCGCTGGTGCTTAAACCAGGGGTCCCCCCATCATCGGTTCCATGCGTCCCCTTCACACGTTCCTCGCCGTCCTCGTCGCCCTGGTGTGGGGAGTCAACTTCGTCGTCATCGAGGTCGGCCTCGACCACTTCCCGCCGCTCCTGTTCTCCGCCCTGCGCTTCCTGGCGGCGGCCCTTCCCGCCGTCTTCTTCGTGCGCCGCCCCCGCGTGGCCCTGGGCTGGGTCGTCCTCGTGGGCCTGGTGCTGGGCGTGGCCAAGTTCGGACTGGTCTTCCTCGGCATGGACCTGGGCATGCCGGCCGGACTGGCGTCCCTGGTCCTCCAGGTCCAGGCGGTGTTCACGGCGGTCATCGCCGCGGTCCTCCTCGGGGAGAGGCCCGGTCCCGTCCGCTGCGCGGGGATGGCCGTCGCCCTGGGAGGGATCGGCGTCGCCGCCTACGACCAGGGCGCCACGGGGCCGGTGGCGGGCTTCGTGCTCGTCGTGGCCGCCGCCGCGTTCTGGGGGCTGTCCAACGTGCTGACCCGCAAGGCCGCGCCCCCCGACGCCCTGAGCTGGATGGTCTGGGTCAGCCTGGTGCCGCCGCTGCCGATGTTCGCCCTGTCGCTGCTGGTGGAGGGGCCCGAGGCGGGCCTGGCCGCGCTGAGGGGACTGGACCCCGCAGGGGTGGGCGTGATCGTCTACGTCGCCTGGATCTCCACGCTCTTCGCGTTCGGGGCGTGGGGGTTCCTGCTCCGCCACTACGACGCCTCCACCGTGGCCCCCTTCTCGCTGCTGGTCCCGGTGTTCGGCATGTCCTCGGCCGCGCTTCTGCTCGGTGAGAGGGTCACCCCGCTGAGCCTGGTGGCGGCCGTGCTCCTGGTCGGCGGGGTCGCGCTCGCCTCGCTCGGCCGCCGGGGCGCCGGGCGCGGCGCCCCGGCGGTCCCCGGTGCGGCGGCGCCCCCCGCTCCCGGGGCGGAGGGCGACCCGGACGGGCCCCGCCCGGTCCCCGTCCCGGGGGCCTAGCCGGGAGCCGCGCCCGGTTCGGGCCGTTCCGGCGGGCGCCGGGCGAAGTCCGGTGCGTGCTCGGGGCGCAGGCCCACCCCGATGAGGCGGGCGGGCACGTACGCGAGCCGGGGCACGCGTGTCAGGAGGGCCAGCAGCGGAGCGGGCGGGCCCGGCCGCCTGCCGCGGATGATCGGCTCGACCATCCCGCGGTGCATCATCCGCTGCAGGAGCTGGACGCCGACGGTCGGCAGGAGGCGGCGCCTGCGGACCGCCGCCAGGTCGCGGCCGGTGACCGACCGGTGCAGGAGCGGCCGGGCCAGCAGGTCGGCCGCGGCCACGGCGTCCTGCACGGCGAGGTTGATGCCCACGCCCCCGACCGGGGACATCGCGTGCGCCGCGTCGCCGATGCACAGCAGCCCGTCGGCGTGCCAGCGCCGCAGCCGGTCGAGCCGCACGTCCAGGTGCTTGACCTCGTCCATGGACCCCAGTGCCCCGACGCGGTCGGCCAGTTCCGGCATCAGTTCGGCGATGTCCTCCCGGAAGGCCGAGATCCCCCTCCCGCGCAGCGCGGCGTCGGTGCCCTTGCGCGCGATGTAGGCGAGTTGGAGGTAGCCCTCGCGCGGGATGACCAGGGCGAACCGGCCCCGACCCGCCCGCGGCGTCAGGGCCCTGCCGTCCGCCGGATCCCCGGGCAGCCGGAACCACCAGGCGTCGATCCCCACGGGGAACCGCCGGGTCGGCAGGCGCGCCTCGCGGCGTGCGAGCGACCAGCGGCCGTCGCAGGCCACCGTCAGGTCGGCGCGCAGGACCCCGTCCCGGCCCGGGGGCCCGTCCTCCCCGGTGTTCCCCGGCCCTTCGGCGCGGGGCCGGTGGCGTACGCCGACGACCCGGCCGGCCTCGCGCACCAGACCGGTGGCCTCGGTGCTCATGCGGAGCGTGAACCCCGGTTCGTCCCGGCCGGCCTCGGCCAGCAGGTTCAGCAGGTCCCACTGCGGGACCATCGCGATGTAGGGGTGGCGCACCCGCAGGAGGCGGAAGTCCGCGACGGTCACCGTGCGTCCGCCGCCGACGGGGAACGCGGCCCCGCTCAGCCTGCTCTGCGGGAGCCGGGCGAACCGCTCGCCCAGCCCCAGTTCGTCCAGCAGGTCCATGGTGGAGGGGTGGACGGTGTCCCCGCGGAAGTCCCTCAGGAAGTCGGCGTGCTTCTCCAGCACCGTCACCTCGACGCCGGCGCGTGCCAGGAGCAGCCCCAGGACCATCCCTGCGGGGCCGCCGCCGATGATCGCGCAGGTCGTTCTGTCGTTCATCGGGACTCCCGGGAGGTCGTCGGGGCGGTCGGGCGGCGTGGGCCCGCCGGCGCGCTGCGGGCCGGCTCGGGCGGGGCGGCGGACGTGTCGGCGGTGACTGCGGTGGGCGGGCTGTGCATGGACGGCTCCTCGGGATCAGTCGGTGCGCGGCTCCGGCGGGATCGCGGCGGCCCTGAGGAACGCGTCGGCGAACACCGCGCAGGTCTCCTCCGGGTCGGGGAGATCCGCGCCCGGCACGCCCCGGAGGGCGGGGCGCAGTATCGAGTGGACGGCGATCGGGCCGATCATCTGCTGCATGAGCAGGGGGACGGGCAGGTCGCGGATGCGGCCCGCGGCGACCTCCCCCGCGAGCCACGCGCCCAGTCCCGCGAGCATCCGCGGGAAGACGAGCCGGGAGACGAGGTCCGCGGCGGGGCCCTCGGGCCGGGCGAACACGTCGGCCAGGAGGGCGGGCAGCACACGCGGTTCCCGGCCGAGCCCGGCCGCCACCAGGCGGTAGATCCCGTGGACCCGCGTCCGGAGGTCCTCCCCGGGCCGGGCGACCGCCTCCTCCAGGTCGAGGATGGGGCTGTACCGCTCGAACACCGCACGGAGGAGCCCGTCCCGGCCGCCGAAGGCCGCGTAGAGGCTGTGCACCGAGCACTCCGCGGACGCGGCGACCGCCTCCAGCGTGGCGGAGGCCAGGCCCTGTCCGCTGATCAGCCCCGCCGCGGCCTCGACGGCGCGCGCCCTGACCGGACGCCTTCCGCCGGGGTCGACTCCGGCGGCGCGCACCGCCTCGTCCAGGGCCCCGCGGGAGCCTCCGACGCGGCGCAGCAGAGTGCTGCGGGAGACGCCCGCCTCCTCCGCGATCGCGACCAGGGGCACGTCGGCCACATCCTTCCCCAGGTTCTCGGCGGCGCGGACCGCCGCGCCCACGAGGTCGTCCGGGACGGTGCTGCGTGTTGGTTCTGACATCACCTTCAAGGTAACCCGTAACCGAGTTCCAGGCAAGGGGGCGGGAGCGCGAACCCGTCGCGCTCCCGCCCCGTGCCCCGTACCTCCTGCGCCTCGCGCTCCTCACGCGGTGCCGGGGGTCAACCGTCCGCCTCCGGCCTCCTCGCCGTCGCGAAGCGCGGGCGCTCCGTCCCCGGCGGGAGCCCGTCGGGGGTCTCCAGCGGTGCGAGCAGCGCGAAGAGCTCCCGGCGCAGTTCCTCCAGCAGGTCGGCGGGGAGGTGTTCGTAGAAGGACCGGATGCCGGTGGACCAGGTCCACTCCCACCACGCGGCGGTGTCGCGGAAGACGAACCGCGCGGTCTCCTCGCGGGCCCGGACGTCGGTGAACCCCGCCGCCTCCAACAGGGCTCCGGGGTCCACGCCGTAGATCCTCCGGCGGAAGACGGGGCTCCCGGAGCGTTCGGCGTAGGACCGGAAGACCTCCCGGACCTCCTCGACGTCGCCCGGCACCAGGGTCATGGACGGGACCGAGACCGCGCAGCGCCCTCCCGGCCTGAGCGCGCGGCGGAAGCCGTCCACCGCGGCCCCGGGGTCGGGCATGACGAACAGGGCGAAGGCGCACAGCACCACGTCGTAGGAGGACTCCGGGACCGTGAGGGCCTGGGCGTCCATCCGCGCGGCCCACGCGTTGGCCGTGCCGCCCGCCTCGATGTCCGCCGCGAGGTGCGCCACCATCGCGGGGGAGAGGTCGACGCCGTCGACCCTGCCCCCGGGGCCGACGCGCTCCGCGGCCGGGAACAGGCACGCGCCCCGGCCGGCGGCGACGTCGAGCACGCGCTCGCCGGGAGCGGGCGCCGCCAGGTCCACCAGACGCCGTCCGAACGTCCGGAAGTAGGAGACGTGCGGGTCGTACCCGGGGGCGCACCTGTCGTACACGGAGACGTTCACCCGGGGAGGCCCGCTCACCGGACGATCCTCGTGGCCGGGGCCTGTGCCAGGGACTCCTTCAGGACCGCGGCGATCGTGTCGATGTCCTCCTCGGTGTGGGCCGTGCTCAGGAACCAGGGCTCGTCGGGGTTGGGGTGGAAGTACACCCCGCGCCGCTGGCAGGCGGACTGCAGGGCGCGGTGTGCGGCGCGGTCCACCGCCGACGCCTCGTCCAGGAGGGCCATCGACAGCACGGAGCCGACCCGCTCGAACAGCACCGGCCTCCCGGCGGCGGTGGCCGCCTCGCGGACGCGGTCCTCGGCGTACGCGCCCAGGGCCTCCAGGTCGTCGTAGAGGTCCGGGGCGGAGCGGATCTTGGTCAGCGTGGCGGCGACGGCGCGCAGCGCGGCGTGGTTGCCCGCGTAGACGCCCGCGTGGAACGCCTCGTAGGTGGTGAGCGGTTCCATGGCCTCGCGGGACCCGCCGAAGGCCGCCACGGGGAAGCCCCCGCCCATCACCTTGGACAGCACGGTCAGGTCGGGGACGACGCCGTACCGCTCCTGGGCGCCTCCGCGTGCCACCCGGAACCCGGTGATCACCTCGTCGAAGACCAGCACCGCGCCCTTCTCCCGGGTGCGCAGCCTCAGCAGCTCCAGGAAGCCGGGGGCCGGGGGCACCACCCCGGCGTTGGCCAGGACCGGCTCGCAGAGGACCGCGCCCAGCTCGCCGCCGTACTCGGCGAACACCCGCTCCACGGCGGCCGCGTCGTTCCAGGGGACCTGGATCGTGTGGTTCATCGCCTCGGGGATCATCCCCGCCGCGCCGGGCCGGGGGCGGTAGCCCTCGGCCCCCGGGGCGCGCAGCAGGGTCTCGCTCCAGCCGTGGTAGTGCCCCTCGAAGGTGAGGAGCAGGGGGCGGCCCGAGGTCGCGCGCGCCAGCCGCACCGCCGACATCAGCGCCTCGGTGCCGGAGTTGGCGAACCGCAGCTGCTCGACGCCGGGGACCAGTTCGGCCACCAGGCCCGCCGCCTCGCGGTCCAAGCGGTGCGGCAGCCCCGTGAGGTGCCCCCGCCCGAACTGGTCGGCGATCTGGTCGGTGACCTCCCGGTCGGCGTAGCCGAAGACGTGCGGTCCGTAGCCCATGTTGGCGTCGATCAGCTCGTTGCCCTCCACGTCGCGGATGCGGCAGCCGGACGCCGACTCCACGACGAGGGGCGTCACGACGCCCCTGGCCCGCATGTTGCTGCTGACCCCGCCCGCGACGACCGTGTGGATGCCGTCGTAGGCCGCCTTGTTGGAGGTCGGGGCCGTCGCGTTCGTGCTGGTGTCCGTCATCGGTGTCTCTCCTACTGTGTCGCGTTCGCGGTCGCGTGGCGGGCTCCGGCGCCGGCCGGGGTCCCCGTGCCGAACCGGTCGGGTGGGAAGGGGGCGAGCAGGGGGTCGCGGCGGTCGTACACGATCTCCTCGGCGGCGAGCCTGCCCAGGAGCGGACCGAGCGTCGCCCCGCTGTGGCTGACGGCCTCGTAGTAGCCGGGCACGGCGTCCAGGAACCCGACGCTGGCGTGCCCGTCGGCCGGGTAGGCGCGCGTCCCGAGGCGCACCCGCTCCGGGCGGGCGCCGCGGAGGCCGGGCAGGACCGCGGCGGCGCGGCCGACCAGCTCGGCGAGGAGTTCGTCGAGCCGCCGGGCGCAGGGGCGGGCCGTGCCGATGCGGGCGTCGACGGTGTCCGACCGCACCAGGACGGAGTCCGGGCCCGACGGGCGGACGCTGACGTCCGGGCCCAGCAGCATGGCGTCCGTCGCACCGGCCAGGGGGAGGTCGGCCAGAAGGCCCAGGGTGGGCCCGAGGGTGAGCGGTCCGCCGACGAGTCCGGCGACCTCCTGCCCCTGCGCCCCGGCGGCGTTGACCACCACGTCGGTCTCCACCGTGCCGCCGTCGGCGAGGCCGACGGCGCGCACGGTTCCGTCCGCGTCGGTGCGCACCGCGGCGGCCTTCGCCCCGAACCGGACGTCCGCCCCGCGGCCCCGGGCCTCGCCGAGCAGCCAGGCCGCCATGGGGGGCAGGTCGACCCACCCCTCCTCTGGCAGGCGGGCGACCAGCGTCGGCAGTGCCGCGGGGCCGACCCCGGCCGGGAGCCCGGTGCGGGCCGGGTCCGCGCAGTGGGCCGCGTACCCCCACCCCGCCGCGGTGGCGGCGGCGTCCTCCAGGCGCGGCGGGTCGTCGCCCCAGACCAGGCTCGGGCACGGGTGGAACCCGGGGACGCCCTCGGCCCGCAGCCGGTGGAGCTCGTCCAGCCCGGCGCGGTTCAGCTCGAAGTAGGCCCGGGGCGCCTTGCCGAACGCCGTGGCACGGGAGAAGGAGGCCGCGCTCGTGACCGAGGCCGGGACCGGCTCCCGCTCCAGGACGGTCACGCGCGCCCCGGCGAGGGTGAGGTTCCACGCGACGGAGGCGCCGATGATTCCCCCGCCGACGACGGTCACCTTGCGCATGCGTCGTCCTCCGCCGGTGTCGTCCGCGCGTCCTCGGCGGCCGGCGGCTCCCCGTCCCAGCCCACGGGCCCCTCGGGCCAGACCGCGTCCACGACGCGGTGGCGCGAGGGCGTCGGCCACCCGGTGCGGACGCCGCCGGTGAGGTTCACCAGGACCGGGGCGTCCGGGGGGAGCGTCCCCTCGCGCCGCATGCGCACCGTTCCGGCCAGGGCGGTCGCGCTGGCGTAGCAGACGCTCACCCCCTCGGTCTCCTCCAGCAGGTCGCGGGCCTCGCGGATCTCGGACTCGTCCACCGCGAGGATCCTGCCCCCGGTGGTGTCGCAGACGTACCGGATGTAGGGGTAGGTCCGGGTGGGGTCGCCCCGCAGGATGGCCTCGGCGATGCCGTGCGGCTCCCTGACGACGTGCCGCTCGGAGATGGCGGACGCGCCCTCGTGGTAGGCGTGCGCCATGGGGGCGCAGCTCTCCTGCTGCACGGCCACGAACCGGGGGAGCGCGGACAGCCGGCCCAGGAAGCGGTACTCCAGGGCGCCCTTGTAGGCGCCGAGGAGGCCCATGCCGCTGCTGACCGCCTGGAACACGTACTCGGGCGGCGCGTCCATCTGGTCGAACGCCTCCAGGTAGGCCAGTTTCAGCCCCTCCCTGCGGGCGAGGTTGAAGAACCCGCCCTCGAAGAAGGCCCCGGTGCGGTCGGCGAAGCGGCGTGCGGCCGCACCCGCCGAGACGAAGTCCCCCTCCACCAGGTACGTCGAGACCGCGTCGTGGTCCGGGTAGTTGAGCCGGTGGCGGAAGCGCCGACCGCAGAAGAGCGCCATCTCGACCCCGTCGAGGAGCTGGACCCCGCGCGCGTAGGAGGTGGAGCTGTTGCCGGTGGAGGCCATCACGAACCGCTTCACGCCGAGTTCGGCGAGGCGGGACAGTCCCACGGAGGCGATGCGGTCCTTGGTGCTGAGCGTCGGGTTGGCGCTCTCGTCCTTGAGGACGAGCCGGGAGAGCCCGACGCGTCGGCCGAACTCCTCGGCGGGGAAGCACGGCGTGTCCCCCTCGCCGAGCCAGGCGGCGCTGTCCCGGGAGCGCAGGGGGAGCAGGTCGAAGTAGGTCTGGAGGGGGTTGTGTCCCTTTTCGAGGGATACGGAACCGAGGTCATGAATGGCGTCGACGGCTCCGCCGCATTCGCCGCAGCGGTTCGCCGGGCCGTCGTCCTTCCACCGGCCGCAGACCACGCACGCCAGTGAGAAGCCGCTTCCCCGGCGGATGGACGAGGAATCTCTCATGAGTGCTTCGTAGTGCAGGTTGAACCCCATGGGAACCTTCCGATGGTGGTGCCTGAAGACTGTCCGAAAACGCCGTGGGGAACTCGGGTGAACGGTGTGAGAAAAGGGGACCGTCGTTCCCGGCAGCGGGGGATTCGGTGTGGAGTGTGTCGAATTAGTCGGTTATATACCCTGGTGGAGGAGGCCGAAGGGGTACAAAATAATTGTTTCCCTGTAATCGCCGACGGGAATCATTCCTCCGGAGATTTTCTGACGGACGACGGCTTGCCCTGGTCGAGCTCCCCCGATAAGGGAAAGAACGCACATGATCAACGGTGTTTTTCCGGGTGTCGGAGAATGGTCCGATTTCGACGGTTTGAAAGGAATGTGGGAGGAGCGGATTCCCGAGGCGCTCCGCCGGGCCGGCCGGAGCGACTTCTACCGCGGGCGCCTCGGCGACGGCCTCCCCGGGGGGTTGGCCGGCCTGGAGGGCCTGCCGCTCACCACCAAGGACGACCTGCGCGCGAGCTACCCCTTCGGGATGGTCGCGGTCCCGCGCCGCGCACTCGTCTCGTACCACGAGTCGAGCGGGACGTCCGAGGGGGCGCCCACCGCCTCCTTCCACACCGGGGCCGACTGGGCGGAGATGCTCGACCGCTTCGGCCGGAACAGGCTGGGCATGGCCGACACGGACACCGTGCTGGTCCGCGTCCCGTACGCGATGGTCACCATCGCGCACCAGGTGCACGCCGCGGCCCGGGCGGCCGGGGCCCTGGTGGTGCCGGCCGACGCGCGCTCCACGGCCATGCCCCTGCCCCGCGTCCTGCGGCTGCTGCGCGACCTGCGCGTCACCGTGGCCGCGGCCCTGCCCACCGAGCCGCTGCTGTGGGCCGCCTGCGCCCGCCTGGCCGGGGAGTCCCCCCGCGCCCACGCCCCCGGCCTGCGCGCCCTGCTGAGCGCGGGGGAGCCGCTCAGCCCGGCCCGGCGCCGCCGGATCGAGGAGCTGTGGGGCTGCGCGGTCCACCTCAGCTACGGCAACTCCGAGTGCGGGTCCAACCTGGGCGGTGAGTGCCCCGAGGGGAACCTCCACCTGTGGGCCGACCGCTACCTGCCGGAGGTCCTCGACCCCGCGACCGGGACCGCCTCCTTCGAGGGGCGGGGGCGGCTGGTCCTGACGACCCTGTTCCGCGAGGCGATGCCGCTGGTGCGCTACGACACCGGTGATTTCGTGGAGCTCTCCTACGGCGGCTGCCCCTGCGGCTGGGCCCTGCCCCGGGTGCGGGTGGCCGGGCGCTGGGACCACGGCGTCTCCCTGCGGGGGCGCCGGGAGCGGGTGTTCGCCTCGGACGTGGAGGAGGCCGTGTTCTCCCTGCCGTCCGAACTGGGGGTGCTCTTCTGGCGGGCCGTCGAGGACGAGGGGGTCCTCCGCGTGCGCGTCGAGGCGGGGGACGGCGCCGCCGGGGAGGTCTCCGCGGCGCTGGCCGGCGAGGTCGAGAGGGTCCTGGGCGTCGGACCCGAGGTCGAGGTGGTGCCCGCCGGGACGCTCGTGCCGCTGGAGGAGCTGACCCGGCGGTCGTTCACCGCCAAGCCCCGGTACCTGTCCCCGGCGGGCGCGTCGGCGGGGACGGGAGCGATGTACCAGGGGCCCGCGCCGGAGGCCGTCGCCCGGGGCTCCGAACCGGAGCCGCACACGGCCCGCCCCTGAGGCCGGTGTCCTGCCGTACCAGAGGAGAGGGAACCCCCCATGACCATGACAGTGCTGGAAGCCCTTGCCGCCGACCGTGACCGCGTCGCCTTCCTGGACGGGCAGGGGGAGATGACCGCCGGGGAGGCGCTGGACCTCGTGTACAGGGTCGCCCGCGCACTCCTCGACGGCGGCCTGGGACCGGGGCGCACCGCCGTCCTCCTGGGGCCGGCGAGCACGCGGCTGTACGTGGTCTCCCACGCGGTCGAACTCGTGGGCGCGGCGCAGATGGACGTCCCCGCGGCCCTGCCCCCCGGGGAGCGGGCGCGGCTCGTGGCGGAGTGCGGGGCGACGGCCGTGGTCGCCGACCCCGGCGCCGTCGGCGCCGACGCGCTCAGGGCCGCCGCCGGCCTCCCCGGCGTCCGGCTCTGGACCCTGGCGCCCTCGGAGGCGGGGGAGGACCTGTTCGAGGCCTGCCGACGACACTCGGCCCTGCCCTTCGGGTCGCTGGCGCGCCCGGGCGATCCGCGCTCGATCGGCCTGACGAGCGGTTCCACCGGGCCGTCCAAGGCGGTGGTGCGGCGCTTCCGCTCCGCCCCCGGCTCCAACGCCTCGTGGCTCGCGCGCCTCCTCGCCGGTGCGGACGGCCCGGTGCGCACGCTCCTCACGGACCGGCTCGTCGGCCCGATCCGGGCCCTCGGCGACGCCACCGTGATCACCGGGGGCCGGGTCGCCTCCCTCGCGGACTGCGAACCGGACTCCCTTCGCGCCGCGGTACGGGAGCACGGGATCACCCACACGGCGATACCGGCCACCTACCTGCGCCCCCTGCTGGACCACCCGGACACGGCCGACGCGGACCTGTCCTCCCTGCGCTGCGTCGTCACCGGCGGAGGGCCCGTCAGCCCCGCGCTGCTCAGGCGGGCGACGGCCCGGCTGGGGCCGGTCGTGCACTGCTCCTACGGGCAGACCGAGGCGGGGCACATCGCCTGGCTGGCCCCGGAGGACTACGCCGACGGGAGCGGGGAGGCCGTGCGCAGCTGCGGCCGTCCGATCCCCGGGGTGCGGGTCGAGGTCCGCGACCCCGCCGGGCGGGCGCTCGGCGTGAACGAGCGGGGCCGGGTGTGGGTGCGCACGCCCCTCCTGATGGACGAGTACCTGGGGCGGCCGGAGGAGACCGCGCGCGTGCTCCGGGACGGGTGGCTGGACACGGGGGACGTCGGACGCCTCGGTGAGCAGGGCCTGCTCACCCTGCTGGGACGGGCGAGCGGTGCCGTGGTGGTCGGCGGCGAGACCGTCTTCACCGCCGAGGTGGACGCCCTCCTCCAGGAGCATCCGCACGTGCTCGACGCGGCCGCCTTCGACGTCCGCGGCGAGGACGGCGTGACCCTGCACGCCGCGGTGGTCGTCGCGCCGGGCGCCGAGCCCGCGGAGTCCGAGCTGGGGGAGCTGGTCAGGGGGCGGCTCGGACCGAACCACGTGCCCTCGTCGGTCATGTTCGTGTCGCGCATCCCGCAGACTCCCGCCTACAAGGTGTGCCGGGAGACGCTGCGGAGCTGGCACGCCTCCCCGCCCGCCCCGGCGGGATGACCCGCGGCGCGGCCCGGCGCGCATCCCCTCGCGCCGGGCCGCCGCGGCGCCGTCCTGCCGCCGCCCGGTGCGGAAGGGGCGCACACCGGTGTCGGCGCGTGGTTCCGGAGGGGCGGAGGACTCGGGGGAGCACGCGTGCCCTGCCGGGCGGGGCTCACCGGGAGGGCCTCGGCCGTGGAGCGGGCTCCGGCAAGTCGACAGACGACAGGACCCGCGCCGCCCGCGAGTCCGCGTTCGCCGCGGCGCGCAGGAGGGTGCGCGGAAGCCGGGGGAGCAGCCACATGGCGCCGAACCCCAGGGCCGCCTCCCACCGGGAACCGGGGACGAGGGTCCGCAGGGAGCGGGGGCCCACCTCCCGGCTGCGGCGGACGTAGCCGCCGATGTCCTCCTCGTAGCCGGGGAACGCCGCCAGGTGGTCGCCCGAGGCCCGCCCGAGCCGGTGCGCCAGCGTGTAGGCGCCCACGGCCGCCACGGTCGTGCCGCCGCCCACCGCGGGGCCGGGGGCGTACCCGGCGTCGCCGACGAGGGCGACCCGTCCACGCGTCCAGGACTCCATCCGGATCTGGCTGATCGAGTCGAAGTAGAGGTCCTCCGCCGAGTCGGCGGCGTCCAGGAGCCGGGGGACCTCCCACCCCTCGCCCGCGAAGGCTGCGCGCAGGAACCTCCGCTGTGCCTCCGTGTCGCGGTGGTCGCCCGCGAACTCCTGTTCTCCCCGGAACAGCAGCGCACCCCTGGCCCGGCCGGTGCCGCGGACCGGGAAGACCGCCGCCGTCCTGCCGGCGGACCGGTACAGGACCACCCGGCCGTCGAACCCGCGCGGCTCGGGGAGGCCGAACACGGCGACGTGGCCGCCGAGGAACCGCCGGTACCGCTCCTCCGGGCCGAACACCAGGCGGCGGGTGGCGGAGTGCAGGCCGTCCGCCCCCGCCATCAGGTCGAACACGCGGGGCGCGCCCCTCTCGAAGGAGACCTCCAGCCCGTGCGGGGTCTGTGCCACACCCTCGACCGAGTCGCCGAAGACGTACTCGACGTCGTCGCGCGTGGCCGCGTACAGGATCGAGGCGAGGTCGCCGCGCATCACCTCGACGTGCCTGTCCGTGGACGCCTCCTGCGCCAGTGCTCCGAGGTCCAGGTCGAGCGGGCGCCCGCCCGGCCGGACCAGCCGCATCCGGGTGTTCCCCGTCGCGGCCTCCCTGACCCGGTCGAGGACGCCCAGGCGCTCCATGACCTCCACGCCCGGCCCGAACAGGTCGACGCCGAAGCCCCCCGGACCCGCGTGCGGGGCGGGGGCGCGCTCGACCACCACGGGAGCGAAACCGAGCCGCACCAGCTGGTGGGCGAGGACCGGTCCGGCCACGCCCGCCCCGGAGACGAGCACGGCGGGGGGTGTTCTCATCACTGCCTCCCATATTTTTAGACTTACCGGAAGGTAAACGATCCTTGCGGCCGGACGCAAGGTTGACCTACCGATAGGTCAGAATGGTCAGCACAGTGTGGCGGAGAGGTGAGGTGGAACCGGTGCCCCGAGCACGATCGAACGAGACGAAGGACCGGATCAGGGCCGCGGCCATGGAACTGTTCCGCTCCCGGGGCGTCCAGCAGACCAGCATGCGGGAGATCGCCGAGAGGGTCGGCATCACCAAACCCGCGCTGTACTACCACTTCGCCTCGCGCGAGGACCTGCTGCGCGGCCTGGTGGAGCCCATGGTCGACGACTACGAGGCGGCCGTCGCGCACGACGAGGCGGCGGACTCCGTGGACCCGCGGGCCCTCCTCGCCCGCTACTTCGACGTGAGCATGCGGCACCGGGAGGTCAACGGCGTCGTGTTCCGCGACGCGGCCGTGCTCACCGAACTCGGCCTCGGCGCCCGTGTCATCGACTGGCGCCGCCGGATCACCGTGCTGCTGGTCGGGGCCGAGGCGGGCCTCGCCGAGCTGGCCCGCGCCACCGTCGCCCTGGGCGGGCTCGGGGACTGCGTCGTCATGTTCGGGGACCGCCCGGTCGCCGAACTGAGGTCCGCCGCCCTCGACGCCGCCTACGCCGCGCTGGGGCTGGACGAGGGGGACCGCGCCGCCGCGGGGTGAGGGCGCGCGCCCGTGTGACCGCCGGTCCCGAACCCCTGGAGGCCCGCGCCCCCGGTCCGTGGGCGCCCGGGGCCGGAACCCCCTCGCGCGGGGCGTTCCGTTAGGTTGTCGTCCGGCATGGCGGACGGCGCGGACGCGAGCGCGCGAGGGAACCGGGCGAGGAGCACGAGTGAACGGCGACGAGCGGCCGGAGGGCCCCGGGACCGCACAGGGACCCGCGGAGCCTTGGAGGGGAGTGATCCCCGGGGCGTCCACGCAACCCCGGCGGCTCGGGGAGGGCGCCCGGTTCGTCGGTCCGGGGGAACCGGAGGCGCCGCCCGTGCCGGAGACCCCCGGGCGGCGGGTCAGGAGCGTCGTCGCGTGGGCCGGGCTCGGGCTGCTGGCGGGCGCGGCCGTCCTGGCGGTGTGGGGCTTCTTCGGCGGGCTCCGGTCCGCGTCCCGCGAGGAGGCCGCCGGTGTCTGGCTCCTGGTGCCGCTGCTGGCCGCGGTGCTCCTGGCATGGGCGGCCCGCATGGCGGTGCGTGTGCTCGACGAGGGCGACCTGCCCGTGCGGGGGTGGACCGTGGCCGTGCTGGCGGCGGTCTCGGCGGGCCTGGCGTTCCTGGCCTTCACGGCCTTCCCCCGCGACTCCTTCCTCGCCACCGCGGGCGCACCGGAGTCCTTCGCCCCCTCCCAGCGCGCGACGGTCCTGTGGCTCGCCCTCTGCCTCACCTCCCTGGGCGGCCTCCTGCTGGCGGCCGCCCCCACGTGGCCCTCGCCCCGGCGGTGGGGCCGCCTGCTGCTGGGCTTCCCCGCCGGGGTCCTGGCCGCGGCGGTCGCCGGGGCCCTCGTCCCCGTCGCCGTGCTCCCGTCCGTGCTGCACACCGTGGCCGGGCCGGGGGACCCCGCTCCGGAGCCGCCGACGGTCACACGGGTGGGGTGGACCTGGAACCCGCCCCCGGCCGCGCGGATCCAGGACGTGGTACGCGGCAGCCGCGGAGCGCTGGTCGTCCTGGACGACGGGGTGGTCGCCCTGGACGGGGCGACGGGCGGGGAGCTGTGGAGCTACCGGCTCCCCTACGCGGACGGCGTGGCGGGCGGCGTCGTCGACGGCGCGGCGTACGTCACGTACACGGAGGCCCCGGCGGGGGACGCCGCCGGGCCCGCGGACCCGGTCACCGTGCTGCTGGACCCGGGGACCGGGGAGGTCGCCGGCCGGTTCGCGCTCTCCGAGGAGGAGCGGGAGGAGTACGCGGGCTGGAACGCCGGTCTGCGCCTGCGCTGGGACGGCCCCGCCCTGTCCGGCCGGTCGGTCGACGGACGCGAGGAGCTGTGGTCCCACACCCCGGCCGGCGTTCCCGGCCGGAACTGCCTCGGGGACGAGGCGCGGATGGCGGGGGACCGTGTCGTCTTCGTCCACGCGTGCCTCGTGCCGGAGGGGGAAGGCGCGGGCGCGTACGCGGTCGTCGGCCTGGACGCCGGGGACGGCTCCGAGGTCTGGCGGCACGAGTGGGAGACGGGGGAGGGGGAGAAGGTCCCCTTCCTGAGCGTGCCTCCGGCGGGCGGGGGAGCCCCCGTGGTCCTGCTGACCCGCTGGGGCGGAGCCAGGCACCATCCTCCCGCGTTCCTCGACCTGGACTCGGGGGAGGAGGTCGCCGCACTGCCCGAGGAGGCACGGGAGTCGGAGCACGTGTCCGTCTTCGAGGACGACGTGCTGCTCGCCGACACCGGCGGGGCCGTGGTCCGTGCGGACGACTGGACCGAGGAGGAGGTGCTCAGGGTCCGGGTGCTCGGCGCCGGCATTGCAGAGGTGACGGACTACGTCCTCGGCTCGGGGGCCGAAGGAGTGGTCCTCCCCCTGGCCGACGCGGTCCTGTTCCCGCGCATGGCATGGACGGGCCTCTCCAGCGGGACGGTCCCCGACCTCATGGTGGTGCCCTTCGGGGACAGCGTCACCGAGGAGGGGGCGGAGGGCGTCCCCGTGGGCGTGCGCGACTCCCGCGGCCGCGAGTACGACTACAAGGGCCTCGACCTGGTCGCCGTCCCCGGGGCGGTGGCCGTCCACGCGGAAGGCGCCGACCGGGTGGAGGGGCTCGTCCCCTGAGGCTGTGGAAGAGTGTTCCCGGCATACCGGGAACCCCTCCCCGGAGACCCGCCCCGGGCCCCGGCGGACCCGGACCCCCGACACGGAACAGCCTGGAGGCAGCATGGCGACCGCGCCCACCGCACCCGTCCACGACGTCCTGGTGGTGGGCGGCGCCGGGGTGGACACCGTCGTCCGCGTCGACGCCCTGGAGGTGCCCCCGGGCGACTCCGTGTCCGTCCCGCCGGCGCACGACTACGTGGGCCACACCGGGAACGGTGTGGCGCTCGGCTGCCACGCGCTGGGCCTGGCGGTGAAGTTCGTGGACTTCCTCGGGGACGACGTCCAGGGCCGCATGGTCCTGGAGCGCTACGCCGGACTCGGCCTGGACTTCGAGCACGTCGTCTCCCCGCACGGCACTCCCCGCGGGATCAACCTGGTGGACCCCGGGGGGCGGCGCTTCTCCTTCTACGACGGCCGCCACCCCGCCGACCTGCGCCTGCCCCGCGAGTTCTACCTGCCCCACCTGGAGCGCGCCGCCCACGTGCACCTGTCCATCGTCAACCACAACCGGGACGTGTACGAGGACCTGGAGGGGCTGGAGGCCACCAGCTCCACCGACCTGCACGACTGGGACGGGGAGAACCCCCACCACCTGCACTACGCCCTGCGCTCGGACCTGGTGTTCATGAGCGCGGCGACGGTTCGCGACCGGGTCGGCGAGGTGCTGCGCGGCATCCTGGACCGTGGCCGCGCCCGCCTGGCCGTGGCCACCGACGGGGCCGAGGGCTGCCACGTGCTCGTGCGCGGAGAGGAAGGGCCCCGGCACTTCCCGGCGGTGCGGCCCGAGCGCCCCGTCGTGGACACCAACGGGGCGGGGGACGCCTTCGTGTCGGGGTTCCTGTACGCCCATCTCGGCGGCGCCCCGGTGGAGGAGTGCGTGCTGGCCGGCTCCGTGGCCGGGGCCTTCACGTGCGGGAGCGCGGGGACCCACAGCGACTTCGTCGACCGCGACGGCATGGAGCGGCTGGTCGCCGCCGCGCGCCCCTGAACCGTGCGGAGCGGGCCCGACCGACCGCTCCGCACGGGGACGCCCCCCGGCGGACCGGGCGCGCGGGCGTCCGGCCCGGGGGGGCACGGCCTCCGCCGACGGGTCGCGCCCACCGCACCGGCCCCCCGTGAGCCACCCGTCACAGAGCGCGGGGATTTCACTCCCGAATTCACGTCCTGGCCGGTGCCCCGCACGGAACGTGCCCTAGGGTTGGCCGCTGGGGAGGCTTCTGTGGAGAACGCGTGGTTCGGACGTCGCACGTACCGGTCCTCGGACTGGTCGGTCGAGCGGTTGGTCGAACTCAAACACCGGGGGCGCGGCACGGTCAGCCTGGTGCTGCCGGCGCGCGACGAGGCCGCGACCGTCGGGGGGATCGTCGCCCGGGTCCGCCGGGAGCTGGTGGAGGACGCGCCCCTCCTGGACGAGATCGTCGTCATGGACTCCGACTCCGCCGACGACACGGCCGCCGTGGCCCGCGAGGCCGGAGCGACCGTCCACCGCGTCGGCGACGTCCGGCCCGACCTCGGCCACCACCGGGGCAAGGGCGAGGCGATGTGGAAGTCCCAGTTCGTGACCTCCGGCGACATCGTCGCCTTCCTGGACGCCGACCTCGTCGAGTGGGACACCCACTTCGTGTCCGGGCTGCTCGGCCCCCTGCTCACCCAGCCGGACGTGTCCCTGGTCAAGGGCTTCTACGACCGCGTCCTGGACCTGTCCGGGGACGGCGGGGCCGCCGGGGGCGAGGTCTCCTACGAGGGCGGCCGGGTCACCGAACTCGTCGCCCGTCCCACCATCGCCCTGCGCTGGCCCGCGCTCTCGGGCGTCGTGCAGCCGCTGTCGGGGGAGTGGGCCGTGCGCCGGGACCTGTTCTCCCAGCTGTCCGTGCCGACCGGCTACGGCGTCGAACTCGCCGTCCTGGTCGACACCCACCTGCGGCGCGGCGTGGACGCCGTCGCCCAGGTGGACCTGGGGCGCCGGGCCCACCGGCACCAGTCGCTGCGCGACCTGGGGGCCATGGCCACCGAGCTCCTCGCTGTCGCCGACCGCCGCTCCGGCCTCGACCGGGGCTCCGACCGGGTCGAGCTCCGGCAGTTCGGCTCCGGGGAGGGGCGGGGGGCGCCTCTCGCGACCGAGGTCAGCGTCGTGGAGCGCCCGCCGGCGGCCGATGTGGGGGCGCAGGAGCCGCGGGCGGGCGGCGGAACCGGGCGCGCGGTGCTCCCGGACGGGCTGGAGGGGGTGATCGGCCGGTGCTGAGACTGCGGGGCCGGGAGTACGGCGCGGACACGGCGCTGGTCATGGCGATCGTCAACCGCACACCCGACTCCTTCTACGACAAGGGCGCCACCTGGGACGACGGTCCCGCGTTCGAGCGCGTGCGCAGGGTCGTCGACGAGGGCGCCGACATCGTGGACATCGGCGGGATCAAGGCGGCCCCGGGGGAGGAGATCGGCTCGGACGAGGAGAAGCGCCGGATCGTGGACTTCGTGGCCGGGGTCCGGGCCGAGTTCCCCGACCTGGTCATCAGTGTGGACACCTGGCGGGCGTCCGTGGGCCGGGCGGTGTGCGAGGCGGGGGCCGACCTGCTCAACGACGCCTGGGGCGGGTACGACCCGGGGCTGGCGGAGGTCGCGGCCGAGTTCGGCGTCGGCCTGGTGTGCACCCACACCGGGGGCGTCACCCCGCGCACCCGGCCGCACCGGGTGCACTACGAGGACGTGGTGCGCGACGCCGTCGACCGCACCGTCGCCCTGGCCGAGCGCGCGGTGTCCCTGGGGGTGGACCCGGCGTCGGCCCTCATCGACCCGGCGCACGACTTCGGCAAGAACACCTGGCACTCCCTGGAACTGACCCGGCGCCTGGGCGAGATGACCTCGACCGGGTGGCCGGTGCTGGTGTCGCTGTCCAACAAGGACTTCGTCGGCGAGACCCTCGACCTGCCGGTGGGCGAGCGCCTGACCGGGACGCTCGCGGCGACCGCGGTGTGCGCCTGGCTGGGCGCGCAGGTCTACCGGGTCCACGAGGTGGTGGAGACCCGGCAGGTGCTCGACATGGTCGCCGCCATCCGCGGGGTCCGACCCCCTGCGCGCACCGTGCGGGGGCTGGCGTGAGGAGCCGTCCTTGATCGTGGGAACCGTGGTCTGCCCGCATCCACCCCTGCTGCTGCGCGAGCTCACCGGGGGCCAGGACGTGGCCGCCGAGCTGCGCAAGGCGTGCACGGAGGCCCTGGGGGCGCTGACCGCGCTCGCGCCGGACGCGGTCGTGGTGGTCGGCGGGCACGACGCCCCGGGCGAGCACGCCGGGGGCGCGGTGCCGGTCCGGGGGTTCGGCGGGACGGGGGAGCGGGCGCCCCGGGAGCGGGCGCTGCCGCTGAGCCTGGGCGTGGCACGCCGGCTGCTCGACGGGGCCGGGTACTCCGGACCGGTGGAGATGCTGACGGTGGCCTGGGACGCGTCCGCTGCCGAGACGGAGGCCGCGGGGGCGCGGATCGCCGGGCGGAGCGGCCGGGTGGGCCTGCTCGTCATGGGCGACGGCGGGGCCCGGCGCGGGCTCAGGGCCCCCGGGCACCTGGACGGGCGCGCCTTCGGTTTCGACGAGGGGATCCGCCGGTCGCTGGCGGCGGGGGACTGGACCGGCCTCCTCCGGCTGGACCCGGGGCTGGCGGAGGAGCTGATGGTGGCGGGCCGGGCGGCGTTCCAGGTCATGGGGCACGCGGTGGCCTTCAGCGGGACCCTGGTGCGGCCCGAGCTCCTCTACGCCGACGACCCGTTCGGCGTCATGTACTTCGTGGCGACGTGGCTGCGCGGGGCGGGATGAGCCGCGCGGCGCCCGCCGTCCACGGCCCCTCCCCGAGCGCGGCGACGACCCGCCCGGGACCCGAGACCCCGGAGGCACGGTCGTGCGCCTGCTGTTGAACGACGCCCTGCCCGAGGCCGCCGCCCCGGGCGAACGCCTGGACGCGGCGGCGCTGGAGGGGCTCTACGCCTACCCGGGCGGGGCGGGCCGTCCCTGGGTGCGGGCGAACATGGTCGCGACCCTGGACGGTGCGGCGGCCGGCGGCGACGGACGGACGGGGACCATCAACACCCCCGCCGACCGGCTGGTGTACACGCTGCTCCGCGACCTGGCCGACGTCGTGCTGGTCGGGGCCGGAACCGCCCGCGTCGAGGGGTACCGGCGCACGCGCCCCCGTACCGGGGACCGGGCGGCGCGCGCCGTCGCCGAGGGCCGTGCGGCCTGCCCCGAGCTGGCCGTGGTCAGCCGGACGGCCGCGGTGCCGCCGCTGCTCGCGGCGGACCCCGGGGGCGGATCCGGCGGGGACCGGGGCGGCGTGCTGATGGTGACCTGCGGGGCCGCGGGCGCCGAGGCGATCGGGCTGGCCCGGAGGACCCTGGGCGCGGACCGGGTCCTGGTGTCGGGCGGCGACTCCGTCGACCTGCCCGCCGCAGTCGGGGCGCTGGCCGCGCGCGGGCTGCCCCGGATCCTGTGCGAGGGCGGTCCGCGCCTGCTCGCCGACGTGGCCGCCGCCGGCCTGCTGGACGAGCTGTGCCTGACCGTGGTCCCTGCCCTGGCGGGCGGCGCCGAGCAGCGCATCGCCGTGGGCGCCGTCGCCGACCGCCCGTTCGCGCCCCGGGTGCTGATCGAGTCCGAGGGCACGCTGCTCCAGCGCTGGACCCGCCCCGGGGCCTGACCTGGGCCCCCGCCGCCCCGCGTCCGCACGGACACGGGGCGGCGGGTCAGACGGCGTGTCCGGCGTACAGCGCGGCCCGGTCCTCGGCGGCCTGCACCATCCGGTCCTGCCTGTCCCGGACGGCCGGCTGCTCCGGCTGCGCGACCCGCTGGAGTTCGCGCCGCCGCCCGTGCCGCGTGGCCAGGGCCACGGCCGCCGACCTGCGCATCCCGAGCTCTTCCGCCTCGGCGCCCAGCGCGCCGCGCACCCGGCGCCGGTGGGCGCGCCGCACGGTGAGGTACACGGCCGTCGTCGTCGCGAAGATGACGGCGACCTTGGCCAGGACACCGAGGACACCGCCGAACAGGGGCGCGTCCAGGAGCCAGTGCAGCGCCATCGCGAGCACCACCAGGAGGGCGGCGCACACCGCCCGGCGGGTCCTCGGCCGCCAGCCCACCGCGGCGAGCAGGCCGACGGCGGTGCCCGCGACGGCCGACATCGCCCAGTGGGATCCCGGGCCGGTCAGTCCCACGCGGATGACGGCGGTCTGCACCACGGGGGCGAGGCCGCCGGTCCCGCCCGCCATGAGCACCGCGTTCATCGAGTAGATGAAGTTCTCCGTCACCTCGAACCCCAGGCCCACCAGGGAGCCGATCGCGAAACCGTCCACGGGCCCGCGCACGGAGGTCGGGAAGGCGACCGCGACGAGCACGATCCCCGCCAGTTTCAGCACCTCCTCGTTGAGCGGCGCGGTCAGCGCGGCGCCCCAGACCCCCGCCAGGTCCAGTCCCAGGCCCTTGGCCCAGACCGCCCCCAGGCCGCCGTTGGCGACGACCCCGGCGCCGGTCGCCGCGAACAGGCCCCAGGCCACCGCGACCACGGACGCGTCCGCGTCGGGCTCCCGCACGGGGCGGATGCGGCGCAGCACCCAGAACCCGAAGGCCAGGGTCACGATGCCCAGGGCCGCGGCCAGCAGCGCCTCGGGGAGGAAGGCCCGCACGGGGAGCGCCAACTGCAGCGCCAGGTAGAGCAGTCCGGCCAGGCACAGAACGGTGATCAGGACGAGCGAGGCCAGGGCCGGCAGCCGCCGGCCGCGCGCGGACCGCCCGTCGCCGGGCCGCGGCGCGGGGACGCGCCGGGGGCTCGGAGGGGTGTGGGGCGAACGGCGCGGGGACGGCACCGTCCCCCGGTCGGTGGCGCCCGGGGCGGGCCGGTCGTCGGGTGCGTGGTTCATGCTGCTCCCTCCCTGGTGAACGAGACGGACCGGACGACGTCGGCGACCGCGGCGAGGTCGGCCGTCGTCGCGTCCTGTCCGGCGAGCGTCATCTCCACGGCGAAGCGGCCGTCGGGGGAGGGGTAGACGACCGCCGCGCCCTGCTGGGAGTCGCTCTTGAGGGTGCCTGTCAGCCCCTCGGCCCCGTCCTCGGTCGAGATCGCCTCCGGTTCGCTCAGCCGTGCCGACGCCTCGCCCGCGCGGGCGACCCGGCGCATGCCGTCCCACAGCTCCTCGGCGGTGGGCGGCGGCGAGGTCGTGGGGGTGACGGAGTTGAGCGTCAGCTGCACGGGGCCGCGGTCGAAACGGTAGACCTGACCGGCCTGGCTGGCGCCGGTGTCCAGGAGCCAGCCGTCCTGGGGGAAGGTCAGGGACGCCCGGTATTCCCCCGCGGCGCCGACGGTCACGGGTTCGCCGGAGGGGACGGTCTCCGAGCCGGGCAGGAGCGCGTTGACCAGCGGCCAGCCCACGACGAGGGCGGCGACCGCGGCGGCGGCCAGCCCCAGGGGGACCCAGTTGCTCAGGGATCCGCGCTCCTGCGCGCGCGGGCCGTCCCCTGTCGCCTCCGTCATGGCGCCCCTTCCGTCGCTCACGGTGAACCCTCACCGCCAGCGAAACACCCGGGGGTGCGGTGCGGTGCGGCCCACGGGCGACTTGGCGCACGTTTACGACGATTTCACCAATCCCGGAGCTTCCTGGGCGAAACGGGCCCGTGGGGCCGACCGCGACCGCCTCCCGGGCCGGGCCCGCCCGCCGCTCTCCCGACCGCTTCGGCCATGGCGGGTCCGCCCCGACCGGTCCGCCTCCGGTACGCCGACGGCTCAGCCTCGCGCGCAGCCGGGATGCCCGCCCCGGGGCGGCGCGGGGTCCGCGCACGCCCGGGTCGGGGGAGCTTCCGGCGGAGGGGTGGGGGAAGCTCACCGCGGGGTCCGCGCACGCCCGGGCCGGGGACCGCCGGGGTCAGGCGATGCCGCCGTTGGCGTAGACGGTCTGGCCGTTGATCCAGCGCCCCGGGCCGGCCAGGAAGGCGACCGACTCGGCGATGTCCTCGGGCAGGCCCAGGCGCTCCAGCGGGGGCTGGGCGGCGAGCCGGTCGACGGTCTCCCGGTCCTTGCCCTCCAGGAACAGCGGGGTGGCGGTGGGCCCGGGGGCGACGGCGTTGACCGTGACGTCGCGTCCCCGCAGTTCGCCGGCGAGGACCGGGGTGAGGGCGTCCACGGCGGCCTTGCTCGCCGCGTACCCCGCGTAGCCGGGGAAGGCGAGCTTGACGACCGAGGACGAGAAGGTGATGACCGCTCCTCCCCGGCGGACGCGGCGGGCCGCCTCGCGGGCGACCGCGAACGTGCCGCGCACGTTGGTGCGCAGGAGGTCGTCGAGGTCGTCCAGGTCCTGCTCCGCGACCCGGGCCAGCCTGAGCACCCCGGCCGTGTGGGCCACGACGTCCACCCCGCCGAAGGCCTTCTCCGCGGTGTCGAAGAGCGCCTCGACCTGGTCGGCGTCGGCGACGTCGGCACGGGCCGCGAGGGCCCGGCCGCCCCGGCCGGTGATGGAGGCGACGGTCTCCTCGGCGCGTCCGGCGTTTCCCGCGTAGTGCACCACGACGGACATCCCGTCGCGGGCGAGGCGTTCGGCGACGGCGCGCCCGATGCCGCCGGAGGCCCCGGTGACGAGGGCGACCCGGTGGGTGTTCTGGTTGTCCATGGCGCTTCCCCTGGCCTGTATCGGTGTTCCGGTTTTCTGTTATCGACGATAACACCAGAAGCGTACTCGAGATACGTGCTTTACGTAACCCTGATATCGCCGAGGTCGCGCGGGCGCGCGGAGTGGCTATCCTCGGCACGTGGACACGCGCACGCAGATGCTCGAAGCGGCCGAACGCCTGCTCGACGAATCACCCGACCGGGACATCGCCACCCGGGCGGTGTGCGAGGCCGTCGGCGTGGGCGCCCCCGTCCTCTACCGGCTCTTCGGTGACAAGAACGGTCTGCTCAGCGCGCTCGTGGACTACGGCTTCGAGCGCTACCTGGGCGCCAAGCGCTCGGCCGGGCACACGGAGGACCCCGTGGCGGACCTGCGCCGGGGATGGGACGCGCACAACGGCTTCGCCCTCGCGCACCCGGCCGTCTACCGGCTGATGTTCTCCCCGCACCTCGCGCAGGTGCCGGGTGCGTCGAAGGAGGCGTTCTCCCTGCTGGAGCGGACCCTCGTCCGCTGCGCGGCGGCCGGTCGCCTTCGGGTCGGGCCCCACCGCGCCGCCCAGGCGATCATGTCCGCCAACGTCGGCGTCGCCCTGAGCATGGTCAGCCAGCCCGACGTCTACACCGACCCCGGCCTGTCCCATCGCGTCCGCGACGCCGTCTTCGCCGGCCTGCTCACCGAGGACCCCGTCCCCGGGGACGCCGACCCCGCGGAGCCGGGGGCGGGCGCCGCCGCTCTGCGGCTGGCCGCCCTGCTGTCCGACGGCTCGGACGCGCTGACCGGCGCGGAGTCGGCCCTCCTGCGCGAATGGCTCGACCGCATCGCCGCGGGCGCCCCCCGCGCGTAGTCCCCTGGCCGGAGTTTCGCTCCTCCTCCGACGCGGCACGGAGGGCGCTCCCCGCGCGCAGTCCCCCGGGCGGCGGTCGCGCGGGAGCGGAGGTACCCGGCCGGAGCGCGGGGCCGCCCCGGCGATCGGCGGGCGACACGTCCGCGCGGACATGGCGCGGGGTTCCCGACGGGATAACGATGGGCAGGAGCGCCCCGACCCGAGAGGACCGACATGGCCGAGACCGTCGCCGGAGTGGCCGTACCCGACACCGAACTCGTCCGCGACGCGACCGCGCTGGTCCGCGGCGCCGTGGACGACCTCCTGTTCCACCACTCGCGCAGGGTCTTCCTCTTCGGCGCGCTCCAGGGGCGCAGCCGCGGGATCGAGGCCGACCCCGAACTCCTCTACGTCGGCGCGATGTTCCACGACCTGGGGCTGACCGCCGGGTACGGCAGCGCGGACCGGCGCTTCGAGGTCGACGGGGCCGACGCCGCGCGGGCGTTCCTGCTGGACCACGGGTGCTCGGAGGGCGACGCGCGCAAGGTGTGGCTGGGGATCGCCCTGCACACCACGCCCGGCGTGCCGGAGTTCCTCGAACCCGAGATCGCCCTGGTGACCGCCGGGGTGGAGACCGATGTCCTGGGGCTGGGCCTCAACGACCTGGCAGCGGACGACATCGGCGCCGTCACCGGGGCGCACCCGCGCCCGGACTTCAAGCGGCGCATCCTGGCGGAGTTCACACACGGCAACGCCCACCGGCCGCGCACCGTCTTCGGCACCGTCAACGCCGACGTGCTCGCCCACTACGTCCCGGGTTTCGTGCGGGACGACTTCGTGGAGGCCGTCCTGGGCAGCCCGTGGGCGGAGTGAGTCGGGGCGGCCTCCCGGGGTCGCCCCGGCGCGGGCCCCGGCCCTTTATGTCTACTTTTCCTACTTGACATATGGGTTTTATGGGAAAGAGAATTCGAGGGCGGCCCGAGCCCCGCCCCCACGGGCCGCACGACAGCGAGAGCGAGGCCGCCCATGGGTCCACGCCCAGCGCCGCTTACCACGTCGAGGTCGCCGAGGAGACCGAGATCGTCGGCACCGTCTCCGGCGGCGGTGAGATCAGGGCCGAGATCGCCGCGATGACCCTCAAGGACAACGGCCTCGTCGCGGCGCTGGAAGCCGCCCTCGACCACGTCATCGAGGGCGGCGAGTACCAGGAGGCGCTGGAGCGCTGGGCCGTCGGCGGCGAGGCCGTCACCGAGTCCGAGACCAACCCGCCCGGCCTTCCCAGGAGCTGAACCATGCCCTACCCACTGCACATCGGCGCCGCGCTCGACGGCGTGGAGGACCCGTTCGACCTCGCCTCGTATGCCGGGGCGGCGCGCCTCGCCGAGGAGGCCGCCCTCGACTTCGTGGCGCTGGACGACTCCCTCACCGGGGCCGACCGGCCCGACGCCCTCCTCACCCTGGCCGCCGTCGCCCCGCTGACCGGCAGGATCGGCCTGGTGCCGACGGTCACCACCACCCACACCGAGCCGTTCCACGTGGCCAAGGCGGTGGCCTCCCTGGACCACGCGAGCCTGGGGCGGGCGGGCTGGCGGGTGGAGGTGTCGCGCACGGAGGCCGACGCGCGGGCCGTCGGGCGCCGGGGGACCGCCCCGGACGCCGCACTCTGGGCGGAGGCGGAGGCGGTCGCCGACGTCGCCTCGCGGCTGTGGGACAGCTGGCAGGACGACGCGGAGATCCGCGACACCGCCACCGGGAGGTTCGTCGACAGGGAGAGGCTGCACTACGTGGACTTCGAGGGCCCGGGCTGGAGCGTGCGCGGCCCCTCGATCACCCCGCGCCCGCCCCAGGGGCACCCGCTGGTCGTGGTGCGCGCCGACGGCGAACCGTCGCTGCGCGCGGCCGCGACCACCGCCGACGTGGTGCTCGTGGCCCCCGCCACCCTGGGCGGGGCCCGCGCGTCCCGGGCCCGGGTGCGCGAGGCGGTGGCGGAGGCGGGGCGCGACCCGGAACGGGTGTCGGTGCTGGCCGACGTGAACGTCTTCCTCGACCCGGACCGGCCCGGACCCTCGCGGGCGCTGTCGGGGCTGACCCACACCGGCTCCCCGGGGGCGCTGGCCGAGACCCTCTTGGAGTGGGGGCGGGTTGTGGACGGGTTCACGGTCAGGCCCTCCTCGGCCGCCGCGGACCTGCCCGTGTTCGCGGAGCGGGTGCTGCCGCTGCTGCGGGCGTCGGGCGCGTTCCGGGGGGAGTACGCCGAGGACACCCTGAGGGCCCGCTTCGGCCTGCCCCGTCCCGCCAACCGCTACGCGACCGCGTGAGCGGGGCGGGGCCCGGGGGCGGCGAGGCGGCCGCACACCGGTACGGGATGGGACTGGAACTCGGGGTGAGCCCGATCCCGCCGCTGCAGGAGCCGGAGGCCTGCGCGGGGAAGGGGGCCGCGCCCCAGGCCGGGACGCAGGCCCCGGGCCGCGGGAGGGCCCGGCGCCTCCGGCGCGGCCGGAGCGCGGGGACGACCGCTGGGGCGGGAACGGCGCAGACGGACGAAGGAGAACGTGATGGGCGGCAGTGAGTCCGAGGTCCGGCAGGTGCGGCTGGTCGCGCACTTCCCGGGCGTGAACAACACGACGGTGTGGAGCGACCCGGCGTCGCTGAGCCAGATCGACTTCTCCTCGTTCGAGCACCTGGCGCGCACCGCCGAACGGGGACGGTTCGACTACCTCTTCCTGGCCGAGGGGCTGCGCCTGCGGGAGCACCAGGGACTGATCCACGACCTCGACGTGGTGGGGCGGCCGGACACGCTCACGGTCCTCGCCGCATTGGCGTCGGTGACCGACCACCTCGGGCTGGCGGGCACCCTCAGCACCACCTACAACGAGCCCTACGAGCTCGCCCGCCAGCTCGCCACCCTGGACCACCTGAGCGGGGGGCGCGCCGCGTGGAACGCGGTGACCTCCTCCGACGCGTTCACCGGCGAGAACTTCCGGCGCGGCGGCTACCTCGACCACGCCGACCGCTACGAGCGCGCCTCCTCGTTCGTGCGCGCCGTCCGCGCGTTCTGGGACGCGGCGGGGGAGGGCGCAGGCGGCACGGGGGCCGGCACGGCCCGCCACCACGACCGGTTCTTCGACATCGAGGCGCGGCCCACCCTGCCGCGGGCGCCGCAGGGACAGCCGGTCGTCATCCAGGCGGGGGACTCCCCGCAGGGGCGGGACTTCGCGGCGGCCTCGGCCGACGTCGTCTTCTCCCGGCACGGCGGGTTCGAGGAGGGCAAGGCGTTCTACGCCGACGTGAAGCGGAGGGTGAGGGCCCACGGGCGCGATCCGGAGTCGCTGCTGATCATGCCCGGCGTCACGTACACGGTCGGCGACACCGCGGCCGAGGCCGACGAGAAGGCGCTGCACGTCCGCTACCAGCAGGTGAGCGGGCAGACCGCGATCCGGTTCCTGGAATCGGTCTGGGGCAGGGACCTGTCCGACCACGACCCGGAGGGTCCGCTGCCGGACGCCGACCCGGTGGCCGGGGACACCGGCATCACCCGGGGCCGCACCAGGCTGGTCCGCGACCCCGCGGCCACGGTGCGCGAGTGGAGGGAGCTGGCCGAGGCCAAGCGGCTGAACATCCGCGACCTGGTCGTGGAGGTGTCCGCGCGTCAGACGTTCGTGGGCACCCCGGAGTCGGTGGCCGCGGACATCATCACGCACGTGCGCGAACGCGCCGGTGACGGGTTCGTGCTGGTCCCGCACATCACCCCGGGAGGGCTGGACGAGTTTGTGGACCGCGTCGTGCCCCTGCTCCAGGAGCGCCGCGCGCTGCGCGCCGAGTACACCGGCGCGACGCTCCGCGAGAACCTGGGGCTCCCGCCCCGCTGACCCCGCGCTCCCCGCGGTGGCGCCCGCACCTGGAGGGGAGACCGTCCGAGGTCCCTCCGGGCCGTGCGCGCACCCTTCGTCCGCGCGCCGCCCGGAGGCCTCCTGTGCCCCGGCCCCGGGAGCACCGACCCCGTGCCGGGGCGGCGGGAACCGCTCCTACCTGTCGGCGGAGCGGTGGCTGACGACCGTGCCCTCCAGGGGAGGGCCTGTCGGCGCCGCGGCGTGCGCCACGGCCTGCCGGGGCGCGGTCTGCCGGGGCGCCGGGCCGGAGTCCGCGTCCCGGGCGCCGCCGGACCCGGCGTCCGCGTCCGCGCCGGGCTGCCCGCCGGTGTCGGTGGCCTTGAGCTCCGTCTTCAGGATGCGTGCGCTGCGCCCCAGCGAGCGGGCGAGGGCGGGCAGACGCTTCGCGCCGAACAGCAGGAGCGCGATGACGAGCAGTACCAGGACCTCACGTGCTCCGATACCCATGTGTGGCTCCTCAGGTGGGTTCCCGTAGTACCGTTGCGCCCTGCCGCGGCAGGGCGCGGGTCCGGGCGTGACGGATCGATGGTAGACCCGTCTCCGCCGGTCGCGGCGCCGGGGGCGTCCTGCGGTCCCGCCGGGGCGCCTCTGGCCGTCCGGCTCCCCGGCCGCCGGGGTCCGGCCCGTCCGGGCGGCCCGTGCCCGGTCGCTGTCGTGGGCACGGGCGCGGGCGCGCTCCCACGGCCGCGCGTTCCCGGGCCCCGCCCGTCAGCCCCGGTGCTCCCCGCCCACCCGGCGGTCGCTGCGGCGGGGGAGGGGCGGGGCGTGGCCGGCGCGGTGCTCGACGACGGAGTCCACCAGCAGGTGGAGGCGGTCGCGGTGGACGTAGCGCCAGGTGCCGTCGCGGTCCTGGTAGCCCCAGCTGAAGCCGTTCTTGAGGCCGATGGAGACGTTGCCCAGGTAGGCGGGCCCCACCAGGGCCCGGTCGACCTCGGCCCCGGGGGTCCAGGGGAAGCGCCGCCACTCGACGGTGAAGGCGAGCCCCCTCAGGTCCATGAAGGCCTCTGCCGCCCTGGCGAACACGTCCGTGTTCAGGTTCGTTCGGTCCATGTCCCCAGCATCGTGGAGAAGCCCCTCGCCGCACCAGCGATAGGAATTTCTCCCTGTCCGTGTGGTCGAATGTGCACCGCGGTGCTTCAATTTCCACCATGGGTGCAAATATTTTCGGGACATCTCTGCGTAAGGCGCGTGAATTGAACGGCTACACGCAGCGCCAGTTGGCCCAGAGGCTCGGTTCCGGTGTCGCCGCCTCGACCCTGTCCCGGTGGGAGAGCGGCAAGGCGCGCCCCCGCCAGGACAGGGTGAAGCAGCTGAGCGACCTGCTCGGCGGCAACGGGGCGCTGCTGCGGGAGTGGCGCCTGGAGGTGGCCGGGGCGGAGATCCCGTCGTTCATGCGGTCCCTGGGGGACCTGGAGAACGAGGCGTTGACGATCGACACGGTCACGGTGTCGGTCGTCCCGGGGCTGGTGCAGTGCCTGTCCTATGCGCGCGAGGTGTTCCGTGCGGGGCGTCCGACCGAGTCGGACGACGAAATAGAGCGTTTGTCGCAATTGCGGGTGAGTAGGTACGAGGCGCTGGTCGGAAGGAACAATCCTCTGATCACCGCGGTTTTTCCGCAGTTCGCACTGGAATGGATGCCGGAAACGGTCAGGAAGGAGCAGGCGGAGTCGCTCCTGCACATGGTGGCGCGCGGCCGGACATCCGTACAGGTGTTCCCGAACGGCTCCCTGTACCTTGCATCGGTTGCGCCGGTCCAGGTGTACAGGTTGCGCGACGGGACGATCATTGCGTCCTCGGACCACGGAGGGGGAAACTTCGTGCACCAGGAGCCCTCCGAGACGGCCGTCCTGGAGAGGAAGGTCCGCGACGCGCTGAGCATGGCACTTCCCGTGAGCCACACGGTCGAGTTCCTGCGGGGGATGCTGTGAACGCCTGGCACAAGTCCACCTACTCCGAGAGCGGGTCCCACTGCGTGGAGGCCCGTGAGCACGAGAGCGGGGCCGACGTGCGCGACGCCCGCAACCGGGAGGCGGGGTTCCTGTCCTTTCCCGCCGACGAGTGGCGGGTGTTCCTCGGCTGCTCGCAGGCGGCCCGGCGGCGGGTCTGAGGCGGCCCGCGGCCCGGCCCCACCCAGCCGTGCACGGGGGCGGGAACGCGCCCCGGATGAGCGCGGAGCGCGGCCCGGCGCCGGCCGGTATGCCCTCCCACCTGAGGAGATGCGATACTTCCGTGATGCACGACACTCCCGCGCCACTCGATCCCCGGGCCCAGCGCGCGGTCGTCGACCTGCTGGCCCGGGTGGAGTCGGGCGACCAGCTCTCCGCCGAGGACGTGCGCTCGCTCCTGGGGCCCGTGGAGGAAGGGGTGGTCGTCCGCGCGCAGCGGGCCGCCGCCGGGTTCGGCAGGCTGCGGCGCCGCGACGGCGAGCTGTCCGCCCTCATCGCCAGCACACGCGACCTGGTCGAGGTCCGCGACGTGCAGGCCCTGCTGCGCAAACTCGTGGACCGCGCCCACGACCTGGTCAGCACCGACGTCACCTACCTCTCCGTCTACGACGAGAGCACCGACGAGCTGTTCGTCCGCGCGAGCCGGGGCACGGTCTCCCCGCGCTTCCAGGGGCTGCGCGTCCCCGCGGGGATGGGCATCGCCAGCCGGGTGGTGCGCACCCGGTCGCCCCAGTGGACGGCCGACTACGGCGCGGAGCACGACCTCGACCGCGACCCCGAGATCGACGCCGCCGTGGGGGAGGAGCGCCTGCGGTCCCTGCTCGGGGTGCCGATGGCCGCCAACGGCGAGGTGCTCGGTGTCCTCTTCGCCGCGGACAGGTCCACGCGCTCCTTCGCCAGCGACGAGATCGCCCTGCTGTCGGCCTTCGCCGACCACGCCGCGGTCATCCTGCACACCGCCCGGCTGTTCTCGGCGGTGACCGACGCCGCCGACCGCGCCGAGGACGCCCAGTCCCGCGCCGAGCGCCACCTGGAGGCCATGAACGCCTCCGCCCGCGTCCACGAGCGGCTCACCGCCCTGGTGCTGTCCGGCCACGGCCCCCGCGAGGTCGCGGCCACGCTCGCCGAGTCGCTGGGGCGGCCCGTCGCCATCGCCGACCGGGAGCTGCGGCCGGTGGCCGCGACCGCCGAGGGGGGCGGCCGCTGGTGGACGCGGGGGCGGCTGTCGGCCCCGGCGGTGCGGGCCGCCGAGCGCAGCCGGGCCTCGGGCCACTGCGCCCCGGTCGGCGCCGAGGGACTGGACGTCGTCGCCGCCGCGATCGCGGGCTCGGAGCTGCTGGGCCTGCTGCTCGTGGGCGTCGGCCCGGCCCCGCTCACCGACGTGGAGCGCCGCACCATCGAGCGCTCGGGGCAGATCGTGGCCCTGCTGACCATGCAGCGCGAGGCCCTGACCGACGCGGAGGAGCGGGTGCGGGGCGAACTGGCGCTGGACCTGGTCTCGGGATCGGCCGACATGGACGCGCTGGAGCGGCGGGCCGCCGCACGCGGCATCGTCCTCGACCAGCCCTGGTCGGGGGTGGTGGTGCCCGTCCCCGACCGGGCGCGCCATCCGCTGCTGCGCGCGCTGTCCGCCGCCAGCCGCAGGTGGCTGGTCGCGGCCCAGGGGGAGGGCGTGGCGGTGCTGGTCCCCGGAGGCGACCCCGGCGAGGCGGCCCGCCAGGTCCGCCGCGGCCGGGGCGCGCGGGAGGAGGGGCCCATGCTCGCGGTCGCCTCCCGGGTCAGCGGCCCGGCCGGCATCGGCGCGGCCCTCGCCGAGGCGTGGGAGTGCGCCGGCCTCCTGCCCGCGCTGGGCGTGTCCGACGGGGCGCACGAGGCCGACGAGTACGCCCCCTACCTGGCGATGTTCGGCACCGACGGCGCCCGGGCGCTCGCCTTCGTCGACCGGATGATCGGCCCCGTCGTCGACTGGGACCGCGAGCACCGCACCGAGCTGGCCGCGACCATCGCCGCCTACGCCGACGGCGGCGGCAGCGTCTCCCGTGCCGCACGGGCCCTGTACGTGCACCCCAACACCGTCAAGCAGCGCCTGGAGAGGGTGACCGCCCTGCTCGGACCGGACTGGAGGTCCCCCGACCCGATGTTCCGGGTGGGCGTCGCCGCGCGCCTCCACCGGCTGCGCACTGCAGGAAACAGACATGTGAACGCGGCCCCCGTTGTCTGAACCGGACATGTCGTCCGTGTGACGTTCGCTGCTTACATGGACCGGACAGCAGTGACGCACCGCACACCGGTGCCCGTTCCACGGGGGAAGCACGCAGTGGCTCAGAACAGCAGGTTGACCGGGTTCCGCACGCTCACGGTCCAGGAGCGCCGGGAGGCCGTGGCGAGGGAGAGCGGCGTGGAACCCGCCGTGTTCGACGCCCTGGAGCCGGGCGGGCTGGGAGTGGAGGCCGCCGAGCACATGATCGAGAACGTCGTCGGCGTCATGGGCATCCCCGTCGGCATCGCCACCAACGTGACCGTCAACGGGCGGGACGTGCTGGTGCCGATGGCCACCGAGGAGCCGTCCGTGGTCGCGGCGGCGAGCAACGCCGCCCGGATCGCCCGGGTGAGGGGCGGCTTCACCACCAGCAGCACCGGACCCGTCATGCAGGCCCAGGTACAGGTCGTGGACGTCGTCGACCCGGCCGGGGCCCGGCTGCGGGTGCTGGAGGCCCGCGACGAGCTGATCGCCCTCGCCGCCGCGCAGGACCCCAAGCTCGCCGAGGTGGGTGGCGGGGTCCTGGACCTTACCGTGCGCACCGTCGAGGCGCTCGGCGCCACCTACGTCGTCGCGCACCTGGTCGTGGACGTGCGCGACGCCATGGGCGCCAACGCCGTCAACACCATGGCCGAGGCCGTGGCCCCGCGCCTGGCGGAGATCGCGGGCGGCCGGGCCGTGCTGCGCATCCTCACCAACAAGGCCGACCTGCGGCTGAGCCGGGCCCGCGCCGTCCTGGACGCCGAAGCCCTCGGCGGGGCCGAGATCGTGGACGACATGATCCACGCCTACCGGCTCGCCGCCGCCGACCCGTACCGGGCCGCCACCCACAACAAGGGCATCATGAACGGCGTGTCCGCCGTGGTCCTGGCCACCGGGAACGACACCCGCGCGGTCGAGGCGGGCGCCCACTCCCACGCCGTGAACGCCGACGGCGTCTACTCCTCGCTGTCCACCTTCGAGAAGAACGCGGACGGCGACATCGTGGCCACCCTGGAACTGCCGATGCCGGTCGGCCTGGTCGGCGGGGCGACCCGCTCCCACCCGGCCGCGCGCGCGGCCATCGCCGTCACGGAGGTGACCACGGCCCGGGAACTGGGCGAACTCGTCACCGCCGTCGGCCTCGCCCAGAACATCGCCGCCGTGCGCGCCCTGGCGGGCGAGGGCATCCAGCGGGGCCACATGTCCCTGCACGCGAAGAACATCGCCATCGCCGTCGGCGCCGCCGGCGGCGAGGTGGACCGGGTCGTGGCGGTCCTGATCTCGGAGAAGGCCTTCCGGCACGACCGCGCCGAGGCCGTCCTGGCCGAGATCCGGAGCCGGTGACGCACCGGACCCCGTGCCGGGGCGCGGCAGCCGCCGCCCCCGCACGCCCCCACCCGGCGCGGCGCCCGGGGCCGCAGGGCCCTCCGCGCGCCCGCCACCCTCAGTGAACGGAACCAACCATGTCCAACCTCCTGGAGATCTGGGGCGACACCGTCGACTCCCGGCACACGCTCGGCGCGATCGCGCTCGGCGTGGGCATCGCCACCCCCCTCTACCTGGTCGCCGACCTCTTCTTCTCCCGCGGCTCCGGCGACGACTCCCTGTCCGGGTCCTACGCCCTGCTCGTGGGTCTGGCCGGCTGCCTGATCGCCGGGTTCGTCGGCGCCCGCCTCTTCGCGCCCAAGCGCGTGGTCACCGAGCAGCAGACCTCCCGCGAGGGCCGGGCGGAGGCGATGGACGCCATCGAGGCCGAGTACGGGCCCCTGGGCGACCCCGGCGAGCTGCCCGGCCCCGTCCAGGACGAGATCCGCGCGCTGGGCCTGTACGAGGACCTGCGCGCGCAGCACGAGCGCCGCGGCGGGACGGTGGCCGAATGAGCCCCGAACTGCTCACCGACGCCGCCTGGGCCCTGGGCATGGGCCTGGTCGGCGCGATGGTCTTCGCGCTGATCGGACTGGTCTCGGGCACCGACGAGACCGCGACGGTGGCCCCGCTGACCCTCCTCGTGGTGCTGCTGGGCGTCCCCGCGCCCGGGGTGTTCACCTTCTTCATGGCGGGGATCGTCGCCAAGCACATCACGCACGCCATCCCCACCACGCTGCTGGGCATCCCCGGCGACACCATGGCGGTGCCGATGCTCAGGGACGCGCAGATGCTGCGCGAACTCGGGGTGCCGCACATCGCGCTGCGCAAGGCCATCTCGGGCGGTGTGGTCGCCGCGTTCATCTCGGTGCCGCTGGCGGTCCTGTTCGCCTGGCTGCTCAGCCCCTTCGCCGACACCATCGGCAGGGCGGCGCCGTGGATCTTCGTGGCCGCGGCCGTGCTCATCGCCTACACCTCCAAGGGCCGCCTGGCCTCCGTGCTGGCGCTGGTGCCGTTCGTGCTGCTGGTCGTGGGCCTCCAGGCCTTCGTCACGAACACCACCGGGACGTCCCTGTCGATCAGCTTCTTCCTGGGCATCGCGACCGGCCCGCTGATCGCCGACCTGCTCATGGCGCTGTCGCCGTCGGGGCGCGCCTCGCTGCGCCGGGAGGCGCCGCGCACCTTCGACCTGGCCCCGGACACCCGGACCTGGAAGGGGCGGCTGCCCAACCCGCTGAAGGTCCTGGACCGCAAGCAGCTGGGGTACACGAGCGCGGCGGCCGGCGTCTCCAGCGCGACGTTCGTGTTCTCCCCGGTGGCCATGACCGTGCTGATGGGCGAGATCGCCGGCGCGCGCATCAAGAACGGCTACCACCGGCTGACCTCGGTGATGTCGGTGCGCAACGGCACGACCGAGTCCACCTACATCGCGGAGACGCTGATCCCGCTGATCGCGCTGGGCCTGCCGCTCTCGCCGATGGCCGCCGGCCCGGCCGCGCCGCTGTTCAACGCGCCGCCCGTGTACACGGTGGACACCGAGACCGGTGCCACGAACAACCTGCACGACCTGCTGTCGGGCGGCGAGTTCCTGGTGTACGGGCTGCTGGGCGTGGCGCTGGCGTCGGCCGTGGCGTACCCCTTCGCGATGACCTACGCGCACCGCGCCGCCTCGTTCGTGATGCGCAAGGTCTCCCACGAGGCGATCATCGGCGCCTTCGCCGGTCTGATCATGGTGATCTGCCTGTACGAGGGCGGGCTGCTCGCGGTCGGCGTCACCCTCACGGTGGGCCTGGTCGGAGGGCTCCTGAACAAGTTCCTCAACATGCACACGGGTGTGCAGTTCATGGGCTTCTACGTGGCGGTCCTGACCGTCCCGGCCCTGCTGGCCCTGGTCGGCTGAGGGGTTCGGTCCGCAGGCCCCGGTCGCGATCACGCGGCCGGGGCCCCCGCATGCCCGGCTGCCGGCCGCCGTGCTAGATCCTGGCGCCGATGGCCCCGGCGGCGCGTGAGATCTCGGGCAGGAGGGCCAGGAGCTCCTCCGGAGCGGTCGTCTCCGTGGTCGTCACCAGGTTGATGGCCGCCGCCGCGCCGCCGTCGTGGCCGGGGACGGGCCGGGTGAGGCTGAGCGCACCGAGCTCGCGTTCGGACTCGGCCAGGTGATAGCCGGTCTCCCTGATGCGCTCGAGCTCCGCGCGCAGGTCGTCCGGGGTCTGCACCCGTCCGTCCGCGAGTCGGGCGTCGGGCAGGTCCGCGAGGTAGTCGTCGAGTTCCGCGTCGTCCCCGTGGGCGAGGAGGACCTTGCCGCCGCCGAGGTCCAGCGGGACCCGTCGCCCGATGGGGAACTGGTAGCGCAGGGGGTCCACCCCGTCCACGCGTGCGACGAGGATGCGTTCGAGCCCGGAGCGCACGAAGAGCGACGAGGTCAGCCCGGTCGAGGCCGACAGCTCGGTCAGGATCGGCGTCGCGACCGTGCTGAGCCGGTCGTTGACGACGAACGCGTGGGCCAGGGACAGGATCACCGGACCGAGCGAGTACCCGAGGCCGTCCTGCTGGATGTAGCCGCGCCGCACGAGCTGGTTGACGGTCCGCTGGGTCGTGGCCAGGTGGAGGTCGCTCTCCCTGGCGATCTCGCTGAGCCGGAGCGGCCCGCGCGCGCGCTCCAGGCACTCCAGGACGTCCAGGGCCCGGTCGAGCGTGCGTCCCTGGTTCCCGGTCCCGGTCGGGGCTCCCATACTCGCTGTCCCCAGCCCTTCCGTTGCGATTCCGGCTTGTCCCGGGGGCCGTTCCGACGCCTTCGTGAGGGCCGCGGCCCCGGCGGGCACGGCGGTTCCGCCGCTCGGTCCTCGCTCCCAAGGTAGCGGACGGGTTTCCGCCGGGTTGACAGCGTGAAGCGTCGCAGGTCACACTTCCTCTCAGTTGGTAATAGTAACTATCACTGAATGATAGAAGGTGTGACGATGAAGGTCGCCGTCCTCGGGTTGGGCGAAGCCGGATCCACCTACGCCACGGCGTTCGCGGCCGCGGGTTGGGAGACCTCGGGCTACGACCCGGGCGAGACGCCCACCCCCGCCGGAGTGGGGCGGGCCGACTCCACCGCCGACGCCGTCGCGGGAGCCGACCTGGTCCTCGGGCTCACCACGGCGGCGCACGCGGTCGCGGCCGCCGACGCGGCCCGCCCCGCACTGCGCGACGACGCGGTCTACGTGGACCTCAACGCCTCCTCGCCGGAGACCAAGATCCGCGTCGCGCAGGCCCTCGGCACGTCCGCGCGGGTCGTGGACGGGGCAATCATCGGATCGGTGCTGGTGCTCGGCGCCAGGGCCAAGGTGCTCCTGTCCGGCGCGGCCTCCGGGGACGCGGTGCGTCTGCTGGGCGCGGTCGACGCCGGGACCGAGCCCATCGGCGGCGAGGTCGGCGACGCCACGCGCCGCAAACTGCTGCGCAGCGTCTTCATGAAGGGCCTCGGAGCCCTCATCACCGAGGCCGTGGACGCCGGCGCCGCCGCGGGCGATGAGGCCTGGGTGCGCGAGCAGATCGCCGACGCCCTGTCCGAGGGCCCGGCCGCCCTGGACCGTCTGAACAAGGGCACCCGCCTGCACGCCCTGCGCAGGTCCAACGAGCTCCGGGCCAGCATCGACCTTCTCGCCGGTCTGGGCGTCGACGCCCCGGTCAGCGCCGGTGCCGCCGACCGCCACCTGGCCCTGGCCCGCCGCGCCCAGGACGACACGCGGGCCCTGGCCGACGCGTTCGCCGGGATCCCCACCGCCGCCATCGGCGACGGCCGCGACCGCCTCGGCTTCGTCTCCCCTCACATCCGGTCGGTGTGGCCCGGCGCCCGTGTCGCGGGGCGCGCGCTCACCGTCCTGACGCGACCCGGCGACAACCGGGCCCTGCACCGGGCCCTCGGCCGGGCCCTTCCCGGGGACGTCCTGGTGGTCAACGGCGGCGGGGACCGCTCCCGCGCGCTGCTGGGCGAGCTCATCGCCGAGCGCGCCCTCAACCGCGGCATCCGCGGCATGGTGGTCGACGGGGCGGTCCGCGACGTCGACGAGCTCCGCGACCTCGGCTTCCCCGTCTGGGCGGCCGGGGTCTCCCCGGCAGGGCCCTACAAGGACGGCCCCGGTCACGTCGGCGTGCCGATCGCGGTGGGCGGCGCCGTCTGCGCCACCGGGGACATCGTCGTCGCCGACGGCGACGGCGTGTTCGTCGTCCCGCGCTTGGAGGCCGAGCAGGCCCTCCTCGCCGCCCGGGGCGTCGTCGAGGACGAGGCGCGCCGCCGCGACGCCATCCGCGGTGAACGCGGATGAGACGCCGCCCCGGCCCGTCCGCCGTCCCCCTCCCCGCCGCCGCGGGTCCGGCCCTCCCTGCCGACGGAGCCTTCTCCGCAGTCCTCCCGGCTCCCGCGGCGTCCGAGGTCCCCACCGCCTCCACGACCCCCGCTGTCCTCAGCGGCTCCGCAGCCCCCACGGCCCGCGCCGGTACGGAGCCCGCGGGCACCGGCCGCCACCAGCACCAGCCCGCCCCACCCCCGAAGGTCGCACCATGCCCACCGCACTCCTAGCCCTCGCGGCCTTCATCGCCGTGATCATCGTCTGGAACGTCGTGTTCAAGAGGAACATGGGCGAGGCGATGCTCCTCGGGATGATCACCACCGCGCTCTTCGCCGGAGCGCAGGCCCCCGCCTACCTGCTGGGCGGGCTCGCCGACGCCCTCACCCACGACGTGCTCTACGCCGCCCTGGCGTTCGTGTTCATGGCCCACCTGATCGACGTCACGGGTCTCATCCAGAAGATCCTGGCCATCCTCAACTCGGTCTTCGGGCGCATCCGCGGCGGCCCCGCGTTCATCGACACGGCGGGGTCGGCGGTCTTCGGCTCCCTCTCGGGGTCCAACTCCGCCAACACCGCCTCCAGCGGCTCCTTCACCGGGCCGTGGATGGTGCGCACCGGGTGGACCCCCACCCGCGCGGCGACGGTCCTCGCGGGCAACGGGGGCATGGGCGCCGCACTGCCGCCCAGTGCGTCCATGGTCATCATGGTCGGGTTCACCGGCGGCATGGTCACCACGGGCCAGGTCTACCTGGCCCTGCTCGTGGCCGGCGCCTACCAGATCCTGCTCAGGATCGGCCTGGTCATGTACTTCGTCCGCAGGGACGGCATCCCCAAGGCCGACAGGCAGGACCTCGTCCCCCTGCGCACGTCGCTCAGGGAGGGCGCGGGCGCGCTGTCGATCTTCCTGGGCGCCCTCATCCCCATCGTCGTCACGATCGGCCCCGTGGCCGACTTCCTCGCGACGTCCACCCCCGTCGGCGACGCGCTGGGCGAGATCTCCCTGCTGACCTGGATCCCGATCATGATCATCGGGTTCTCCCTCGTCGCGGGGCGCGACCGGCTGCCCGGGAACCTCCGCGGCTGGTCGGCGCTGCTCGACGGCGCCATGCCCAAGTTCGCCACCATCGGCGCCCTGCTGTTCTTCGCTATCGCGGCCAGCGAGATCCTCGGCCGGCTGGGGCTCGCCGAGGACGTCAACGCGCTGCTCGCCGACCTGCCGGTCAACCGCTTCCTGCTCGTCGCCGTGGTCGGCCTGGTGGTGACCCTGGTCGCCGGACCGCTCTCGTCCACGGCGACCCTCACGGCGGTGGGCCAGATCTCCTTCCTGGCCCTGGTGGGCGTGGGCGTGGACCCGCTCCTCGCGGTCGTCGCCATCCTCGTGTTCGCCTCCACGGAGGGGGCGTCCCCACCGGCCTCAGGGTCGATCTTCGTGGCGGCGGGCCTGACCGGCGCGCGCCCCGAGAGCACGTTCCTGCCGCTGATCGCGTACTACATGATCCCGATCTTCCTCATCGGCTGCCTCATCGGATGGGGCTTCCTACCGGTCCTGGGGGGCTGAACATGACCGCCGTCAAGTCTCGGGCGTTCACCGTCGTCCGCGCGCTCTTCAAGCTCGGGCTCCTGGCCTGCTTCGCCCTCGGGAGCCTTCTCGTCCTCGGCCAGCTGGCCGGGGTGGTGGCCCAGCGGCCGGACTGGATCACCGCCAGCTCCACGTGGCTGTTCGTGCCGACGATCACCGCCGCCGCGGTGTTCGGGGTCCTCGGATACATCGGCAACTACCTGGCGCCCGAGCCGGCCGAGGGGGGCGAGTAGGCACGACGGCCGGGACAGGACCCGGCGGCCCGGGCGTGCGGGGCGGGTCGTTCCCGTCCGCGCGCCGTGTCAGGCTTGTCCCTCCGGGGAGGCGCGTCCCGCGCGGCGGGCCCCTCCCCGAGGCCGTGGAGCGTCGTACCTGAGGAGGGGCCCGTATGGGCGAGGACCGCATGCAGATCGGTGAGGTCGCCGAGCGCACGGGGCTGTCGCTGCGTACGATCCGCTACTACGGGGAGGTCGGGCTGGTGGAGCCGTCGGCGCGCTCCAAGGGCGGGTTCCGCCTCTACACCGGCGCCGACGTCGAACGCCTGCTCCTCGTCAAGCGGATGAAGCCGCTGGAGTTCAGCCTGGAGGAGATGCGCGACCTGCTCGGCGCCTTCGATGCCCTGGAGGCCGGCGGGGTGACGCCGGACGAGCGCGCCGGCCTGCTGGCCCGGCTGGACGCCTTCGGCGAGGCTGCGGCGGAGCGCTGCCGGGTCCTGCGCGAGCGCCTGGACATGGCGGAGGAGTTCGCCGGGCGCCTCCGCGACCAGCGCGCCAGGCTCGACGGCGGCGCGTGAGGCCGCTCCACCGCGGGGCCGGGCAGCCCGTCGCCCCGTGAGTTCGGGCGGGCCGCGCCGCCCGTGCGTCCACGGGGTCCGCGGGCGGCGCGGGGTCCGCGCGCAGCCGTGAAGCCCCTGGCCCCGGCTCCCGTGGGCGGGCCGTCCGCGCCCGGCGGGGGCCGCGGCGCCTGCGGCACCGGGCGTCCGGCGCGGGCGCCGTCTCCCTCATGCCTCCGGGCCGTGCCGGTGACACACTCCCGTCGAGTGGGGCGTGGGGCGTGGGGCGTGGGGCGTGGGGCGTGGGGCGTGGGGCGTGGGGCGTGGGGCGGCAGGGAAAGCGGGTGGCGGTGTGAGGGCCGTCTCAGTCCCGACACAGGATTCAACCCTTACGTGAGAGTAGAGTTGAGGCGAGCAGGGTCGCCGCGAGGAACCCCCGCGCGCGTTCGCCCCGATCCCGGTGGATCCGGACCGCCTGCCGCCGCGCGCCGACCCGGGCCCCTGCCGTCCGGCGCACCGCCCCCGCGCGCCGATGCCGCACCACAGACCTGCACGCAGCGGTCCGCGCCGCGGGCCGCCCGAATCGGACGGGTTCCATGAATCTGCCTGTGAAGAACCCCTCGAGGGCTCTGTTGTCGAAGCTCCCCGGCGGCGCCCAGCTGCGCGCCGACGTGATGGCCGGACTGGTCGTCGCGCTCGCGCTGATCCCCGAGGCCATCGCCTTCTCCATCATCGCGGGGGTCGACCCCCGCGTGGGCCTGTACGCCTCCTTCGTCATGGCCGTGTCGATCGCCTTCCTGGGCGGGCGGCCGGCGATGATCTCCGCCGCCACGGGGGCCATGGCCCTGGTGGCCGCGCCGCTGTCGATGGAGCACGGCGTCGACCACCTCATCGCCGCCACCATCCTGGCCGGGGTCGTCCAGGTCGCCCTGGGCCTGCTCGGCGTCGCCAAGCTGATGAGGTTCGTGCCGCCCAGCGTGATGACGGGGTTCATCAACGCCCTGGCCGTCCTCATCTTCCTGGCCCAGATGCCGCACCTGGTCGGGGCCGGCGTACCGGTCTACGTGATGGTCGCCGTGGGACTGGGCATCATCTTCGGGCTGCCGCTGCTCACCAAGGCCGTCCCGGCCCCGCTGGTCGCCATCGTCGTGCTCACCGTGGCCGCGATCGGCCTGGGCATCCCCGGCCGGACGGTCGGCGACATGGGGCAGCTGCCCGACACCCTCCCGGTCCCGCTGATCCCGGACGTGCCCTTCACCCTGGACACGCTCGTCCTCATCGCGCCCTACTCCCTGACCCTCGCCCTGGTGGGGCTGATGGAGTCGCTGATGACCGCCAAGGTCGTCGACGACCAGACCGGGACCACCTCCAACCACGCGCGCGAGGCCCGCGGACAGGGCATCGCCAACGTCCTGGTCGGCTTCTTCGGCGGCATGGCCGGCTGCGCGATGATCGGCCAGACCATGATCAACGTCAGCTCCGGAGCCCGCACCCGCGTCTCGACGTTCCTGGCGGGGGCGTTCCTGCTCGTGCTGTGCGTCGGGCTGGGCGACCTCGTGGGGATGATCCCCATCGCCGCCCTGGTCGCGGTGATGGTGTTCGTGTCCGTCGTGACCTTCGACTGGCACAGCATCGCCCCCGGGACGGTCAGGAGGATGCCCTGGACCGAGACCCTGGTCATGGTCGTCACCGTCGCCGTGGTCGTGGCCACGCACAACCTGGCCCTGGGCGTGATCGTGGGCGTGGTCGTGTCGATGGTGACCTTCGCCGGAGGGGCCGCCGTGCAGGCGGGCGTCACCAGCGTGCTGGACCCCGAGGGCGGCACACGCGTGTACTCGGTCAACGGCGAGGTGTTCTTCGCCTCGACCGGGGCGCTGGTCGACCGGTTCGACTACACCGAGGAGGGGGTGGAGAAGGCCGTGGTGGACATGACCGGGGCCCACGTGTGGGACTCCTCGGCGGTCGCCGCTCTGGACCAGGTGACCGAACGCTTCCGCAGACACGGCGTGGAGGTGGAGATCACCGGGCTCAACCGGCCCAGCGCGCACCTGCACCGGGAACTGTCGGGCAGGCTCCCCGCCGGGCACTGACCGGGCCCCGGAAGACGGGCCCGTCCCGGGGCTGAGGCGCCCCCCGGGACGGATCCCCGGGGGCGCCGCCGGACGGGCCGACGGTGTGGGTAACCTCGTGGACGTGGCCACGGCAACCGCGACGACGATGAGGCCGCTCTGGACCAGGGCGGTCCTCGTCGTGCTGTCGGCCCTGGGCCTCGTGGCCGTCCTGCTGTGCCATCCGCACGCGGCTCCGTCCGAGGCCTCCGCCGCCTCCCCGACCACGGCGGGCGGGACGGCCGCACACGCGGCCCCCGTCCCCGACGCACCGCACGCCGACGGGCACGGCACCTGTGACGAGGACGCGGACGTCGTGGCCGACCAGCGCGGCGGGTCCCTCTCCGCGTCCGCACTGCTGGGCCTCGGCGTCTTCGCGTTCGCCGGCCCGCTCCTCCCCGCGCCGCGCCCGGTCGGCGGCCACCGTCCGCCGCGGCGCCGCCGGGGGCTGCCCCTCGCGGGCACGAGAGCACTCGTGTCCCTGTGCGTCCGCCGGGTGTAGACCGGCCGAACGGCAGCACCTCCGAGCACGCGCGCCCGCGCGTCCGCCCGCGGCCCCTCGCGACCTGAGGAGCGCCGGGCCGGCGCGCCCGGCCACACCTCGGGCACCGCCCCCCGGACCTTCGCCGACCCCGGCGCCGGTGCGGTGTCCGCGGCGCCCGCTCCGGAGGCGCTGCCCCCGGCCCGCGGCCCGCGCCGCGCAGGCCGCGACGACGCCTTCTGTCCCGCAGCGCTCCACGGAGCGCGCCACCCCATGACGAGGCCGACATGGACGACCACCGCCCCCGAGGACCGCGCGGAGCACGCCGCAGGGGAGAGGCCGGCGTGACCGCGCCCGACGCGGCCGGCCCGAACACGCCGAGGGCCCCTGTCGGGACCCGGCGGCGGTCGGCCGCGCGCCCGCGACCGAAGCCCGCCCGGCTGCGGCTCCTGCTGACGGCCGCGCTCGTGCTGGGCGTGGGCGCGATGCACACGCTCGGGCACGTGTCCGAGGGCCACCACGGCGGCGGACCCGCGCCGACGGCCGTGGCCGCGTGGCAGGGCGGTGCCGCCGACGCCGACGCGTCCCCGGCGGCCGCCGTCCCGGAGCGGGCGGCGCCCGGCCCCGGCGCCGCCGAGCCCCCGCCCACGGACCCCACGCTGATGTGCCTGGCGGTCCTCGGCCTGGCGGCCGTCCTCCTGGGGGTCGCCACGGTGGTGTTCTCCCGGTGGCCCGGAACGCCCTCGCACACACCGCCGTCGGTCCGGCGGTCGGCCGGTCCCCTGCGCCGGCCCCCCGATCCGCCCTCTCTCGCCCGGTTGCAGGTGCTCCGCATATAGGAGCCCCCGGACGGCGCACGCGGAACCCGGTGCGCCGTCCGGCCGACACCTCTGCAGCGACGCCGCGCCGGCCCGGTCCGGGCGCGCGGCGACAGGACCACACGGAAGAGAGAAGGACCGACCATGACCGAGAACAAGCGCACCCTCGCCTCGGCGGCGGCCGCGGTCGCCGCAACCCTGCTCCTGGCCTCGTGCGGCGGAACCGGCGACGGCCCGGCGCCGGAGGCGGCCGACCGGGGCGCCGCCGCGTTCAACGGGGCGGACGTGGAGTTCGCCCGGATGATGATCCCGCACCACCGCCAGGCCGTGGAGATGTCGGAGCTGGCCCGGACGCGGGCCGGTGAGGACGTCCGCGCGCTGGCGGAGGAGATCGAGGCGGCCCAGGGGCCGGAGATCGACAGGATGAACGGCCTGCTGGAGTCGTGGGGCGAGGACACCGGCGACACCGGCGCCGGGGACCACGCGGGCATGGACGGCATGCTGTCGCAGGAGCAGATGGCCGAGCTGGAGCGGGCCGAGGGCGGGGCCTTCGACACCCTGTTCCTGGAGCTGATGGTCCTCCACCACGAGGGGGCCGTCGCGATGGCCGAGACCGAGCTGGAGGAGGGCGCAGACCCCGAGGCCCGGGAGCTGGCGCAGGAGATCGTCGACGCGCAGCGGTCCGAGATCGAGCTGATGGACACCATGCTCGGCGGCGCCGGTGGCGGCGACCGGGACGAGTCCGCCGGGAGCGGGGAGCACGGCGGTCACTGACCGCGTCCACGCGGGCGCCGGGCGACCGGCCCGGCGCCCGATCGGCCTTCGGAGGAATCGGTGGGAAGAGTGAGTACGAGACAGAGGACGCGCCTGTCGGCCGCGACGGCGGTCCTGGCGGTCATGGCGGCCGGGTGCGCGGCGGAGGGGCAGGAGGGGGCCGACCGTTCGTCCGGGACGGCCGCGGCGGGCGTCGCGCTGCCCGGGGAGGTGTCGCACGTGCACGCCGTGGACGTCGATCCCGCGAGCGGCGACATCCTGGTCGCCACCCACGAGGGCCTCTACGTCCTGCCCGCCCCGGGCACGGGGGACGGGGCCGCCGAGGCGAGCAGGGTCGGTCCGGCCATCGACCTGATGGGCTTTGCGGTCGCCGGGCCGGGACGCTACGTGGCGAGCGGACACCCTCACCCGGGGGTGGACATGCCCGACCCGGTGGGCCTGATCGAGTCCCGCGACGGCGGGTCGACCTGGCAGGCGCTGTCGAGGGCGGGGCGGTCGGACTTCCACGCCCTGGCCGCGACGCCCGACAGGGTGGTCGGGTTCGACGGCGCCCTGCGCGCGACGGAGGACGGCACCACGTGGGAGGCGCTCGACGAGGGCGTCGAACCGTTCTCCCTGGGGGTGGACGACGACGGCCGGACCGTCGTGGCGACCACGCGGGACGGGCTGGTGCGCTCGACCGACGGCGGGTCCGGATTCTCCGCCGTCGACGGGGCGCCGCCGCTGGCGCTGGTCGACTGGGTCCCGGGGACGGACACCGTCCTCGGGGTCGCGCCGGACGGCGGCGTCCACCGCAGTGAGGACGCCGGCGCGTCGTGGGAGCCGACCGGACGGATCGACGGCGGGGCGCAGGCGCTCCACGCCGACGCCGACCAGGTCGTCGCGGTGGCCGGTGACCGGGTGGTCCGGTCCACCGACGGCGGTTCCGTCTTCGGTTCCTGGTGAGGGCAGGGGGCCGCGGTCGCACGCGCGGCGACCGCGGCCCTCGCCTCTCCGAGCCCCCTGCCCCGCGACCCTGTCCCCCCGCGACCGGGGTCCGACCCCCGCGACCGGGGTCCGACCTCCGGGACGGCCGGGACCGCCGCCCGGGGCCGGTGGGGCCCTCCGGGTCAGCCCGGCCCCGGCAGGCCCGGGCCCCGGACGGGAGGAACCGCCGCGGACCGGGGCCCCGACCCGCGCCCTACAGGTACAGGCCCGCGCCCGTCCACGCGGTCCCGTGCCCGGGCAGGACGGCGGGCACGTCCTCCGGGGCGAGCGTGCGCAACACGTCCCCGTCGCCCAGGTCCAGCCCCGCCACCCGCTCCGCCTGGGCGCGAGCCGTCCGCTCGAAGAGGTCCTCCGCCAGGCGGGCGTTGGACGGGGACTCCGGCCGCCCCCGCAGCAGCAGTCCGCGCACGGCTCCGGCGGTACCCGGGGCCAGGCGGAACCCCGCCTCCCGGGCGAGCCCGGAGAACACCTCCGCCAGGTCCTCCTCGGACAGGTCGGCGAAGCGCAGCCTCCGCGTGAACAGCGCGTCGAGCTCCGGACGCGCTTCCAGCAGGCCCGGCAGCCCCTCCGCGGAGCCGGACACGACCACCATCAGGTCGTGCCGGTGCACACCCGTCAGGTGCACGAGTTCCCGCACCGCCTCGTCCACCGACGCGTCGGCGCCGGGTCGGGCCAGCACCGTGTGCGCCTCCGCCAGGAACAGCACCCCGCCCAGCGCCGACCGCACCGCCGACGCGGTCAGCTGTGCGCTCTGCCCGGGCATCGCCCCCAGCAGTTCCTCCCGTCCCACCCGCACCACATGTCCCGACGACAGCAGCCCGCGGCGGCCGCACACCGCTCCGGCGAGCTCGGCGAACGTCGCCCGCCCGGTACCCGCGGGGCCGAGGAGCGCCATGTGGTCGATCGCGCCCGACACGGTGATCCCCGCGGAGCGGCGGGCCTCCTCCACCCCGGCCCGCGCGTCCAGCGCGCGCAGCTCCCGCCGGGCCGCCTCCTGGCCCACGAGCCGCTCGGCTGAGGCCAGGGGGTCCTCCTGCGCGGGGGCGCCGACCCGGGCGCCCGCGCTCAGGGGGAGGTCGCAGGGCAGCAGCTCGCGCAACTCGTCGGCCGACCGCTTCCGGCCGTCGGTGATGCGCTCGGCCTGCAGGGCCGTCGCACGCTCCAGGAGGTTGCGCACCAGCCGCGCGTTGCCGAACGCGTGGTCGCGCCCCGTGGCCCGCAGCAGGCGGCGCACCCGGTCGGCCGTGCCCGAGCCGAGCGCGAACCCGGCCTCGCGCGCCATGACCCCGAAGATCTCCGCGAGCTCGTCGTCGGTGTAGTCGGGGAAGGAGAGGTGACGCGGGAACCGCGACGCCAGGCCGGGGTTGGAGGAGAGGAACCGCGCCATCTCCTCCGGGTACCCGGCCACCACCACGACGAGGTCGTCGCGGTGGTCCTCCACCAGGCGCAGCAGCGTCGCGACCGCCTCGGCCCCGTAGTCGTTGGTCGAGGTCGAGGAGGTGAGCGCGTACGCCTCGTCGACGAACAGCACCCCGCCCAGCGCGCCGCGCACCACACGCTCCACCTTCGGCGCCGTCTGCCCGATGTACTCGCCCACCAGGTCGCCGCGCGAGACGTCCACCAGGTGCCCGGACGACAGCAGGCCCAGTTTCGCGTAGACCGCGCCGAGCATCCGGGCGACCATCGTCTTGGCCGTGCCCGGGCTGCCGGTGAACACCATGTGCCGGGCCGGCGCGGACACCGGGACCCCGGAGGCGGCGCGCAGCCGGTCGGCCTCGGCCTCGGCCGCGTACAGCCGCACCTCCCGCTTGACCGCCTCCAGGCCGACGAGCGCGTCCAGCTCGGCCAGCGGGTCCTCCGGAACCCTCGACGTCCCCCGTCCGACGGGGACCGCGGCGACCGACTCCGGGGTCTCGGGCAGGTCCTCGGCCAGTAGGCGGCGCAGCCGGTCGGTCTCGCCGTCCGAGGCGTCGGAGCCCGCCCCCAGACCCGCCGGAGAACCGGCGGGCGAGGCCGCCACCCGGACCGCCTGCCGCGACAGGGCGCGGTCCAGCAGCATCCGGGCCGTGCGGGCGCCGGTGGAACCGCGGCCGCGCGCGAGGCGTTCCAGCAGCCTCCCGGCCCCGGCCACGGTTTCCGGGTCGGCCTCCAGGCCCCCGTCCTCCACCATGGCGGCGAAGATCGCGGTGAGCTCCCCGCCGGTCGGATCGCCGAACGACAGCCGTCGGCCGATCCGGGCGGCCAGCCGCGGGTGGGCCGACAGCAGGCGGCCGAGGGACTGCTCGGTGTCGGCGAACACCACCACCAGTTCGTCGGCGTGCTCGTCCATCTTGCGCGCCAGCGCCGCCAGCGCGTCGGCACCCGGGTTGCGCCCGCTCTCGGACCCGGCCAGCGCCGCCGCCTCGTCCACGAGCAGCACGCCGCCCAGGGCGCCGCGCACCACCTGTGCGACCCGCTCGGCCACGCCGCCGGAGTGGTCGGCCACCAGGTCGGCCCGTCCCACCTCGGTCACCCGGCCCGTGCGCAGCAGTCCCGCGTCCGCGTAGAGCGACCCGATGATCCCGGCCACCGTGGACCTGCCCGTGCCGGGGGACCCGGCGAACACCATGTGCCTGCCGGGGGCGGCGACCGACAGCCCGGCGTGTGCCCGGCGGCGCGCGGTCTCGGCCTCGGCGGCCACGGCCCGGACCTCCCGCTTGACCTCCTCCAGGCCGACCAGCGCGTCCAACCGCTCCAGCGGGGTGGGGCCGAGGGCCGGGTCCGCGGTGCGCGGCCGCGCGGCCTGCTCCGGCCCGTCCGGGCCGGGCAGCCCCGGAACGGTCACGGGCGTGCTCGGCGGCCGGCAGTAGCGGCGCAGGTCGGTCTGGAACCCGCTGACCGGAAGGGGGCTGCTGAACCGGTTGGACTTGCGCACCTCGTTGCCGCTGGAGCTCAGGGCCAGCGCGCAGCGCGTGCCCATGTCCAGCCAGGTCCGGCAGGTGTCGGCCTCCCCGGCCACGACGCCCTGCCACAGCCAGGTGCGCACCCGGTCCTGCCACGCGGACAGGTCGAACGCCTTCCTGCGCCCGGCGAAGTCCGCCGACAGCTCCCGGTACTCGCCGGGGTCGAGGAGGGAGCTGGTCATCGGCGGCAGGCCGTACAGGCGCAGGCCCAGGCACAGGTCCACCAGGGTGTCGGACAGCGACGGGACGTCGTGTGCGACCGCGGCCAGCCGCGCGTGCGCGGGGGCGAACCTCTCGTGGGCCCAGGCCAGGAACCGCGCGGGCGGCGCGAACTCGGGGATGCGCGGGAAGTGCTCGGCGTCGATCGCCGCCGCCCAGGTGGTCCGCAGGTCGCGGGGGCTCGCCGACATGTCGAACTCCAGGTCGGCGGGGTGCGCGGCACGCCGGTCGAGCAGGTCCCGCCAGGCCCGGCGGCGCTCCTCCCAGGGCTCGACGCCCTCGGCCGCGTCCAGGACGTCGCCGATGAGGGCGAAGGCGGTGCGGCGGTGCTCCCGCTCCTTGGCCACCTCGATCAGGCCGTAGCACGGCGGCATGGTCAGGGTGTCCAGGAGCCACTGGTGGGACTGCGACGTCAGGTTGTCCGCGGTGGAGTGGCGGCCGATGAGGATGGAGGGCATGCGCGAGCTGCTGCCGCCGACGACCCGCAGCGGTCCCTGGAGGGTGACCAGGTGGTCGACGACGTCGCCCCGGAGGCGCTTGTGCCGCTGCTGCTCCGTCCCGGAGGGCTGCCCGGGCGGGAACTCCCGGCCGCGCGGGTCCTCGATGACCAGGTCGAACAGCTCCACGAGTTCGTCGACGAGCCGGTTCGGCACCCGCCACGGCCCGTACTCGTAGATGTCGAGGACGGGTTCGTCGGTGAGCAGCAGCTCCAGGTGCTCGGGCAGACGGATCGCCGACACACGGACTCCTTCGGGGGAGGGGGCGGGACAGGCGTTGACGCCGTGTGAGGATACGGTCCTGGTTACCGGGGACGACAGACATTTTCCGCCTGTGCCGGGGCGGCGACCCCGCCCGAGGCCGCCCGTGCGGCACCGCCCGGACGGGAGCGCCCGCGGCCCGCTGCGGCTGTACCCCCCGAGGGCACGGTCCGGCCCTCCGCGGTCCCGCGCGAGCGGGGGAGGGACCCCCGCCCGCGCGTGCTCACCGGGGCCGGGTCACTCCTCGTCGGACTCCTCTTCCTCCTCCTCGGCCTGCTCCTCCCCGTCGGAGTCCTCGCCGATCCCGTCCACGACCTCGGACACCACGTAACCCGCGGCCAGGCCGCCCACGACACCCGCGGCGGCCCCGCCGACGACGCCGAGCATGCCGCCGCGCTCCTCTTCCTCCTCGTGGTACCGCTCCCCGTAGCCGTGGTGCTGTCCGCCGAACAGCTCGCGGTGGCGCCCGAGCGACTCCTCGATCCAGGAGTCCAGCGTCCCCGCCCAGTCCAGGCGGTCGGCGTCGTCGTGCCCGACACGGAACCCGCTGTGCACCTCCCCGCCCTCGGAGAACATCCCGCCGCGGCGGTCGAACTCCACCACCGCCGACACGCCCTCCGGGTCGGGGACGAGCGCGATCTCGACCTCGCCGATCTCGTGGGCGTACCGCTCGGAGGGGTGGAACTCGAACTCCTGGAAGAACGGGTACTCCTGCGCCGTCCCCGCCAGGTAGCCGCCCTCCACACCGGTGGACCCGAGCCCGAACCCCAGCTGGGCCAGACCCTCCAGCACGCGCTCCTGCACGGGCAGCGGATGGACGTGCAGCCGGTCCAGGTCGCCCTTGTCGGAGGCGCCGTCGACCACGACCTCGGTGCGCAGGCCCACCAGGACGCCCGGCAGGGGCCCGCCCCCGGCCTCGGTGAGCGGTGTCTGCCACGGGATGCCGAAGGCGAAGGGGACGGACAGGGTCTCCCCGGCGGCCAACCGGACCCCCGAGGCCACCGGGACCCGGGCGAACTCCACGCCCTCGTGCTCGTCGCCGTCCTGGGCGCTGACGACCAGGGCCAGGACGATCTCCGCGATCTCGGCGTCCCCGTCCCCGCCGCTCAGCTCGACGCGCCCCTCCAGGGCGGAGCCGGGACGGGTGTGGGGGTTCTCGACGACGGTGTCGATGCTGAGCCCGCCGATGCCGAAGGCCGCGAGCAGACGTTTGAAGACCATGGATTTCCTTCCGGGAGGGCCGCGTGCGTGGGGTCGCCCGCGGGCGCGGGCGTCGAACGGCTCGTCACGTCCTGCGAACGCGGGGCCTCCCGGCCCGGTTCCGCCGGGGGAGCGGCGCTTCCGGGGACCGCCGCTTCGGGGACGTCCCAAATGGGAACGGGGCGGCGGCCGGGGCGCGCGGACCACGCGCGACCTGGGCGCCACCCCGTTCCCGTGCGGTGGGAAGACGGTGGAGGAGCCGGACCGGAAACCGCGGCGCCCGGAGCCCTCCCGGACGGCCGTGCCGACAGGAGGGCGGACGCGCCCCCGCGGCCCCGGGGGTTCCGGGCGCGGACCTGATCCCGCCGGAGCGGTCGGCCCCCGGCCGGGCGTGCCGGGCCGACGCCTACGCCCCGATCCGCTCACGCGCGCCGGCCGACCGGAGCAGGGCCTCCGTGCTCGCCTCCGGACGGAGGTCGAGCCGGCGAAGCAGCTGCGCGTTCAGGGCGACCACGACCGTCGACAGCGACATCAGCACGGCGCCCACGGCCATCGGCAGCACGAATCCGACGGGGGCGAGCACACCAGCGGCCAGCGGCACCGACACCAGGTTGTACCCGGCGGCCCACCACAGGTTCTGCCGCATCTTCCGGTACCCCGCCCGCGACAGCTCGATCACCGACAGGACCGAACGCGGGTCGTCGCTGGCCAGGATCACCCCGGCCGAGGCGATCGCGACGTCGGTCCCCGCGCCGATCGCCAGACCGACGTCGGCCCGGGCGAGCGCCGGGGCGTCGTTGACGCCGTCCCCGACCATGACGACCTTGCGCCCCCCGTGCTGGAGCTCGGCGACCTTGGCCCCCTTGTCCTCGGGCCTGACACCGGCGAAGACCTGGTCGATGCCCAGTTCGGCGGCGACGGAGTTCGCGACCGCCTCGGCGTCCCCGGTGATCATGACGACCCTGACGCCGAGCGAGTGCAGGGCCTGCACCGCCTGCCGGGACTCCTCCCGGACCTCGTCGGCCAGGGCGAGCGCGCCGACGACCTCCCCGTCGGACAGCACGTGCAGGATGATCGCGCCCCGGGCCTTCCAGGTGTGCGCGACCGCCACCTCCTCGGCGCCGTGCGCCTCCAGCATGCCGGGACCGCCCACGTCGACCCTTCGGCCCCGGACGGTGCCGGAGACGCCCACGGCGGTGGAGGCGCGGAAGTCGGTGGCCCGGGGCACGTCGACGCCCCTGCGGCGCGCGGCGGCCACGACGGCCCTGGCGAGGGGGTGTTCGCTGTCGGCCTCCACGGCGGCGGCCAGGGCCAGGAGATCGTCCTCGCCGAGCCCGGCGCCGGGGGCGATGTCGGTGACGGTGGGCTCGCCCTTGGTCAGGGTGCCGGTCTTGTCGAAGAGGACGGTGTCGGCGGTGCGCATGCTCTCCAGCGCCATGCGGTCCTTGACCAGGACGCCGCCCCTGGCGGCCCGCTCCGTGGCGATGGAGACCACCAGCGGGATGGCCAGACCGAGGGCGTGGGGGCAGGCGATGACCAGCACGGTGATGGTGCGGACCAGGGCGTCGTCGGGCGACCCCAGGACCGACCAGGCGATGAGGGTGAGGACCGCCGCTCCCAGCGCGAACCAGAACAGCCAGGCCGCGGCCCTGTCCGCGAGGCGCTGCGCGCGCGACGAGGAGCTCTGGGCGTCGGAGACCAGGCGCTGGATGCCGGCGAGCGCGGTGTCCTCGCCCACGGCGGTGATCCGCACCCGCAGCGCCGTGTCCGTGGCGACGGTCCCGGCGACGACGTGGTCCCCGGGTCCCCGGCTCACGGGGCGGGATTCGCCGGTGATCATCGACTCGTCGACGTCCGCGGTGCCCTCCGTGACCAGGCCGTCCGCGGGGACCCGTCCGCCGGGGCGGACGACGACCGTGTCACCGAGGACCAGGTCGGCGGGGGCGACGGTGACCACCTCGTCGCCGACGACCTTCTCCGCCTCGTCGGGCAGCAGCGCGGCCAGGGACTCCAGCGCGGACGAGGTCTGCGCCAGCGAGCGCATCTCGATCCAGTGGCCGAGGAGCATGATCACGACGAGCAGGGCCAGCTCCCACCAGAAGTCCAGCTCGTGGGAGAGGACGCCCAGGCTCGCCCCCCAGGAGGAGAAGAAGGCCACGGTGATGGCCAGGGCGATCAGCAGCATCATGCCCGGCCGGAGAGCCCTGATCTCGTCGACCGCGCCCGTCAGGAACGGGCGGCCGCCCCAGAGGTACATGACGGTGCCGAGCACGGGTGAGACCCATCCGGCGCCGGGGAACTCCGGAACCGGGTAGCCCGCGATGGAGGCGAACATCGTGCTCAGGCCGACCGTGGGAACGGCCAGGAGCAGCATGATCCAGAACAGCCGCCGGAACTGGCCCACGTGGTCGCCGTGGCCCGCGTGCCCGGAGTGCCCTCCGTGTTCCGAGTGGTCTGAGGGTCCTGCGTGTCCACTGTGGTCGGAGTGGTCGGACCCGGGGTGCCCGCCCTGTCCGTGCCCCGCGGGGGCGGTGTCGGCCGGGTGGTCGGAGTGGTCCGCGCGGGGTGTGCGGTCGTCGGGGGCGGCGTGCCCCGGGTGTTCCGAGGGGCCTGTGCGGTCGTGGTGCGGGTCGTGTTCTCGCGGTGTCTCGTCCATGCTGCCCACGGTATACCCCTAGGGGGTATGTGACAAGGAAAATGGTCCCGTGTTCCACCGTGTCGTTCCGGCCCGGGCCGTCCCGGAGGGGCCCGGGCCGGGCGGCCGGCCGGACCCCACGGCCTCCGCCCGTACGTCCATCCGGGCCGGTGCCCGCGCCGCACCGGGGCCGCCGTCCCGGCTCGCGGAACCCGGAGGGCCGGGCGCGTAACCCGCGGCGCCCGCCCGGCCCCGGGGCGGGGGAGCGGCGCCGCGGCCGGCGCGGTGGCCGGGCCGAACCGAACGCCCCGTGCCCGGCGTCCTACCTCTCCGAGGCCCACCGCCGTACCCCCTCGGTCCGGACGCCGTCCGCGGCGCCCGCCCGGACCCGGGACGGCGCGGGCAGGAAGGGGAGGCCATGGACATCCACGCCCTCGTCGCCTGGGTGGCGGAGAGGATGAGCATCCCGATCGCCGCCGGCTACGCCATGTCCGTGCTCCTCGTCCACGTGGGGACGGTGAACCTGGTGCGGTCGGCTCGGCTGAGGCTGCGCGGGGTACGCGTCCCCGGGGTCGTCAGCGGTCCGCTCGCGCGCTCGGCCGGCAACCCGGTGGCGGTGTCGTTCACGTTCACGACCAGGGAGGGCGGTCGAGTCCTGGCGCGCCAGAGGTTCTCCACGTCGCCCAACCTGCTGCGCCTCGGACAGCGGGTGACCGTCGTCTACGACCCGCGCGCCCCGGAGAGGGCCGAGGTGGCCGGGGCCGTGGGCCAGGTGGTGGCCCCCGTGCTCTTCCTGTGCGCAGGGGTGGTCTTCGGTGCGCTGGCGACGCTGTTCCTCGTGGCCGGGCCGATGTGAGCCCGGGGCCGCCGTCCCGGCTCGCGGAACCCGGAGGGCCGGGCGCGTAACCCGCGGCGCCCGCCCGGCCCCGGGGCGGGGAGCGGCCCCCTCCGTTCTCCGCCGCGATCGCGTCCCCGGCGCGCGGCCGGGCGCCGGTCCCGGTCACGGGCGCGCGGTCGTCGGAGGCCCCCGCCGCCCCGGCGGCGCGCCTGGTCAGCGCGCCGGGCCGTCCGCACCGCCGGAGGGTCTCGGCCGCCGCTTGCGGAGCCGGCCGCACATGCCGAAGTGCCGCGGCCCGGGAAGCGGTTCGGTGCGCACCACGGCCGCCTCCGCCATGGCACCGGGGTCTCCCCGCTCCAGCGAGGCCAGCTGCCGCCGGGTCAGCTCCGCCTCACGCTCCACCCCCTCGCGCCAGATCTCCCGCCACGCCTCCACCCGGGGGCGGACGATCTCCGCCGCGAGCCGGTGGAACTCCCGGAGGGCCTCCCCGCCGTCCTCCCCGGCCGCGGCGACGAGTTCCAGGTACCCCTCCACGGCGAGGTCGCGCCGGGCCCGGGCCAGCGCCGCCCGCTCCTCCTCCGGGGCGTCCTGGGAGAGGCGGGCGGCGGCCTCGTAGGCCGCGCGGTCGGCCAGCACCGCGCGCGGGAAGGTGAAGACGGCGTCGCCCGCCTCCGGGAGGCCCGCGTTCTGCATGACCGTGGTGATCTCCAGCCCGCCGTGGTTGACCAGGCGGTGCACCGTGCCCGGACCGAACCACAGGACCGTCCCGGGAGCCAGGGCGTCGGCGGCGCTCCCCTCCGGGGTGACGGTGTGGACCTCCCCGCGGCCGGCGACCACGACGTACGCCTCGGACGAGGCGGTGTGCACGTGGGGCGTGCCGCCGTGGAGCCCGTCCGCGGCCTCCCAGTCGTAGACCCGGAGGTTGCTGACGGCCGCCCCTCCGGGGAACCCCGGGACGGCGCTCACGGCGCGAACTCCGCCGCGAGGGCCCCGACCTCGTCGGAGGCGCACATCCGGTCGACGAACACCAGCCGGTGGCGCAGGTCCAGGACGCGGCCCGGTTCGAGGACGACCGTCTCGTCGAAGGACGGCGAGGGGCTGAACACGGGGAACGGCTCGGAGCGCACGAACCACCGGATGGGCGCCGCGCCGCTCGACGTCCCCGCGAAGCAGAGGACGGTAGCCCCGCCGTCGATCTCGTCGTGCTGTCCGGTCAGGGCGATCCAGTCGGACCGGGTGCCCATGACGTCGCCCCCGGTGATCCCCGTCGCGCTCACCACGTCGCACCCCGTCCACGACCGGGGACCGCGCCAGAACAGCCCGGTGTAGCCCGCGGCGTCGCGGCCGTGCGTGGTGGGGCTGCCCAGTTCGAGGGCGCTGCCGCGCACGTTGGTCAGCGAGGTCGCGAAGTCCAGGGCCCAGATCCCCCGGGCGGGGTCCGCGGCGTGGAAGCGGTGCGTGCGCCTCTCCCCGATCCACCGCTCTCCGGTCGAGGTCGTCCAGGCGAGGCTCTCGGTGAACGCGGCCTCGCCGTCGCCCTCGACCACGGCCTCGAAGCGCTCGTGGCGGATCGTCCCGACGTTGTCGAGCCGCTGGTAGCCGCTGCCGCGCACGAAGGTCGGCCCGCCCCAGAAGTTCTGCCCGGAGACGTGGGACCAGGTCATCTGCAGGCCCTTGTGCCAGCGGTGGTCCCACGGCCGCACGGCCGTCAGGGGGGCGCCGCCGAGGGTGCGGAGCGGGTGGAGGAAGGGTTTGGGGGCCTCGACCGCCGGGGCGTCGGGCCGCAGGACGTAGCGGGCGATCTCGGTTCCCGCCGCCGTGACGGTGAGCGCGTCGGGGTCTCTGGACAGGGTGATCGTGTCGGACACTGGTCCTCGCCTCGGGTCAGGTGAGGGCTGCCGCGGCCCTGGCCGCGTCGCCCCCGTGCATGGAGTGGTAGAAGCTGTCGTCCGGGGTCAGGTCCTGGCGCCGCACCGTCCCGCCGAGGAAGGCCGACCGGTACATGCCCGCGACGAGTTCGAGGGCCCGGCGCCCGTCGTGGCCGCCGGCGCGGGGCCGTTCGCCGCGCTCCATCGCGTCGAGGAGCGCCGCGAGCTGGATCCGGTGGGAACTCGGCACGTCCTCCTGCGGCTGCCAGGACGCGCCCGACCCGGCCCGCGCGGCGTGCGGCGCGGGGGTCCAGCGCCAGTGGGTGTTGTCGTAGCCGTAGAGGTGCTCCAGCTCGACCGTGGCGTCCTCGAAGTCGAAGCGCAGGTAGCTGGTCTCCCGGGGCGAGAGCAGGCTGTTGACCACGGAGAGCGTGGCGCCGGACTCCAGCCGCACGATCGCCGACGACACGTCCTCCGTCCGGGTGGACCGCGCGAGGGTGGACATCGAGGCCGTCACCTCGGACCAGTCGCCGAGCAGCGAGAGCGCGAGGTCCATCTGGTGGATGCCGTGGCCCATGCTCGGGCCCCCGCCCTCGGTCTCCCACCGGCCGCGCCAGGGGACCTCGAAGTAGGCCGGGTCCCGGTACCAGAGCGTGTGGCACACCCCGACGAGGGGGCGGCCGAGGGTGCCCTCGGCGATGTGGCGGCGCAGGCGCTCGGCACCGGATCCGAAGCGGTGCTGGAACACGTAGCTGGCGAAGGGGCCGGTCCCGCCCCCCTCGTGGGCGACGACCTCGTCGTACTCCGCGAGGGAGAGGGCGGGCGGCTTCTCGCACCACACCCAGGCCCCGGCGTCCAGGGCGGCGACGGCCGCGCCCTTGTGCGCGGAGGGCGGTGTGCAGACGATCACGAGGTCGGGGGACTCCGCCGCGAGCATGGCGTCGACGTCCGTGTACCTGCCGGCGACGCCGTGCTCGTCCGCCGCCGCCTCCACGCGTGCTCCGTCGAGGTCGGCCAGTGCGGTCACGTCCACCCGGTCGCCCATGGCGGCGAGGGCGGGGAGGTGCCTGCCGGTGGCTATCGCGCCGCTGCCGACGACGGCCACACGGATCGGGGGGTTGGAACCGGTCACGGGTGCTCCTGGGGGGTCGGAGAAATAGTGAACGTTCACTTTTTGTGGCCCGGCCTAAGGTATGAGCGTTGGCGCCGCGCGTCAAGACCCTCTCCGCCCGCGAAAGAAGGCCAGATGTCCACGTCCGGGACGCCGCGTCGGCCCACCATCATGGAGGTCGCCCGCCTCGCGGGGGTCTCCCACCAGACCGTCTCCCGGTACCTGCGCTCCGAGGGCGGGCTCAAGGAGTCGACGCGGGAGCGCGTGGGCGCCGCGGTCAGGGAGCTCGGCTACCGGCCCAACCTCATCGCGCGGTCGATGCGCACCCGGCGGACCGGGCGCCTCGCGGTCCTGCTGCCCGGCCTGGGCTCCTTCAGCCCCGACCGCATGCTCGTCGGGGCCATCGCCGCCGCACGCGCGGCGGGGTTCGCCGTCGAGGTGCAGAGCGTGGACGGCGGTTCCGGCGCGCGCGCCGAACGGGTGCTCGAACTCGCCGACTCCGGGCAGGTGGAGGGCATCCTGTCCCTGGCCCCGGTCGTCCACGAGGGCGACCGGATGCCGGCCGGGGAAGTCCCCGTGGTCGTCTGCGCCGGGTACGACGACCAGATGCGCGGTATCGGTGAACTCGCGGACGGGTCGGTCGTCGCCGACCTCGTCGCGGGCCTGGCCGCGGTGGGGCACCGGCGGTTCCTGCACGTGTCGGGCTCGTTGCGGTTCGCCTCGGCCCGGGGGCGCAAGGAGACCTTCCTCCGGACGGTCGAGCGCCTCGGCCTGGAGTCCCACGGCGTGGTCGACGGCGACTGGTCGGCCGAATCCGGCCGCGACGCCGTGCGCTCCCTCGCCGAGGACAGCGGGGTCACCGCGGTGATCGCGGCCAACGACGTGGTCGCCGCGGGGGTGGTCCGCGGAGCCCTCGAACGCGGCTGGGGCGTGCCGGACGACCTCAGCGTGACGGGGTGGGACAACAACCCGGTGGGCGCCTACCTCTCCCCGGCGCTCACGACGGTCGACGTCGACCGGGAGCGGCTGGGCCGCGACGCCATGGAGCGCCTGGTCGCCTCGGTCCGGGGGACCGAGCCCGCGCTGTCGGACGGGCCGCTCAACAGGATCGTCTGGCGCGAGTCCACCGGTCCTGCGCCGCTGCGGCCCCGGTAGGGCCCGCCGGGCGGCGGGCGGCGCTGCGGGTCGGCGGTCGGCGGAGCCCTCCGGGCGGCTCCCGCCTCCGGCGTCACCGCCGCGCCGTCGACCGCCCGGCGGAAGGCGGCGGCGTTCTCGGAGGCGCGCCGCTCGAACGGGGCCGCCGGGGAGCCGGTGGCCGGTCGCACCGTGCCGTGGATCCCGGGCAGCCCGTCCGCCTCCGAGCCCCGGGGAGGCCCGCGTTCGCGGCGGCACGTGTGGGGCCGCGCCCCCGGGGAGGCCCGCGTTCGCGGCGGCACGTGTGGGGCCGCGCAGCCGGTCCGGGCCGCGTTCGGCCGGCTCCCTGAGGGCCCGTCCGATGTTCCCGATGGCCCCGGTCACCAGGACCACCGGTGCGCTCCCCTCTTCCGCCGGGGTGTCCCGGGAGACGCCAGGACCTCGGTCTCCATCGAGGCCGAGGGCGTCGCCGGGGCCCGCCGGAACCCCGCGGCAGGGGCGGAGCGGTCCCGTGCCCGGGGCCGCTCGCCGGTACGCAAGGGGTGTCATGGGATGATCCGCTCGCACCTGCGATTTCTGTGTCTCTTGGGACTCACGGTGCGCATGGGATGAAAGCGGTTGTCTGGAGGGGGCTTCATGGGGGTCGGGCGGTCACCGGGACAGGCATGGCTGTGGCCGCTCCTGGCAAGCGTGGTGCTGACCCACACCGCCCTCAACCTCGCCCGGCCGCTCATCTCCTACCGGACCATCGCCGTCGGCGGGGACGCGGTGGCGGTCGGCCTGGTCACGGCCGCGTACGCCCTGCTCCCCCTGCTCATCGCGGTCCCCCTGGGCCGGTCCACGGACCGCGCCCGGCGCACCGCCTGGATCGTCGGGCTGGGAGCGCTCATCCTGGCCGCCGGCTGCGTGTTCCTGGCGGCCACGACGGGCCTGGTCTCCCTCGCGGTCGCCAGCACGGTGGTCGGGGTGGGCCACCTGCTGTGCATGGTCGCGGGCCAGGGGCTCATCGCCAGGTTCTCCCCGCCGGAGAACCTGGACCGCGACTTCGGCTGGTTCACGGCCGCCGCGTCGCTGGGCCAGCTCGCCGGACCGCTCATCTCCGGGGCGGTCCTCGCCGACGCCTCCGGCCCGGCCCTGCTCTCCGCCACGTCGACGGCGCTCGTGATCGCCTGCGCCACCGCCGTCCTGGGCTTCCTGCCGATCCTCTTCCTGCTGCGCCTGCGCTCCCCGGCCCCCTCCGGGGGCGTCGCCCCCGGGCCCGTCCCGACCCTGTCACTCCTGCGCAGGCCCGGTATGCCGTCCGCGCTCCTGGCCAGCCTGGCCCTGCTCTCGGCGGTGGACATCCTCACCGCGTACCTCCCGCTGATCGCCGAGAGCCGGGGCATCCCGCCCGTGCTCGTGGGGGTCCTGCTGAGCCTGCGGGCGGGAAGCTCCCTGCTCTCGCGGCTGATGCTCTCCCGCCTGCTCGCGCGGTGGTCGCGCAAGCAGCTGATCGTGGCCAGCACCGCCGTGGCGGCGATCTCCCTGGCGCTGGTCGCGGTGCCCAACGGCGGGCCGGTCGCCCTGGGCGCCGTCCTCGTCGCCGGTGGTTTCCTGCTGGGACTGGGGCAGCCCCTGACCATGGCGGAGGTCGCCACCGCGGCGCCGGCGCAGGGGAAGGGCGCGGCCCTGGCCCTGCGCATCTGGGGGAACCGGCTCGGCCAGGTGGCCATCCCCGCCGCCGCCGCGGCGATGGCGGGCACCGCCGGTGCGCCCGGGGCGCTGCTGTTCTCGGCCGCGGTCCTGCTGGCGGCGGCGGTCACGGCCGCCTGAGCAGGGGCCGCGACCGAAGCGCGGCCCCGGCCGGGCCGCCCCGTGCGGCACCGCCCCCGTGCCTACCGGGGACGGCGGGCGGAGCGCCTCCGCCCGTGTACGCGAGGAGGCCCTCGCGCACCTGCGGGAACCCCCGGCGGACCGGACAGCGGTGGGCAGTTCCGTCCCGGTTCTCCGCCTGTCTATCCTTGTTGCCATGACCTCCCAGCCTTCGGAATCCTCTCCGCGCCCCACCTCCACAGGAGGGCTCCGTGCCTCCCACGACGACCGGGAAGCGGTGGTGGAACAGCTGCGCGACGCGGCGGCCGAGGGCCGCATCGACCTCGACGAGCTGGACTCGCGCCTGGAGCAGGCGCTGAACTCCAAGACCCACGACGAGCTCGCCGCCCTGACCGCCGACCTGCCGAGGCCGGAGTCCGCCGTGGACCTGCCGCCGCTGGAGCTCAACGGCGGCGTGCACGGCGCGTCCCGGGGCCCGGAGCGCTGGGAGGTCCCCGGGCACGTGATCGCACGCGGGGGCCTGGGAGGCGTGAAGATCGACTTCTCCCGGGCCGAGTGCCGCCTCCGGGAGGTCGTGGTGGAGGCGTACGGGGACGCGGCCGGTGTCACGATCGTGATCCCCGACGGCTGGGTCGCGGAGACCGGCGGAATGAACCCCGGCCTCGGCGGTCTGAAGGACAAGACCACCCCCGACCGGCTTCCGGGAACCCCCCTGATCCGCCTCACCGGGTCCGGCGGCATGGCGGGCGTGGTCGTCCGCCACCCCAACCGCTGGGAACGGCGCAAGCTGCAGGGCTGACCGGGGCCCGTGCCGGGCGTCCGGGGCGGGCGCCGGGCCCGCCGGGAGCGGCGGAGCGGGCCCGCCGACGGCCCTCGCGCCCGCGTGCCGCCGCCCGGCCTCCTGCCGCCCGCCCTCCCACCGCGTGGGATCCGGCGGCCCCGGAGGGGCCGGACCGCCGCGCGCGGGCAGCCCCCGGCAGGTCCAGGGCCCGCAGACCGGCTGGTATCGTGCCGAACCCGCTGATCCCCCCGACCGGGCACGCGATCGGGACGTGCGCGGCGCGGCGGACCACCGAACCACCGGACCGGTGCGGCGGCGGCCCCACCGGGTCGCGCCCCGGCCGTTCCGGTGCGAGAGACGAGGGACGGGCCGACATGGCGGGGAGCGCGGAGGGCCGGGCCGCCCCGGCCCCGGAGGAGGGCAGGGCCCCAAGGGAGGGCAGGGCCCCGGGCCTGCTGGGGGAGGCGCTGGCGACCACCGTCCGCCTCCGGCGCCCCCTGTACGGCTCCGCCCTGGCCGTGACGGCCCTGGCCGCCTGCGGCGTGGCCGCGATCGCGGTCCTGGGCTTCGCCCTGACCTGGGACGCCTTCGAGCTCCTGCGGGAGCGCGTGCGGTCCAACCAGGAGGCGGAGGTCCCCCCGTTCTCCGCCACGGGCGACATCGACGTCGCGTTCACGATGAACGGGATGCTCGTGGTGTTCCTGCTGCTCCTGCTCGCGGCCGTGGTTCTCACCCTGTTGTTCACCGCGCACGCCGTGGCCGTGCGGGACGCCCTGCCCGACCGCGCCGCCCCTCCCGCCGGCGGCCTGTGGCGGCGCGCCCGTCCGTACATGCTCCGCGTCCTCGCGGCTCAGCTGGCCACCGGGCTGGGCGTCGTCGTGTCCGCCTCGGCGGGGGCCTTCCTGTTCGACTCCCTGGCGAGCGGCCTGATCCCCGGCGTCGAGCGGCCGGGCGCCCCCTTCACCGGCTTCGGCGCGGCGGACTGGGCGGTGGGTCTGGGCCTGCCCCTCGCCGCCGGGTGCGTGGGCCCCTACCTCGTGGTCCGCCTCTCCCTGGCCCCCTCCGCCGTGGTGTTCGAGGACGTACGGACGGCGGGGGCGCTGCGCCGCTCGTGGCGGCTGACCGGCGGTGCGCGGACGGTGGCCCTCGGACCCTGGCTGCTGATCGCCGCGGTCGTCGTGACCGGGTTCCTGCTCCTCCTCGTCGCGGCCTCGCCCCTCGCCGCCCCGGCCGGGGAGGCCGTGATGCGGCTCAGCGACGGGAACAGGTTCACCACCGCGACCCTGGCCCACTACCTCCCGGCCGCGATCGCGCTCGTCCTGCTCCCCGTGGCGGTCGTGCCGCCGGTGGGGGCCGCGCTCCCCGTGCTCTACGCGCGACTGCGCGCCCGCGAGGAGGGGCGGCGAGCACCCGGGGCAGGAGTGTGAGGCCGCTTTCGCGACTGCGCGCCCGCGAGGGGGCGGGTTCCGCACCCGGTCCCGCCGCCACCGTCCTGAGGCCCCGGGAAGGGGCGCCCGCGACGGCGGCGGGACCGCCGGACCTCCGGCCGGCACCGCCGCCGCCTCCGGCCGGGCAGCGGGTCAGCGGAGCGCGGCCGCTCCGGCGGCGAGCCGGGTGACGCGCTCCCAGTCCCCGTCCCGGACCGCGTCCGGCGGGGTGAGCCAGCTCCCGCCCACGCACGCCGCGTTGGGAGCCGCCAGGTAGTCGGGGGCGCTGTCGGCCGTGATCCCGCCGGTCGGGCAGAAGACGACGTCGGGGACCGGCCCGGCCACCGCCCGGAGGAACCCCGGACCCAGGACCGAGGCGGGGAAGGCCTTCTGCGCCAGGAACCCCTCCTCCCGGGCCGCCAGGACCTCGCTCACGGTCGCCACCCCGGGCAGGGCGGCGATCCCGCTCCGGGCGAGGTGCCGCAGCAGGCCCGGCGTGGTGCCCGGGGTGACGAGGAAGTCGGCCCCGGCCTCGACGGCGTCGTCCGCCTGGCGGGGCGTGAGCACCGTCCCGACCCCGACGAGCACGCCGGGCACCCCGCGGGCGACCGCGCGGACGGCGGCGAGGGCCCCGGGGGTGCGCAGGGTGAGCTCGACGATCCCCACACCGCCCGCCAGGAGCGCCTCCGCCAGGGGGACGGCCCGGCCGGGGTCCTCGACCGTGACCACGGGGATGACCGGAGAGCGGTCCAGGACGGTTTCCGTCGGCGTCACAGCGCGATCTCCTTGCCCAGCGCGAGGGTGTCCGCGGAGTCGATGACCCCGTACCAGTGGGCCACGAGCCCGGTGAAGAGCCCGTCGGAGACGAGCTCCCCGGGGAAGATCCCCGCCTCCATCAGCCGGGGGACCACGTCCGCCGCGCGCCTGCGGTCGGGCAGCAGTCCGGCCAGGGTGGCGGCCAGGGGGTCCTCCACCCGGGGGCCGGCCGCGGCGACGTGGTGCATCCAGGCCGCCACCGCCAGGGCGCTCCAGCGGGGCTCGCCTCCCCGGTCCAGCACCGCCCGGACCGTGGGGAGCAGGCGCGGCCCGATCTTCTGGGAGCCGTCGGCCGCGACCTTGGCGGTCGTGTGACCCAGGGCGGGGTTGGCGAACCGGGCCAGGACCGACTCCGCGTAGGCGGGGCCGTCGAGGCCGTCCGGCAGGCGCAGCGAGGGCAGGGCCTCCTCGTGGACGAGCCGGTGCGCCGCCTCCGCCGCGACGGGGTCCGCCGCGCACGCGGCGATGGTGCGGTGCCCGAGGGCGAGCCCCAGGTAGGCCAGCAGCGAGTGGCCGGCGTTGAGGACGCGGAGCTTGGCCTCCTCCCAGGGGCGGACGTCGCCGGTCAGGAGCGCCCCCGCGCGCTCCCACGGGGGGCGGGCCGCCGCGAAGCGGTCCTCGACCACCCACTGGCGGAAGGGCTCGGCGATCACGGCGGCCTCGTCGCGCAGGCCCAGGGCCCCCTCGACCAGGTCGAGGTCCTCCGCGGTGGTCGCCGGGACCATCCGGTCGACCATTGTGTCGGGGAAGGAGACCGACTCCGCCGTCCAGGCCCGCAGCCGCTCGCCCTCGGCCCCGGGCAGGGCGTCGGCGAAGTCCGCGACCAGCGACCCCAGGCGGTCCCCGTTCCCGGACAGGTTGTCGCAGGAGACCACGGAGACCGGGCCCGCGTCGCGGAGCATGCGCAGCTGGAGGCCCCGCGCGATCCGGCCGACCGCGGTGAGCGGGGGAGCGCCCTCCAGGTCCGCGCGCACCGCCGGGTCCCGTACGTCCAGGCGCCCGGTCAGGGGGTCGGCCCGGTAGCCCTTCTCGGTGACGGTGAGGGTCACGACCCGGGTGCCCGGGGCCGCGACGCGCTCCACCACGGCCAGGGGGTCGCGCGGCCCGGCGAGCGTCTCGGTGACGGCGGAGACCACGCGGGAGGCCCCGCTCCCCGGGCCGCGCTCCGTGACGGTGAACAGCCCGTCCTGCGGGGCCATCTGCTCCCACACGCGCGCCGAGCGCCCGGTCACCGCGCTGATTCCCCAGGAGGTGTCCCCGGTGGCCAGCATGGCGTCCTCGGTGTAGACGGCCGTGTGGGCGCGGAAGAAGGCCCCCGCGCCGAGGTGGACCACCCCGGTGCGCAGGGCGCCGCGGTCCAGGGACGGGGAGCGCCCGGAGCGGACGAGCGAGTCCAGGGTCAGTCTGCTCATCGCCGTGCTCCCGTCCGCGCGGCGTGGGCGCGCGCCTGCTCCAGGGTGGGGAGCAGCCCCGTCCCGCCGCGGCCGCCCACGTTGAGGCTGGCGGCGGCCGCGGCGAGCCGGGCGGCGTCCGCGAACCCGTCGCCCAGGACCATGCGCGCGGCCAGGGTTCCCAGGAACGCGTCCCCGGCGCCGGTCTGGTCCAGGACCACGGGCGCCGGGACCGCGTCGACCCAGGTCTCGCCCTCCGCGGTGGCCAGGTGCACGCCGCGCGAGCCGCACGTCACCGCGACGTGCCGGGTCCCCGCCTCCAGGAGGCGCCGGGCGGCCTCCGCCGGGGAGGCGCTCCGCAGCAGGGACGAGGTCTCCCCCGGATGGGAGGGGGTGACGAGGTGGGCGAGGGGCGCGAACTCGGCCAGGACCGCGGCCGCGGCCTCCCGCGTGGTCAGCGCCGGCCGGTGGTTGGGGTCGAACACGAACCTGCGGGCCAGGCGCGCCGCGGCCCGGACGGCCTCGTGCGCGCTCCCGGAGACGGCGCAGGCGATGCCCGAGGCCACGACCGCCCCGGCGGCGGCCAGGGCCTGTTCGTCCAGGTCGGCGGGGCACAGCGTCGATCCGACGCTCCCGCTGCGGGCGTAGGAGAACGCCCGCTCCCCCTCGGGGTCGCTGTGGACCAGGTAGACGCCCTGCTGTCCGGGACGGAAGCGCAGCAGCGCCGTGGAGACCCCCAGTTCGGCGACGCGGTCGGCGATCGACCGCCCCAGGGGGTCGTCGGTCAGGACCGCGGCCAGGCCGGTCCGGGCGCCGGCCCGGGCGGCCGCCGCGGCGACGTTGAGGGCGTCGCCGGACACCCCGAGGCGGGCGGGGACCCCGTGGGCCACCGGCTCGTCGGTGGCCACCTCCAGGAGGATCTCCCCCAGGACGACGACGTCGAGTTCGTGAGCGCTCACCAGTCGTGCACCGTTCCGTCCAGACGCCGGTTGACCGGCAGGTACCGGGGGTCGTAGGGGTGGCGGGAGGCCGCCTCCTCGTCGAACTCCACGCCGAGGCCCGGCGCCTCGCCCGGGTGCATGTACCCGTCGGAGAAGGTGTAGCCGGTGCGGAACACCTCCTCGAAGGGGCCCGTGTGGCCCATGTACTCCTGGATGCCGAAGTTGGGGATGCTCAGGTCGACGTGCAGCGCCGCCGCCATGGCGACCGGTGACAGGTCACCGGCGCCGTGGGACCCCGACCGCACCCCGTACAGGTCCGCCAGCGAGAACACGCGGCGCAGGTGGGTGATGCCCCCGGTGTGGGAGACCGAGGTGCGGATGTAGTCGATGAGCCGTTCGGTGATCAGCTGCTGGCAGTCCCAGACCGAGTTGAAGACCTCGCCGACCGCGACGGGGGTGGTGGTGTGCTGCCGGATCAGGCGGAAGGCCGACTGGTCCTCCGCCGGCGTCGGGTCCTCCATCCAGAACGGCCGGTAGGGTTCGAGCGCCGCGCCCAGGCGGCCCGCCTCGATCGGGCTGAGCCTGTGGTGGACGTCGTGGAGCACGTGCGTGCCGTAGCCGAACTCCTCGCGGATGTGCCGGAGCATCTCCGGCGCGAAGTCGAGGTAGAGCGAGGTCTCCCAGGAGTCCTCCTGGGGCCGGTTGGCGTTGGCGGGCTCGTACACCCGGCCGCCGGCCCCCGCGATGCCGTAGGTCTTGTCCAGGCCGGGCACCGCCGCCTGGACGCGGATCGCCTTGTACCCCAGGTCGAGGTGGCGCTGGAAGTCCTGGGACAGGTCGTCGAGCGAGGATCCGCTGGCGTGGCCGTAGACCATGACGCCGTCGCGTGCGGCGCCGCCGAGCAGCTGGTAGACGGGCATCCCGGCGGCCTTGCCCTTGATGTCCCACAGGGCCACGTCCACGGCCGCGATCGCGGTCATCGTGACCGGGCCGCGCCGCCAGTAGGCGCCCTTGTAGAGGTACTGCCAGGTGTCCTCGATGCGGCGCGCGTCGCGGCCGATGAGGAGCGGGCACAGGTGGTCGCGCAGGTAGGAGGCGACCGACAGCTCGCGCCCGTTCAGGGTGGCGTCGCCGACGCCGGTGACGCCGTCCTCGGTCTCGATGACCAGGGTGACGTAGTTGCGGCCGGGCGAGGAGACGACGACGCGCGCGTCCGTGATCTTCACAGGAGGTCCTTCCGGGGGTGTGCGGGGTCGGTGGGGTCGGGGTCCGGGCCGAACCGCAGCATGACCTTGCTGCTTCCCGAGGCGGGGTCGGCGGCGACCCGCATCGCCTCCTCGGCGCGGTCCAGGGGGAAAGTGTGGGTCATCAGCGGGCGGACGTCGAGGCCCTCGGCCATCGCGGTGAGGGCGTCGTCGATCTCGTGGGAGAAGCGGTAGGAGCCCTTCCACGTGATCTCCCTGGTGACGAGGTCGCCCAGGACCGCGGCGGCCTCCGTGCCGGGGAGGTTGCCCACCTGGACGACCGTCCCGCCCCTGGCGGTCGAGCGCAGCACGGGGCCGAGCGCCCCCGGCGCCCCGGACGCCTCGATGACGATCTCGGCGTCCTCGGGGAGCGGCTCGCCCAGCGAGACGTCGCGGAGCCCGTCCGCGCCCATGGCCCGGGCGACCGCCAGCGACGCGGGACTGATGTCGGCCACGGTGACCCGTCCGGCCCCGGCGTGCTTGAGGGCCGCGGCCACGAGGCAGCCGATGGGCCCGGCGCCGTTCACGGTGACGTCCCTGCCGGCGACGTCCCCGGCGCGGGACACGGCGTGCAGGGCCACGGCCAGGGGCTCGGCCAGAGCCCCCTCGCGGGTGCCGACCCCCGCGGGGAGGGGGCGCAGCTGGTCGGCGCGCACCGCCCTGAACTCGCTGAAGCCGCCGTCGGTGTGCGGGTGGAACGCGGCCGATCCGAAGTACCGCACCCGCGGGTACAGGTTGGTGCGTCCGGCCAGCCTCTCGGGCATGCGCCCGTCGCCGACGAGTTCGGCCGGGTGCACGGTGACGGGCAGGCCCTCCTCGACGCCGCTCACGCCGGGGCCGACCCGGGCGACGCGTCCGGCGATCTCGTGTCCCAGGACCAGGGGGTCGCGCAGGACGGCGGTGCCGGAGCGCCCGTGGCGCCAGTAGGCGAGGTCGGACCCGCAGATCCCGCCCCATTCGACGGCGACGACCACGTGCCCCTCCGGGGCGACGGGGTCGGGGCGCTCGTCGACCCGCAGGTCTCCGGCCCCGTGGACGGTCACGGCCCTCATACGGCGTCCTCCAGTCGGACCAGGTCGCGTCCGCGCACCTCGGGCATGAGGTACGTGGAGACGAGCGTGATCAGCGAGTAGGCGATGATCATGGCGGCCAGGGGCCACCAGGACCCGGTCACGGCGGTGAGCGTCGCGGCGAGCACCGGGCCGATGGCCGTGGCGAGGACGCCCCCGATCTCCTTGGCCAGGGCCAGCTGGGTGAAGCGGGTGCGCGCCCCGAACAGCTCTGCCATGGTGACGCTCTCCACGGAGAACAGGCCGAGGACCGAGAGGTTGAGCCCGACGACCATCGCGACGGTCACGAGGACGACGTCGCCGGAGTTGATCATCAGCATCATGGGCACGGCGAACAGCATGCTCGCGATCGTCAGGCAGAAGTAGAGGGGGCGGCGGCCGAAGCGGTCGCCCAGCACGCCGACCAGGGGGACGGTGACGAAGCCGAGCAGGGAGCCGTACACGATGGCGGAGGTGCCGACCGAGCCGTCCATCAGCAGGGTGGCGCTGAGGTAGCCGACCAGGAACGTCTGCACGATGCCGGAGTTGCCCGCCTGGCCGAAGCGCAGGCCCAGGGCGATCAGGAAGGCGCGGCCCTTGCGCTGGTGGAGCGCGGCCTCCAGGGTGCTCTTGTCCTTCTCGACGGCGGTGGCCGCGAGTTCCTCGCGGGACATGGCCACGCCGTCGACGATGTCCTCGCGCTGCTCGAAGACGGGGCTCTCCTTGACGGAGTGGCGGATCCACAGGGCCAGGAGCAGGAGGAGCGCGCTGGCCAGGAACGGGATGCGCCAGCCCCAGGCCAGCAGTTCGGCCTCGGAGAGGGCGAACACCAGGACGGCCCAGATCGCCGAGGCGGCCAGGGTGCCGGAGTTGGTCCCCAGGCACACCAGGGAGGCGATGAACCCGCGCCGCCGGGCGGGCGCGTACTCCGCGAGCATCACCGTGGCGCCCGCGATCTCGGCGCCCGCGCCGAAGCCCTGCGCCAGCCGCAGGCCCACGAGCATGATCGGGGCCAGGAGGCCCACCTGCTGGTAGGTCGGCAGGGCGCCGATCAGCGTGGTGGAGACGCCCATGAGCGCGACGGTGATGAACAGGACCTTCTTCGGCCCCAGGCGGTCGCCCATCCGGCCGAAGTAGACCGCTCCGGCGAGGCGGGCGACGTACCCGACGCCGTAGGTGCCCATCGCCGCGATCAGGCCGACCGCCGGGTTGAGGTCGGGGAAGAAGATCTGGTTGAAGACCAGGGCGGCGGCCAGGGAGTAGAGCTGGAAGTCCATGAACTCCATGGCTGTGCCGAGCCATCCGGAGACCGAGGCCTTCGTGAGGTCCCGTGTGCTGCGTTCGCCCTGCCCCACGGGGGTGGGAGGCGCCTGTTCGGTCATGGGAGGTTCCTTCGTCGGGCGGCTTCGACCTGCGGTGACATCGCCGGGAAACCGGATGTGAACGTCGTGGCAACTGGCATACAAGCACTGGTATACCAGTGGAGTCAATGGCGGTAGACTTCCGGACATGGCTGACGACACCCGATCCGGGGGACCACTGCTGTCCGCGCGGGACCGCACCTTGGACACCCTCCGTCGCGCGGTCATCACCCTGGAGCTCAAGCCCGGGGCGCCGCTGTCCGAGAACGAGCTCGCCGCCGAGCTCGCGGTGAGCCGCACGCCCGTGCGCGAGAGCCTCATCCTCCTGCGGGAGGAGGGCCTGGTGGAGGTGTACCCGCAGGTCGGGAGCTTCGTCTCGCTCGTGGACCCCGAACGCGTCGCCCAGGCGCAGTTCATCCGGGAGGCGGTCGAGTGCACCTCCCTCGCCCAGGCGCGGCCCCCCTTCTCGCCCGAGCACATCGCCGACCTGCGGGCCAACCTCCAAACGCAGCGCGACGCCGAGGCCGCGGGGGACCACGACCGGTTCTTCGAGCTGGACGAGGAGTTCCACCGGGCCCTCCTGGCCCTGGCCGGGCACGAGAGCGCCTGGGGGACGGTGAACGCGGCCAAGGCCCACCTGGACCGCGCGCGCAGGCTGAGCCTGATCGACACCCGGCCGATGGGGGTGCTCGCCGAGCAGCACACGCAGGTGGTGGACGCGATCGAGGCGGGCGACCTCGACGACGCGGTCCGGGCGCTCCGCTCGCACCTGCGCGCCGTCTTCGAGGACGTCGAGCGCATCCGGGCGGTCTCGCCCGAGTACTTCTCGGACGGGCGCCCCCGGCGCCCGGTCCGGCGGAGCGTGTCCTCGCTGAGGTAGGGGCGCTCCCGCGCCGAACGGGGGACGCGAGGTTCCCGCGCCGGTGGGCACACGGGCCCGGACGGCGCTCCCGCGCCCGCCGTGCCCCGGCCCGCGGGGGCCCCGCACCCCGGGAGCGGGTACGCGGAAGGGGACGGATCCCTGAGCCGGTGACCGGTCGCGGGCCCGGCGGACGCGGGCAGTAGGTTGGCGGTGACGAGGCGGGGCCGCGTGGGAGCGGCGGTCGACGGGAGCGGTCCATGGAACTGGCGAAGGTGCACCCCGAACTGCGGCAGGCGGTGAAGCGGGTGCCCGCCCTGCCCCTGCACCGGCCCCGGCTGCGCAACCTGCTCAGGGCGGCCCAGCGCGGCCTCGGCCGCGACGCGGTCGTCGACGGCGTGCGGTTCCGGGACCTGTCCGAGGACGGCGTCGACGTGCGCGTCTACGAGCCGGAGGCCGGCGCGTCCGGCGCCGGGCTGCTGTGGATCCACGGCGGGGGGCTGGTCATCGGCCAGCCCTCGCAGGACGACCGGTTCTGCTCCACCGCCGCGCGCGACACGGGCCTGGTCGTGGTCTCGGTCGACTACCGGCTCGCGCCGGAGCACCCCTTCCCGGCCGCGTCCGACGACTGCGTCGCCGCCTGGGACTGGTTCCAGCGCTCGTGCGAGCGGTTCGGGGTGGACGCGGACCGGATCGTCGTCGGCGGGCAGAGCGCGGGCGGCGGACTCGCCGCGTGCCTGGTGCAGAGGCTCCACGACCGCGGCGGGGTCCAGCCCCGCGCGCAGCTGCTCGGCTGCCCGATGCTCGACGACCGGACCGCGGCCCGGACCGAGCTGGACGGCGAGCGGCACTGGGTCTGGAACAACCGCCTGAACCGGTTCGGCTGGCACGCCTACCTGGGCCGGGAGCCGGGGGGCGAGGCCGAGCCCTACGCCGCGGCCGCCCGGCGCGACGACCTCCGGGGCCTGCCCCCGGCGTGGATCGGCGTGGGCGACATCGACCTGTTCTTCGAGGAGGCCACCGGCTACGCGCGCCGGCTGCGCGAGGCGGGGGTGGACTGCGAGCTGGAGGTCGCCCCCGGCGCGCCCCACGGCTTCGAGGCCTGGGCGCCCGACGCCCCCGTGTCCGAGGACTTCTCCCGCCGGAGCAGGGGATGGCTCGCCCGGGTGGTCTCGGCCGGGAACGCGTAGCGCGCTCCGGCCCCGGAGCGCGAGGGCCCGCGGCCCCGGAGCCGCCGCCGGAGTCCGCCCACGGGCGGTCCGGGGCCGCCCGCCGGCCTCCGCCCGGCCGCCGGCACGGCCGGGAGCCACGGGGCCGCCGGACCGATCCGCCGGCCTCCCGTGTTGTGGCCGGATTCCGGCCGCAACCCCTCGTACCGTGCGAGGCGAACCGCGACCCCGCGGAACACGAGCACGAGGAGACACCTGATGCGCATCGCCGTGACCACCCCCACCGGCACCGTGGGCCGCCACGTCGTCAACGGCCTCGTCCGGGCCGGAGCGCGCCCGCTGCTGCTCATGCGCGACCCCGCCCGCCTCGACCCGGCCCTCGCCGGCCTGGTGGACCCGGTCGCCGTGGACCAGGGCGACGGGGCCGCGGTCGTGGCCGCGACCGCGGGCGTCGACACCCTGTTCTGGGTCGATCCGCCCACCCCCACCGACGACCCGGTCGCCGCGTACGCCCGCTTCGGCGCGCACGCCGCGCGCGCCGTCACCGCCAACGGGATCCGCCGCGTCGTCTTCCTGAGCAGCGTGGGCGCGGAGCGCCGCTCGGGCGCGGGGGAGATCGACGGGCTGGCCCGCACCGAGCAGCTGCTGGACGGCACCGGCGCGGACGTGGTGCACCTCAGGTGCGGCTTCTTCTTCAGCAACCTGCTGATGGAGCTGGACTCCATCCGGTCCGGCGCCATCCGGGTCGTGCTGCCGGTGGACCACCCGATGCCGTGGGTCGCGCCGCGCGACATCGCCGAGGTGGCCGTGGGCCGACTCCTCAACCCCGGGTGGACCGGCCGGGTCGTCCAGGCCGTGCACGGCCCCGCCGACCTGTCCTGGGAGCAGGCCGCGGCGGTCGTCGCCGACGTCACCGGCCGTCCCGTGCGGGCGGAGCGCATCGCCGACGAGCGGATGCGCGACACCCTCGCGGGGGCGGGCCTGGGCCCCGGCCTGGTCGAGGCGGTGATGGGCATGTCCACCGGGCTGCGCGACGGCTTCAGGCCGGAGCAGTCGCGCACCGCGGCGACCACGACGCCGACCACCCTGGCCGCGTGGTGCCAGGACGAGCTGCGACCCCTCCTCTGAGGGGCCGTCCCGGGCGCGCCCCCGAAGGACGGCGGAGGTGCGCCCGGAGGCCGTTCCCACTCACGGCGGAACGGCCTCCGCAAGGGCGGCCGTCCCGGGCGGGAGGGTGCTACGCCCGCGCGGTGCCGCACCAGTCGGCGATGAACAGGGCGATGCTCTTGGTGATCCGCCGGACGGACTCCACCTCCACGCGCTCGTCGAACCCGTGGATGGCCTCGGAGACGGGACCGTAGACGAGGGTGGGGATGTCGCCGTAGAGCGTGAAGACGCGGCCGTCCAGGTAGCCGGGGGTCGTGAAGCTCCGGAGCTCGGACCCGAACACCCGCTCGTGGGACCGGGCGAGCACGGCCTCGGCCTCACTGCCCTCCTCCAGGACGTAGCCCTCGGCGTAGAACCCGGTCCGGGTGGCCACGGCGGAGATCGGGTGGCCCTGGGCGTCGGACGTGACGGACTCCAGCGCGCCGGTCAGCTCCTCCCACGCCTGGTCGGCGGTGACGCCCGGGTAGAGGGCGGCCCGCACCTCGATCTCGCACCAGGCGGGCACGCTGGACGGCCAGTCGCCGCCCCTGATCGTGCCCAGGTTGAAGTTGATCGGGTGGTCGAGGTCCTCGAAGTGGCGGTGGGAGCCCCGTTCGGCGTTCCACCGCTCCTCCACGCGGCGCAGCTCGCCCATCACGTGGTGGGCGGCGTCGATGGCGTTGAAACCGGAGCTCATCTCGCGCGGGTGCGTGGGGACGCCCGCCACGCGGACCGTGAACCAGATGACCCCCGTGTTCGCGCGGACGAGCATGTCCTCCTCGGGCTCGGGGATGACGACGGCGTCCGCCGTGTACCCGCGCATGAGCGCGGACAGCGACCCGTTGCCCGTGCACTCCTCCTCGACCACCGACTGGAAGTGGATGGGCGCGGCGGGGGAGAGGCCCGCGGCGCGGACCGCGTCGAACGCGAACAGGTTGGCGACCAGGCCCGCCTTCATGTCCCCGCTGCCCCGGCCGTGGAGCCAGCCGTCGATGACGGGGGCGTCCCACGGGGAGCGCGACCACGCCTCCTCCGGGCCCTCGGGGACGACGTCCACGTGCCCGTTGAGGATGAGGGACCGCCCCGTGTGCTCGGTCGGCCGGTAGGTGCCGACCACGTTCGTCACGCCCTCGTAGGAGACCGTGCTCGGCCCGTAGCCCACATGCTCGGAGAGCTGTGCGGCGTCCAGCTCCCACCGGTCCATCGCGAAGCCGCGCCGCTCCATCTCGGCGTACAGCAGGTCCTGGGCGGAGCCCTCGCGGGTGCGCAGGGACGGGTGGCGGACCAGTTCGGCCGTCAGCTCCAGCTGGGCGTCGAAGGCCGCGTCGACCGCGTCGCAGATCCTGCGGGCATCGTCGGCGTGCATGGGGTGGTTCCTCTCGTTCGGGGCGGTGCGGTTCAGGAGACGATGGACTTGTCGGTGATGCGCAGGCGCTCCCCGTAGGCGCCGCCGACCGCCGAGAGGAGCGCGATCACGACGAGGATGAGCGCGGCGGACCAGGAGGCGTTGCCGGAGGCGGCGAGGAAGGCGGTGGCGATCAGGGGCAGGAACCCGGTCAGCGCCCCCGCGAGGTTGTAGCCCAGGGAGACCCCGCTGTAGCGCAGGTGCGGCGGGAACAGGTCGGTGAGCAGGGCGCCGGTGACGGCGTAGGCGATGGTGACCAGGGCGATGCCGGCCGTGACCGCGAGGACGATGGCCAGGGGGTCCCGCGTGTCGATGAGCCAGAACAGCGGGAAGGCCGCGGCGGCGGTCGCCAGCGAGCCCGCCACGGTCATGCGGCCCGGTCCGAAGCGCTCGGCCAGGCGCCCGGCGAACACGGTGACGACGATCTGGAGGGCGGCGGCGACCAGGGTGGCGTTGACCATGACGCTCCGGTCGACGCCCAGGGTGTTGGTGCCGTAGCTGACCACGAACGTGGTGATCATGTAGAACCCGCCGACGCCCAGCATGGCCGCGGCGACGGCGACCAGCAGACGGCCGCCCGCCTGGCGGAAGACGTCCAGGGCGGGGATCCTGGAGCGCTCCTCCTGCTCGACGAGGTCCTGGAAGATGGGCGACTCCTCGACCTTGAGGCGGATGTACAGGGCGATGCCCAGGAGCGGGAACGCGGCGAGGAACGGCAGGCGCCACCCCCAGGCGTCGAAGGCCTCGCCGGGCAGCATCAGGACGAGGGCGAACGCGCCGGAGGACACGAGCGTGCCCACGGGGGAGCCGACCTGCACCAGGGCGGCGAACCGGCCCCGGGTCTCGATCGGGGCGTGCTCGACGGCGATGGTCACGGCGCCGCCCCACTCCCCGCCCACGGCCAGGCCCTGGAGGAGTCGCAGCACGGTGAGCATGACGGGCGCGGCCAGGCCGATGGAGCCGAAGTCGGGCAGCAGGCCGATCAGGCCGGTGGCGCAGCCGATCATGACGATCGTCGTGAGCAGGGCCGGCCGCCTGCCGAAGCGGTCGCCCATGTACCCGAAGAGCAGGGCGCCCAGTGGGCGCGCGGCGAACCCGACCCCGAAGGTGGCGAACGCGGCGAGCGTGGCCGCGGTGCTGTCCAGCTCCGTGAAGAACAGCCGGTTGAACACCAGGGCGGCGGCGGTGCCGAAGAGGAAGTAGTCGTACCACTCCAGCGCGGTGCCGACGAACGCCGCCCAGGCGATGCGGGAGGCGTCCGCTCCGGAGACGGTCTTCGTTCCGCCGGGGGGCGGTGCTGGGGAGTCCATTGGGGGCCTTTCGTTCGGCGGTGCTCTGCTCGGCACCCCTCGTCGGTTCACCGGATGTGCCGTCCCCCAACGGGAGGGGGCGCACGGGGAGCGGGGGCGGCGTGGCGCCGCCCCCGCTGTAGTCCATGATCAGGGGGATCGGGTGACCTGGACAATGGTCATCCCCAACCGCCTCGCGCGTTCGACTGTGCGAACACACAACGAGGAGAGTCCCCGTGTCCTGGTCCGAAGAAGGCTCCCCCGGGGCCGTGGCCCTGCGCGCGTGCCTGCGCGAGGTCGACGCCCTCGCCCGCGCCTACCTTCTGGAGGTGCGCGGGGTGACCGGGTACCCGGAGGCGGCGATCGCCGACGAGGAGCTGCTGGCCACCGCGCGCGAGTCCCTGGAGTACCTCCTCCGGCTGGTGGCCGGACTGCCCGTGACCTCGGACCGGCGCTCCCTGTCCCGGGAGGTGGGCCGGCGCCGCGCCCGCCAGGGCATCCCGCTGGAGTCCCTGCTGCGCGCGGTGCGGATGGACTTCCGGTTCATCTGGAACGCGTTGCGCGAGCACGTGTCCGACGAGGACCTGGTGGCGTTCAGCGACGGGGTGCTCCCGATCTGGGACGCGGTGGAGCTCCACCTCACCGACGTCCACTCCGGGTACCTCGCGGAGCTGACCGCGATGCGCAGGCAGGCCGAGCACGAGAGGGTCTTCCTGCTGCGCAGCCTGTTCGAGGCGGAGCGGCAGGACCCCCACCTGGTCCGGCAGGTCGCACGGGCCCTGGACGCGGACGCCCGCGACCTGTTCGCCGTCGCGGTCGCCGCGCCCGGCCGCGAGGCCGAGCTGCGGGCGGCCGCCGCCCGAGCGGGGGCGGACGACATGCTCGTGGACCTGGACAGCGAGGTCCTGGCCCTCCTGCGGTGCCCCGACCCGGGAGGCGCGCCCCCCGAGTGGCTGCTCGGCCTGCCCGTGGGGCTCGCGCCCACCGCCCGCGGCGTCGCCGAGATCCCCCGCATGCGCCGTGTCGCCGCCAGGCTCGCGAGGGCGGTGCGACCGGGCGACGGGCGCGCCCTGCTGGTGCGCTCCGACTGGCCCGCCGTCGTCGTCCGCGAGCTCGGCGACGTGGCGGAGGTCCTGGCGGAGGAGGTCCTCGCCCCGCTCGACGGGCTTCCGGAGAGGGAGCGGTCGGCCCTGGTCGAGACGGCCCTGGCGGTGCTGGAGCGGGGGTCGGTCAGCGAGGCGGCGCACGCGCTGTACTGCCACCGCAACACGGTCCTGAACCGCCTGCGCCGGTTCGAGGAGCTGACCGGCAGGAACCCCGCGCGTCCGGGCGACGGCGCGCTCGTCCTGCTGTCCCTGGAGGCGGCGCGCGGACGCGGGGCCGAGGCGGACCCGCCCTCCTGATGCCCGGCCCGGGACCCGGTCGGGCCGGCGCCGTCAGGGTCGGCCGGGCGGGTGCTCCGGCGCGAACAGGACCAGGGCGCGCGCCGCCTCGCGGGGGACCGTGAGGTCCAGCCCCGTCACCTCGCGGAAGGCCTGGAGCCTGTTCACCACCGTGTTGCGGTGGCAGTACAGCGACGCCGCGGTGTCCTTGACCGAGCCCGTGGCCGTGTAGTGGGAGAGCGTCTCCATGAGCCTCGCCCTGGGCCCGGGCGCCAGCCGGGCCAGGCGCGCCGCGGCGCCGCCCCCGAACCCCGGCAGCACGCGGCGCACCTGGTCGCCCGCCACCGCGAACCACACGTCGTCCTCCCGGACCAGGCCGCCGCGCTCCCCGGCGTAGCGGGACAGGACCCTGGCCGCCCCGACGGCGGCGGGGACCGCGGCCAGCCCGGCCGCGTCGGCCACCAGGCCGCCCGCCACCCCCTCCAGGGAGGCCGCCCACCCGGGCCCGCCGACCTCCCTCACCAGCGCGATCCCGTCGTCGAACTCCCAGCTCAGGTGGCGTCCCCGCTCGCGCTCCCGGGTGATGCGGGCCTGCGCCCCGCCCCGGGCCGCGGAGGACGCGGCCACGAAGGCGACCTCGAACCGGCCGTGCTCGGGCAGGCCGAGCACGGCCGCCACCTCCGAGGCGACCTCCGCCGACCGCTCCCCGGAGTTGAGCAGGCGGGAGAAGGCCTGCGCCGTCACGGCGCGCGAGTCCCGGGCCAGGACGGCCCGCTCCTCCAGGAAGGCGGCCTGCACGTCGCTGATGTACTCCTCCACCGTCGTCAGGATCTCCTCGGCGTGCAGCACCAGGACCTCCGACGACCCGGGGCCGCCCGCCCGCACCAGCCCCGCCCAGATCACGCGGAAGTCGAGCCGGACCGCCTCCAGCAGCTTCTCCCTGGGGACCCCCTGGCGCGCCCGGCGCACGCCGAGCCGCTCCGGCAGGCCGCGCAGGCGGGCGGGCAGCGGGGCGCCCGCGATCCGGCGGATCAGCATGTCGAGGGTGTCGGAGGCGGTCCTGCGCAGGTCGTCCTCGGGGACCGCGCCGCCGGTGTAGCCGCCGAGGTCCCCCAGCCGCCGCAGGAAGTCGTCCACGAGGTTCTCGCGGTCCTCGGCGAGGAGTTCGAGCATCCGCGCCCACGTCGGGGGGCCGGGCGCGGTGTGCGCGGGGCCGGGTTCGGCGGTCATCGGGCCCTCCGAAAACGTCATCTGGGCGATACATGGGAGAAATGCCAGGGGTCGGCGCCGGTGGGGGCGTGCCGGGAGTTCGCAAACCCCCCTCCACCTGGGGCTATTCTGCTCGGTCGGCGGTTTCCCCCGCAAAAGGACCGTGGGCCCGTGTGCATTTACACAGTCTGGCGGGGAAATCGTGTGTGAATGCCGATTGAGCTCCGACCTGCGGCGCACCGAGTATGAGCCGAGACACACCGCGCTGTTTCCACAGCTCAACCGGAGACCTCCATGACCGCAAGCCCCACACCCCCCGTCGGCGCCGACCCCGCGGCAGCGGGCCGGGACCGCCTCGCGCCCGCGAAGATGAAGAGGATCGCGACCGCCAGCGTCATCGGCACCACCGTCGAGTGGTACGACCTCTTCCTGTTCGGCACCGCCTCCGCCCTCGTCTTCAACCAGGTCTTCTTCCCCGACCTCGACGGCGCGGTCGGCACCATCCTCGCCTTCCTGACCTTCGCGTCCGCCTACGTGGCGCGCACGGTCGGCGCGGTCCTCTTCGGCCACTTCGGCGACCGCCTCGGCCGCAAGTCGATGCTGCTCGTCTCCCTCATCACGATGGGCGCCGCGACCGTCGCCATCGGCCTGGTCCCCGACTACCGGGCCATCGGCGTCGCCGCCCCGCTGCTCCTGCTCACCCTCCGCCTCGTCCAGGGCCTGGCCCTGGGCGGCGAGTGGGGCGGCGCGGTCCTGATGACGGTGGAGCACGCGCCCCCGCACAAGCGGGGCTGGTTCGGCTCGCTCGTCCAGGTCGGCGTCCCGGCGGGAACCCTCATCGCCAACCTCGCCTTCCTCGGCGTCCTGGCCGCCGTCGACCACGACGCCCTGCTGACGTGGGGCTGGCGCGTGCCGTTCCTGCTGTCCGCCCTCCTCGTCGGCGTCGGCATCTACATCCGGCTCAACATCGAGGAGACCCCCAGCTTCCAGCAGGTCAAGGACCAGGGCGCCAAGGCGAAGCTCCCGTTCGCCCACCTGATGCGCCACTACTGGAAGCAGGTCCTCCTGGGCGGCGTGGCCACCCTGTCCACCGGCTCCACCTTCACGCTCCTGGTCACCTCCGGCGTCAACTACGGCACCGCCGAACTGGGGCACTCCGAGGACCTCATGCTGTGGGCGGTCCTGGTGGCCTGCACCCTGGCCTTCGTGGCCATCCCCGCCTTCGGGCGCCTCTCCGACCGCGTGGGGCGCAAGCCCGTGATCCTGGCCGGTGTGGCGGCCGAGGCCCTGCTGGCGTTCCCGTTCTTCTGGATGCTCGACACCGGCTCGGCCGCGCTCGTCTTCGCCGCCTACGCCCTGATGATGGTCGCCTTCTCCGCCAACTACGGCCCGATCGCCACCTTCCTCGCGGAGCAGTTCGGCTCCCGGATCCGCTACTCCGGCCTGTCCGTGGCGTACATGCTGTCCGGCCTCCTCGGCTCCGCGATCACGCCCGCCGTCACCGTCGGACTGCTCTCGCTCACCGGGCAGAGCTCGTCGATCGCCTGGTACATCCTCGGCGCCTCCCTGCTGTCCCTCATGGCGCTCCTGCTCCTGAAGTCCGTCGCAGGCGAGGACTTCGACGCCGCCGACGCCACCGGGGCGGACGGGACCGCGGGGACGGAGGTGCGGGCGTGACCCCCCGCAGACTCGGCGCGGTCGACGGACTCGCCGCGCCCGTGGGCGCGTTCTCCCACGCGGTCGTCGCCAACGGCTTCGTGTACACCTCCGGGCAGCTGCCCTCCGACGAGCACGGCGCGACCCCCGCCACGTTCGAGGAGCAGCTCACGCGCACCCTCGACAACCTCCGCACCGTCCTGGAGGCGGCCGGGAGCTCCCTCGCCCACGTCGTCAAGGTCAACGGCTACCTCACCGACCCCGGCCACCTGGAGACCTACAACCGGGTCTACCGGGCGGCGTTCGGCGACGCGCTCCCCGCGCGCACGACCGTCTGCGTGTCCCTGTGGGGAGTCGCGCTGGAGATCGACTGCGTCGCGGTCCTCGCCGACCGCCCCGGCGGGGGGACCGGTGCCGCCGATGCCTGACACCGGACCCGGCACCGCCGCGCTCCTGCGGGCGCTGGCCGGGGTGGAGCTGCCCACCCTCGGCCACGTCCTGGAGGAGGGGTTCTGCGACCCCGCCGTGCGCACCGTCACCCCGGGCGCCCCGCGCATGGGCGGTGAGGCGCTCACCGTCCACCTCGCCGAACCCGACGCCCTCGCGGTCAACCGCGCCCTCGTCCGGCTGCCCCGGGGCGGCGTCCTCGTCGTCGGGGTCGACGGCGGGGCGCACGCGCCCATCGGCGCCGTCACCGCCGCCGCGGTCTCCGCCCGCGGCGGCGCGGGGATCGTCGTGGACGGCCCCGTCACCGACCTCGCGGCGCTCAGGGACAGCGGCCTCCCCGTCTACGCGCGGGGCTCCACCTGCCGCACCACCAAGCGCCTGGGCACCGCCACCGAGGCGGTGGGCGCCCCCGTGACCGTCGGCGGGGTGCGCGTGCGGACCGGCGACCTCGTCCTGGGAGACGAGAACGGGCTCCTCGTGGTCGACCCGCGCACCTTCGACCGGTCCCTGGTCGAGGGCGCCCTGCGCTCCGACCGGGACGAGCCCGGCCTCGTGGCCCGCATCCGCGCGGGGGAACCCCTCACCGGCCTCCTCGCGCTCTGACCCGCCCCACCGGGGAGTCCGACGGCCTCCCCGCGCCCCGAACCGCCCCACCAGGAAGAAGGCACCGCCCCTCATGTCCACCACCGACCCCGCCCGCCCGCGCTCGGCGGGCCACCTCGTCGTCGCCCAGCTCGAACGCGAGGGGGTCCAGCGCGTCTACGGGGTACCGGGGGAGTCCTACCTCGACGTGCTCGACGGCCTGCACGACTCCTCCGTCACCACCGTGGTCACCCGCCACGAGGGCGGCGCCGGGTTCATGGCCCTGGCCGAGGGCCGGCTCACCGGCCTCCCGGGCGTCGCCATGGTCACCCGCGGGCCGGGCGCGGCGAACGCGTTCATCGCCGTGCACACCGCCCACCAGGACGCCACGCCGCTCGTGCTGTTCGTCGGGCTGATCCCCGTCGCCGACCGGGGGCGGGAGGCGTTCCAGGAGTTCGACCTCACCGCGTGGTTCGGCAGCACAGCCAAGGCCGTGGTCACCCTGGACGACCCGGCCGCGGCGGCCCGGGTGGTCTCCGACGCCGTGCGCCTCGCACGCTCGGGCCGCCCCGGGCCGGTCGTGGTCGGCCTGCCCGAGGACGTGATCCGGCTCTCCGCCGGGGGAGCGGACACGGTGGAGCCCCGCGCGCTGCCGTCCGGCCGCCCGGACGCCGACGCGCTCGCCCGGGCCCTCGCCCGCGTCGACCGGGCCGAGCGGCCCGTCGTCGTCGTGGGCGGCGAGAACTGGACCGACGCGGACGGCGCGGCGCTGGCCGCCTGGGCCGCCGCCCGCGACATCCCGGTGCTCGCCGACTTCCGCGCCTACGACGCCGTGCCCCACCGGCTGGACGGCGCCGACAGCCCCTACGCGGGCTCGCTCGGCTACGGCCGCTCCGACGCCGCGGCCGCACTCCTCGACGACGCCGACCTCGCCCTCTTCGTCGGCGCCTGCCGCACCGACGTGCTCAGCGACGGCTACACCCGGGGCGGCCGGGCCGAGACCGTCGTCGTCCTCCCCGGCGAACCCCTCGGACACAGCGGGCGACTGGACCAGCACCTCGTCGCGGACCCCGCCGGGTTCGTCGCCGCCCTCGCCGAGGCCGGGGGCGCACCGGTCCGGCACGACCCCGGGCGCCTGGCCGGGGCCCGGGACGCCCACACCGCCTTCTCCACCCCGGTCGCGGCGGCCGACGACGGGGGCTTCGTCGACCTCACCGCCGCCATGGGCGTGCTGCGCGAGGAGCTCGACGACGACGCCGTCATCACCTACGGCGCGGGCAACCACGCGGTCTGGCCCGCCCGTTACCTGGAGCACCGGTCCGCCCGCTCCCTCCTGGCGCCCCGCAACGGCGCGATGGGGATGGGCATCCCGGCCGCCGTCGCCGCCTCCCTCGTGCGGCCCGGGCGCCAGGTGGTCTCCGTCGCCGGGGACGGGTGCTTCCTCATGAACGGCCAGGAGATCGCCACCGCGATCGGCTACGGTGCGGTGTTCACGGCGATCGTCGTCGACAACGGCGTCTTCGCGACCATCCGCGAACACCAGGAGCGGCACTACCCGGGGCGGCCCTCCGGCACCCACCTCACCAACCCCGACTTCGCCGCACTGGCACGCTCCTACGGCGGGTACGGGGAGACCGTGACCGCCACCGCCGACTTCCGGGGCGCCCTGCGCCGGGCCCTGGAGAGCGGGCTCCCCGCGGTCCTGCACGTCAGGCAGGACCCCGCGGTCCGCGCCCCCGGCGCCTCCTGACCCGGGGCCGGCGCCCCGCACCGACACCACCCACCCGTGCCCGACGAGCAGAGGAACGAGGCCATGACCTCCAGCCCGCCCCGACCGCCGCGCGACCCCGCGGCCGACGACGCCCGCTTCCTGCGGGACTTCGAGACCATGAGCTCCTTCGGCGCCACCCCCTCGGGCGGCGTCGACCGCCAGGCGGCGAGCGAGGCCGACAACGCCCAGCGCCGCTGGTTCGCGGGCCTGCTGGAGGAGAACGGGCTGCGCGTGGTCTACGACCGCGTCGGCAACCAGTTCGGACTCCTGGAGCGCGTGCCCGGCGCCCCCTACGTCGTGGTCGGGTCCCACATGGACTCGCAGCCCACCGCCGGGCGCTACGACGGCGCCTACGGGGTCCTGGCCGCGGCCCACGCCGTCTTCCGCATCGCCGCCGAGGACGGCGCGGAGGCGCCCCCCGTCCACAACCTGGCCGTGGTCAACTGGTTCAACGAGGAGGGCTCCCGGTTCACGCCGTCCATGATGGGCAGCGCCGTCTACACCGGCAAGCTGCCGCTGGAGACCGCCCTCGCCGCGAGCGACAGCTCGGGCACCACGGTCGCCGAGGCCCTGGCCCCCACCGGGTTCCTCGGTGACGGCGACGGGCCGGAGGCCGTCCTGTGCGCCGAGATCCACATCGAGCAGGGGCGCCTCCTGGAGAACTCCGGCACCACCATCGGCCTGGTCGGCGCCAGCTGGGCGGCGAGCAAGTACGAGATCACCGTCCACGGCGAACAGGCCCACTCCGGCGCCACCGCCATGGAGGACCGCCGCGACGCGCTCGTGGGCGCGTCCATGCTCGTGGTCGCCGCGCGCGAGCTCGCCGACCGGTTCCCCGGCGTCCTGCACACCGCCGTCGGCCGCCTCGACGTGTACCCCAACTCCCCGGTCGTGGTGCCCTCCCGCGCCACGCTCCTGCTCGACCTCCGCTCGCCCGACGAGGCCGTCCTCGCCGAGGCCGACGAGCTCCTGCTCGCCGAGGTCGCCCGCGTCGAGGCGGCCGCGAACGTCACCGTCGAGCGCACGCTCTCGCACTCCTGGGGCGTCAACCCCTACCAGCCCGAGGGCGTCGAACTGGCCCGTGCCAGCGCCGAGCGGCTCGGCCTGCGCAGCGGTGAGATCATGACCGTCGCCGGGCACGACTCGATCAACATGAAGGAGCGCGTGCCCACCGTGATGCTCTTCGTCCCCTCGGCGGGCGGGGTCTCCCACAACGAGGGCGAGTACACCGAGGACGCCGACCTCCTCGCCGGACTGGAGGTGCTCACCGACGTGACCCGCCGCCTGGGCGCCGGAGAGCTGGAGAACGCCGCACCCCACGTTCCCGGAAGGAACCGAGCATGACCGAGTACGCCGTCACCGACCCCGCCACGGGACGCCTCGTCAGGAGGTTCCCGACCGCCACGGACGCGGAGGTCGACACCGCCGTCGAAGCCGCGGGGAGGGCCTTCCGGACCTGGCGCCTCCGCCCCGTCGCGGAGCGCGCCGCGTACCTGGCCGCGGCGGCGGAGCGCTACCGGGCCGGCCGCGAGCGCCTGGCCGGGATCATCACCCGGGAGATGGGCAAGACCACGGCGGAGGCGCTCGGGGAGGTCGACCTGTGCGCCCGGATCTACGACTACTACGCGCAGAACGCCGCCGCGTTCACCGCCGACCGGGTCCTGGACGTGTCCCACGGGACCGCGACCGTGCGCACGGAGCCCATCGGCGCGCTGCTCGGGATCATGCCGTGGAACTACCCCCACTACCAGGTGGCGAGGTTCGCGGCGCCCAACATCGCGCTCGGCAACACCGTCCTGCTCAAGCACGCGCCGAGCTGCCCGGAGTCGGCCGGGGCCGTCGCCGGCCTGCTCGCCGACGCGGGCCTCCCCGAGGGCGTCTACACCAACCTGTACGCCACCGAGGCGCAGTGCGTCCGGATCATCGAGCACCCGGCGGTCCAGGGGGTCTCGCTCACCGGCTCGGAGCGGGCGGGGCGCGCCGTCGGCGAGGTCGCCGGGCGCGCCATGAAGAAGACCGTGCTGGAGCTGGGGGGATCCGACCCGTTCATCGTCCTGCCCGACGCCGACCTGGGGCGCGCGGTCCGCGCCGCCGTGGCCGGGCGGATGGGCAACGCGGGCCAGGCGTGCACCGCGTCCAAGCGGTTCATCGTGCTGGACGAGGTGTACGACGCGTTCGTGGAGGGGTTCGTGGACGCGGTCGCGCGCCTGAGGGTCGGCGACCCCACCGAGGAGGGGGTGGACCTGGGGCCGCTGTCCTCGGAGGCCGCGGCCGTGCACGTCGCCGGCCAGGTGGCGGACGCGGTCGCCCACGGAGCCACCGTCCTCACAGGCGGGGGGCGCCCCGACCGCCCGGGCGCGTTCGTCGAGCCCACGGTGCTCACCGGGGTCGCCCCCGGTACCCGCGCCTACCGGGAGGAGATCTTCGGCCCGGTGGCCGTGGTCCACCGGGTCGCCACCGTCGACGAGGCCGTGGAGCTGGCCAACGACACCCCCTACGGCCTGGGCAGCGTCGTGTTCGGGGAGGACGAGGAGGCGGCCCTGGCCGTGGCCGACCGGCTCGACGTGGGCATGGTGTCGGTCAACGCGCCGTCGCGGACCCAGGCCGACCTGCCGTTCGGCGGGGTGAAGGCGTCCGGGGTGGGGCGCGAGCTGGGCGAGTACGGCATGGCCGAGTTCGTCAACCGCAAGCTCCTCCGCACGCGCTGAGCACGTCCGGCCCGCCCGGTGCCGTGCGCCCCTCCCACGCGCGGCCCCGTGCGGGGCCGCCGGGGGAGCGCGGGGCCGCGGCGTCTCAGCCCCCCGACTCCCACCGCACCTCGCCGTCGGCGTCCCGGCGCGGGGCCGGGGCCATGCCCAGCCGTCGCGCCACCCCCGCCGAGGCTCCGTGGCGGGGGTGGACCCACGCCCCGAACCGGCGGACGCCGCGGGCGGACAGCCAGTCGCGCATCCCGAGGGCCGCCTCGGCGGCCAGGCCCCGCCCCTGGTGGGGGACGCCGACCGCCCACGCCAGGTCCGCAGCCGGGCCCGGCGCCCCGAGCACCACGGTGGCCTGCACGAACCCCGCAGGGCCGCTCCCGTCGCGGGTGCACAGGATCCAGTTGAACCACGACTCCTCCCCGCCGGGGGACCGCCCGGCCGACTGGAGCTCGTAGCGGCGCCGGAGGCCGTCCGCGGTCGGCGGTTCCCCGCCGGTGAACGCGTACAGCGCCGGATCGGCCAGCACGGGGAGCATCGGGCCCGCGTGGTCCGGCGTGAGGGGTTCCAGCACCATCCGCGCGGTCGTGATCTCCTCCGGCGCGGGCGGGGACCACGGTGCGGGGGCACGCCCTCCGGAGCCGGGCCCCTCCGACGGGCGGGGCGGGTCCTCCGCCGGTCGCGCGTCCGCCATGTCCGACCTCCTGTCCGCGGCCCCTCCGGGGCGGCCGGCGGGCGCCTGCCGTGACGGAGCCTCCCCCTCCGGGGCCGTCCGCGTCAACCGGGTTCCGTGGGCGCCGGGGCCGACCGCTGCCGGACAAAAGGAATCTACAACGTAAACCTCCGGCCTGTGTCGGATACCGGTCTGGGGTGAGGGACCGGGGAGGACCGGTGGCGGGCCGTTCCGGGAGGGAGCCGGCCCGGGCTCCCCGGAACTCCCGGACCCGGACGGAACCGCGACGCGAGGGGCGGGCCTCACGGGACGGGCGCGGTCGGGGCGGGCGTGGGGCGTGGCGGAGCGGCTCCGAGCGGACGGGCCTCAGGGGACGGGACCGCCGCCCGCCCCCTCACGGGCGCAGGCCGCCCAGGACGGCACGGGCGATCGCGTCGTTCTGCCGGAAGAACCCGGCGTTGGTGCGCGGACGGGAGAACCCGCCCGCTCCCACGCCGCCGGCGACCAGCGCGCCCGCGCCGAACCGGGCCGGGTGCGGCGTCCCGTCGGCGCCGCGCAGCCGCTGGTCGGCCGGGTCGGCGTCGACGAGCCCGGTGCCGGGCCGCTCGCGGATCTCCCCGCGCTGGAGCAGGGCCAGCAGCAGCGGGTCGGTCGTCCGGGACAGCGAGGGTTCGGGCAGCCTGGCCTCCAGGAGGACGGAGGCCCCGACCGTCGCGTCCGTGCTGGAGGACCTGGCAAGGAAACGGCCCTCGGGGGTGTCCACCTCCATGTCGGCGCCGACGAACCGCAGGACCCCCGCCCGGGCCAGCGCCAGGAGCTCCTCCAGCCGGGGGCCGGGCGGCCCGCTGGCCAGGTAGCTGAAGAACCCGGTGAACCGGGGCAGGTCCCGCGCCGCGGACTCCTGGGAGATCCGTCCGGAGCCGATCGCCTCGGAGATCACCGTGAACACCGACAGCAGCGCGAAGAAGACCGCCAGGTCCATGCTGTACCGCTGGTCGCGCCGCCGTTCGAGGTCGGCGCCGATGTAACCGTCCAGCCACGCGCCGAGCGCGTCGTGGTCGGCGAACCTGAGTCCCGCCAGCGGCCGGTCGATCCGCCCGGCGTCGAACCGGTCCCCGTCCTCGCGCACCGCCTCGGAGACCAGTTCCTTGAGCTGGGCCCCCGACCAGTCCAGGGAGTCCAGCCGCCGGACGAACTCCTCCGCGCGGACGTCCAGCCGCTCGGGGTGCGACAGCGCCAGTTCCCGGTAGTGGGCGTGGGCCAGCTCCCGCACGACGAGCGGCCACACGTCCTCCCGGAGGTCGAGGGGGTCGGGGCCGAGTGCGTCCAGGGCCCGCGCGCTCACGTGCCTCGGCAGTTCGGGGCGCGCCCCGGGCAGGTGGTAGCGGATCTTGGAATGGTAGGGCACCCCGCGCCGCGATCCGGCGTGGAGGACGGGCTCGGAGCCGGAGGGGGAGTAGCGCAGGGTCCCGTCCGGGTCCCTGCGGAAGACGCCGCCCCTCCCGGAGGTCAGCAGCACGACGGTGTCCACGAACGCCAGTCCCATGCCGCGCACCAGCGCGGGTTCGCCGGGCGGGACCGCGTCGAGGGAGATGTCGGCGGTGGAGGCGGTCGGTATGTGGGCGAGGCCGTGCGCGGCGGCGTGCCGGGCGAGCTCGCGCTCCTCCTCGGTGGGGCCGGTGCCGGCGGAGCCCTGCGCCAGGACGACGGCGTCCGCGTCCAGGGTGTTCCCGGGAGCCGGCGGGCGGCCCGTGCCGGCGGTGCGGTCCGGGACCGGATACGGCGGGCGGTCGAGGAACAGGCGCTGGCGCCCGTCGGCCAGGTCGCGCAGGTCCACCACCCGTGCGGCCACGGAGCGGACGGCCACCCTCCCCGGGGCCCGCTCGGCCACGTGGTGGAAGACCCAGGACAGGTACCGGCTCTGGAACCTGCGGGTGGCGAACCAGCCGGGATGGACCCGGCGGGCCTCGGCGAGGTCGGCCGCGTCGGCCGTGAACCCGGGCGGCCTGTGCAGGCGTCCCGCAGCGAGGTCCTCGGCCCACTCGGTCAGCGTCGGTCCGGGGACGACGGGCCCGGAGCACACCACCGACGCGTCGGTGAACATCGTGCAGTCGTTCGCCGTGGTGTTCATCCACAGCCGGGGCGACTGCGCGCGCCGCCAGATCCGGCCGCCGCCGGGCGGGTGAGGGTCTACGACGCAAACCTCGAGCATCGTGTCGGGGAGGAGTTCGTGGACGTTGGCGGTGATCCGTTCGAGGAGGGAGGTGGCCCTGGGGCCCGCGCCGACGAGCGCGATACGGAGCGGACGCCGGGGGAGCGCTGTGGTGGTCACCCCCATGAGGCTAATGCATACTAAATAGGTAGTAAATATCGGAAAAGAAGGATTGTTCGCGGTCCGGGAGCGGAACCGCTACGCGAGGGGCGGGTGGGCCCCAGGGGACGGGCGCGACCGGGGAGGTCAGGGGTCGTGGCGGAGCGCTCCGAGCGGGCGGCCTCAGGGGACGGGCGCCGCCTCGACCCGGCGCAGCGCCTCCCGCCAGGGCGCGGGCACCGCGCCCGAGCAGACCACCTCGCGCGCCCCCAGGAACCCGGCCAGGTCGGCGACCGCGCCCGCGACACCCTCCGCGGCGTCCGCGACCTCCTCGGCGGAGGCCGGGTCCGGGGACGGGGCGGCCCCGGCGTCCGGGCCCGCCGCCCGGACCCCGGCCGCGCCGGGCTCGGCGTACACGTTCTCCAGGTCCAGGACGCCGCGCCGCCGGTCGAACCTCGGCGCGATCCTGCCCACCAGCCGGTCGCCGTGCAGGACCGGCAGGACGTAGTAGCCGAACTCCCTGCGCGCCTTGGGCACGTACATCTCGGTGCGGAAGCGGAAGCCCCACAGCAGCTCGGTCCGCTCGCGGTCGCAGAGCAGGTTGTCGAACGGGGACAGCAGCACGGTCCTGGGCCCCCACGCCTCCCCGCCCACGGTCTCCAGCAGCGGGAGGACGTCCGCGTGCACGAACCACGGCTCTCCCGGGTCGGCGCCCTCGACCCGGGCCCGCACCGCCCGGCCGTCCGCCACCAGCCGTTCGAGCGCCTCCGGCAGCCCGTCGTACCGGTCGCGGACGAAGTGGTTCGCGACGTCCCTCGCGCGTCCGGCGCCCAGGGCCCGCAGGGCGTGCTCGGCCGAGAGCGACACGATGTCCGCGTCCGGCAGCTCGGTCCGGTCGGTGCGCTCGGGCAGGCACCGTTCGGCCAGGTCCCACAGGCGCTTGCCGCCCTCCCGGCCCGCCACCATCACCCGTCCCTGGGTCCACAGCAGGTCGAGCATGCGCTCGACGTTGCGCCCCTTCGTCCATCCGCCCGACTCCCAGGGCAGCGCGGAGCGGTCCTCGAACCCGCCGACGGGCAGGGGCCCCTTGTCCTCCAGCCGCTGGAGGACGTGCTCGCGCAGTTCCGCGTTGGCCTCGACCCAGGCGACCAGCCGCCGTCCGTAGGCGGAGACGCCCCTCGGGTAGCGGCGCATCAGCCCCCGGTGCAGTGCGTAGTCCTCGGTCAGCACGATCGACGCCGCGTGGGCCCAGTACTCGAACAGCCAGCGCTCGTCCCACAGGAGGGCGTCGAGGTCGGCCCCGTCGAACCGGCCCACCCTGCTCCACAGGACCAGCAGGTGGCTCCGGGCGACCACCGCGACGGGGTCCAGCTGGAGGCAGCGCAGCGCGCGCAGGACCTCGCGCAGCCCGTCGGCGTCGGCGGCGGGCCGGGGACCGGCCAGCCTCTGGCGGGTGATCGCGAGGCGGCGGACGGTGCGGCGGTCCAGGTCGAGGGGGCGCACGGAGGCTCCTGGGGAGAGGGGGTGGAGGGCGGGACGGGCGCCTCGTGAGGCGCCGCGTCCCCGCCAGTGAACCGCGCGCCGACGACGTTTTGGGGCCGGGAGGGCGGTCGGCGCGCTGTACGGGCTCCGGGAGGGGGCGGGGCGGTTCCTGTCGCGCCGGTCCCGGTGACCGCGTCAGAGCCGGGTGGGGAGCGGTCCGCCGTTCCACTCGACGGCGTCGGACAGCGCCGCCGTGAGGTCCATGGCGGTGCCGGTGAGGTCGGCGTGGGCGCGGTGCAGGTTCAGGGCGATGCGCTCGGCGTCGTCCCAGTCGCGGAACTCGCCCAGGTCGCAGGCGAGGGCGGTCTCCAGCGGAGTGTGCCCTCGGGCCACCCCGGCACGCGCGGTCTCCAGGACGAACCGGTAGTAGCGCTCGTGGGCGCCCAGCACCGCGTCGAGCTCGGCGGCGCCGAACAGCGGCCCGTGTCCGGGGACCACGTGGTCGGGCGCGAAGGCGTGCAGCCACTCCAGGGAGCGCAGCGCGCCCTCCAGCGAGCCCATGAACACGAGCGGGGTGAGGCCGTGGAACACCAGGTCACCGGTGTACAGCACCCGCTCCTCCGGCAGCCACGCCACGACGTCGCCGGGGGTGTGCGCGGTGTACCCGGGGTGGAGCAGGTCCACGCGCCGCCGGCCGGTGTACACGGTCAGCCCCCGGTCGAGCACGATCGACGGGGCGCGCCTGCTGACCCCGCCCCAGTCGGGGGAGGGGGACCAGAACGGCGGGCAGGCGTCGAAGAACGGGTCGTGGAGCAGGGCCTCGCGCATGGCGGCCTGCCCGATGAGCGCGGTGGAGTCGGGCAGCAGGCTGTTGCCGTAGGCGTGGTCCCCGTGCTGGTGGGTGTTGACCGCCCACCGCACGGGGGCGCCGCCGGTGGCGCGTGCCAGGGCGCCGAGGAAGCGGCTGGTGCGGGCCTCGGTGGCGCAGGTGTCGACCACCAGGAGGCCGTCCTCGCCGGCGACCGCGCCCGCGTTGTTCACCCACCAGGTGCCATCGGGCTGGACCCACGCGTACACGCCCTCGACGATCTCGGTCAGGGCCGCGGCCTCGGGGCCGGCCGGTGCGTTCGAGCCCATGGTGGTGGTCTCCTCACGGAACGTGCGTGCGGTCGGGGGAGCAGGTTACCGCCGGCGGGCGGCGGCCGGTGACGGGGAGTCCGGTCCCGGACGCGGCCGGTTCCGGGGCGCACGGCGCCCACCTGCGATGATCTTGTACTTGTAGCGAGGTTCGGCGCCGAGACCGTCGATAAGTACAAGATCATCGGGGGCGGGCGGGGTCTCGCATCGCGCCCGCGGCGCTTCGGGGCGGTCCGCTAGTCCGGTCCCGGCCCGGGGTGGGGCTGGACCACGTGCCCGGCGGCCTCCAGGCCCGCCGTCGCGGCGGCCACGAAGACCGCCACGCTCGCGTGGCGCCGCCGGGGCGGCCACACCACCGACGTGCGCCAGGCCAGCGGGTTCCCCTCCAGGGGTGACCACACCAGGCCCTCGGGGAGCCCGCCCAGGGGCCTCTCGTTGAAGTGCACGCCCCTCCCGGCCATGACCAGGCCGTTGACGAACAGCGGGTTGCGGGCGTGCCGGATCGCCCCGGGGCGGAACCCCTCCGAGCTGCACGCGGACATGACCTGGTCGTAGAGCATCGGCGCCATCGCCCGGGGGAAGACCACCAGCGGCATCCCGTTGAGGTCGCGCAGCCGCACCGGCCCGCCCCCCGCCAGCGGGTGCTCGGCGGGCAGCAGGACCCCCAGGGCCCGGTGGGCCACCGGGCCCGACTCCAGTCCCGTGGTGTCGGAGGGGTGGCGCACCACCCCGACGTCCAGGTCGCCCTCGCGCAGCGCCCGCAGCTGCTCGTCCGTGGTGAGTTCGTGCAGGTCCACCAGCACGTCGGGGGCGTTGCGCGCCAGCTCCGCGACCAGGGTGCGCAGCGTGGCGGGCATGGTGTCCGGCGGGATCCCCGCACGCAGGATCCCGCTCTCCCCGGGGCGGATGCGGCGCATGGCCTCCAGGGCCGACTCGGTGCTCTCCAGCACCGGCCGGGCGTGCTCCAGCAGCAGGGCCCCGGCCTCGGTCAACCGCACCTGGTTGCGGCCGCGGTCGAACAACCGCACGCCCAGTTCGCGCTCCAGGTCGCGGATGCGCTGGGACAGCGGCGGCTGGGCCATGTGCAGCCGGGCGGCGGCCCGGCCGAAGTGCAGCTCCTCGGCGAGCACCGTGAAGTAGCGCAGGTGGCGCAGTTCCATGCGGGGACCCTACCGGTCATATCACTGCGATATCGCGGGAGGTCCCAACTGGTGTTGGACGCCGGCGGCGGTGAGCTGTTGTGATGTCGTTCATAGGGCGGAGGGCCCGGGTTCGCCCGGGGGCCACCGGGGAGCACCGGCTCCGCCCGATCCTCCGGCGTACGCGACCCCGTCCGCCGCTCCCCTGCTTGTGAACTCGTGAAAGGCATCGGCATGTCACCGAACGACGACCTCGTCCTGGCGCACCGCGAACCCCTCGCCGAGGGCCACGCCACCGTCATCACCCTCAACCGCCCCGACAAGCTCAACGCGTGGACCGGCGCCATGCGCACCCGCCTGGTCGGGCTGTTCGAGGAGGCGGGCGCCGACGCCGACTGCCGCGCCGTCGTGCTGACCGGCGCCGGCGCCGCCTTCTGCGCGGGCCAGGACCTGGCCGAGACCCGGGACATCGACCCGGCCGACCACGCCGCCGCCGAGGCGTGGATCGACGACTTCGACCTGCTCTACAGGGCCCTGCGCGGCATCGACAAGCCCACCATCGCGGCGGTCAACGGCGTCGCCGCCGGCTCCGGGTTCCAGTTCGCGCTCCTCGCGGACCTGCGCGTCGGCCACCCCGGCGTGCGCATGGGCCAGCCCGAGGTCCGCTCCGGCATCCCCAGCGTCACCGGCATCTGGGCCATGTGGGACATCCTCGGCAAGGCCCGCACCATCGAGTTCACCCTCACCGGCGAGCTGGTCGACGGGGACGAGGCCCACCGTCTCGGCCTGCTCACCCGGCTCGTCCCCGGGCGGGACGAGGTGCTCCCCGCCGCACTCGCCCTCGCGGACTCCCTCGCCTCCCTGCCCCCCGGCGCCGTCGCCCTCACCAAGGCCCGCCTGCGCGAGATCGACGACGAGGCGCTGACCGACTCCATCACCGCGGCCAAGAGGGTCCACGCCCAGGCCTACGCCAGCGGCGAGCCCCAGCGGGAGATGGAGCGGTTCCTGGCCAAGCGCCGCTGAACCGCAGCTCCACCACCGACGCCACAGCAGGAAACAGGGGAGACCACCCGATGACCACCACCGGAACCGAGGACGGCACGCACTCCGGAGCCGGGGCCGCGGCCCCGGGCACCGCCGTCCCGGACCCCGCCCAGTCCCCGGCCGCACCCACCCCGGAGGCGCTCGCCGAGGGGGACCGCCTCTACCGGCTCCTGTGCGAGGAGCAGGACTGGGAGGCGCCCGAGCGCTACAACATGGCGGTCGACGTCGCCGACCACCACCCCGGCGACCGCGTCGCCCTCGTCTTCGAGGACCACACCGGCCACCGGGAGGAGGTCACCTGGGACCGGATCCGCGACCGGGCGGCCCGCGTCGCCGCCCACCTGCACGCCCTGGGCGTGCGCAAGGGCGACCGGGTGGCCGTGCTGCTGCCCCAGCGGCCCGACACCCCCGCCGCCTACCTGGGCGTCCTGCGCACCGGCGCCGTCCTGGTCACCATGTCCCCGCTGTGGGCCGACGCCCCCATCGCCTACCGGCTCGCCGACTCCGGCAGCACCGTCCTCATCACCGAGAACGCCTCCCTGGGGCGGGCCGCCGACGCGGTCGCGGCGGTCGCCTCCCTCGGCGGTGAGGGGGCCGGCGGCGCGCCGTCCCCGGCCGACGTGCGGATCGTGGACGTGGACGACCCCGCGATCGCCGCGTGCGAGCCCCGGTACGAGGCGGCCGACACCGCCGCCGACGACCCCGCCCTCATCTTCTACACCTCCGGCACCACGGGCCCCGCCAAGGGCATCGTGCACGCCCACCGCACCCTCCTCGGGCACAACGAGTTCCGGTACTGCCACGACCTGCGCCCCGGCGACGTGTTCTACGGCGCGGGCGACTGGGCGTGGTCCATGGCCAAGCTCATGGGTCCGCTGCGCGTCGGGGCCACCCACCTGGTCTACCGCCCCCGGGCGGGCTTCGACCCCGAGGGCCTGCTCGCCGCCATGTCCCGCAACCGGGTCACCACCGCCCTGGTCAACCCCACCCTGCTGCGCAAGCTCCGCGCCGACGTCCCCGACGCCGGGCGGCGCCACCCCCAGGCACTGCGCGTGGTGTGCTGCTCCAACGAGCCCCTCACCACCGACCTCATCGCCTGGTTCCGCGAGCAGTTCGGGGTGACCCCGCTCGACTACTACGGGTCCACCGAGTCCTACCCGCTGCTGGGCAACCTGCCCGGTGTGCCGGTCAAGCCCGGTTCGGTGGGGCGCCCGCTCCCCGGGTGGGAGGTCGCGCTCCTGGACGCCGACGGCAACGAGGTGCCCGAGGGCGAGCCGGGGGAGATCTGCCTCCGCGCGCGCAGCAACCCCCAGTTCCCCCTCGGCTACTGGAGGAGGCCCGACGCCTCCGCCGAGAGCTTCGGCGGCGACTGGTACCGCACCAAGGACCAGGCCACCCGCGACGCCGACGGCTACTACTGGTTCCTGGGCCGCACCGACGACGTCATCAAGACCTCCGGATACCGGGTGGGCCCCTACGAGGTCGAGGCCGCCCTGCGCGAGCACCCGGCGGTCGCCGACGCGGGCGTGGTCGGCCTGCCCGACCCGCTGCGCGGACAGGTCGTCAAGGCGTGGATCGAACTCGCCGACGGGTACCGCCCCGGCGACGACCTCGCCGACGAGATCCGCGCCTTCGCCCGCGAACACCACTCGCGCTTCGCCTACCCGCGCCTGATCGCCTTCGCGGAACGCCTCCCCCGTTCCGCGACCGGCAAGGTCCAGCGCGCCGAGCTGCGACGACGCGACACGGTCTGAGAGACCGGTGCGGCGGCGGCCCCCGCCGCCGCACCCGGCCGCGCCAGGCCACCCCGGCGGGCCGCCCCGTCTCTTGTCCCCCCTAACATCGATCCCGGGCCAGGCCCGGGCAGTGAGAAAGAGGAGTTCGGGTACGGTGCTGAACGATCAGGAAGCCCCCGCGACGCCACCCCGGGACATGGGCGGCGTCCGCCGCCGCGTCACCGTGGCCACCGCCATCGGCAACTTCGTGGAGTGGTTCGACTCCGGCGCCTACGCCGTCATGTCGGCCACCATCGCGGTGCTGTTCTTCCCCAACTACGACCCCGCCGCCGCGCTGCTGGCGACCTGGGCGATTTTCGCGGCGGGGTTCGTCGCGAGGCCGATCGGCGCCCTGTTCTTCGGCCACTACGGCGACCGCATCGGCCGCAACCGCGCCCTCGCGCTGAGCGTGCTGTGCATGAGCGGCGCCACCCTCGGGATCGGCCTGCTGCCCACCTACGCGGCGATCGGCCTCGGCGCCCCGCTGCTGCTCCTGCTCATGCGCACGGTCCAGGGCTTCTCCACCGGCGGCGAGTACACGGGCGCCTCGTCCTTCATCATGGAGTACGCCCCCGAGGGCCGCCGCGCCCGGTACGCCAGCGCCGTCCCCGTCACCGTCGGCGTGGCCGCGGTGGTCGGCTCCGGCGTGGGCGTGCTGCTCACAGGCACCCTCAGCGAGGAGGCCCTGATGTCGTGGGGCTGGCGGATCCCGTTCCTGATCGCGGGCCCGCTCGGAGCCATCGGCCTGTACCTGCGCTCCCGCCTGGACGACACCCCGGTCTTCCGCGAGATGGCCGCGCAGGAGAACACCACGAAGAGCCCGCTGCGGCAGGCCTTCCGGGTCTCCGGGCGCCAGATGTTCACGCTGTTCGGCTACAGCATCACGAACGCGGTCGGCTACTACTTCATGAGCTCGTACATGATCAGCTACATGTCGGAGTCGCTGGACTACACCAAGACCCAGGCGCTCATGACCAGCGTCGTCGCGATGCTCGCGTACACGGCGGCGTGCCCGCTGATGGCCACGGCCAGCGACCGCTTCGGCAGGCGGCCCATGCTGATGGTCGCCTGCGGGGGGTTCGTCCTGCTGACCTACCCCGCGTTCCAGCTGATGTCGACCGGGCTGGCCGGGGCGCTGGTGGGGACCTCGGTCCTGGCCGTGCTCGTCGCCGTGATCGGCACGTCCAACGTGCCGATGATGGTGGAGATGTTCCCCGCTCAGCTGCGGGCCAGCGGCTCGGCGGTCGGCTACACCGCCGCGTACGTGCTGTTCGGCGGCACCGCGCCGTTCGTGGCGACCTGGCTGGTCAGCAGCACCGGCAGCGCTCTCACGCCGGCGTTCTACCTGGTCGGGGTGGCCGCGATCAGCCTCCTGGTGGTGCTGACCCTGGTGAGGGAGACCAAGGATCTCTCGCTCACCCGCACCACGCTGCGCTGACGGGAGCGCCGCCCGGTCGGCGGCGCCGGTCCACGAGGGCCCGTGCCGCCGACCGCCCTCCTCAGCCCCGGGCGAGGCGGCGCAGCGCGGCCCGGGCCGGCGGCCCCCAGGTGTCGTGGCCGCCGGGGCGTCCGCGGACGCCGGCCTCGCCGACGAGCACGCCGCCGAGGGCGCACAGCACCGCCCAGCCGCGGGCACGGCGCAGGGTCGCGGGGTCCGAGGCCGGGCGGTAGGCCCGGTGGAAGCGGTCGAGTCCGCCGTCCGGCAGCAGGATCCAGGCGGCGGCCAGGTCGCAGGCCGGGTCGCCCGCGCACAGGTCGCCGAAGTCGATCACCCCGCACAACGCGCCGTCGCGGGTCAGGACGTTGGCCGGGTGCAGGTCGGCGTGCAGCCACAGCGCCGGCCCCTGCCAGCGGGGCGCGGCGACCGCGTCCTCCCAGACCGCGCGCACCGCCTCCGGGTCCTCGACCAGCCCCTGGGCTGTGGCCGAGGCGAACTGTTCGGCGAACTGCTCTGCGTGGCCGGCCAGGGGGCGCCGGCTCTTGCGGTTCACGGGGGCGTCCTCGGGCGCGGGCCGGTGCAGGGCCGTCAGGAAGGCCGCCAGGTCCTCGGCGGCACGGGCGGCGTCCGTGACCGGGGCGCGGTCCGCGGGCGTGCCCGGCACCCAGGTGGTCACGGCCCAGGGGCGCTGGAACCGCGCACCGGGCATGCCCAGGCGCAACGGGACCGGGACCGGCAGCGGAAGGCACGGCGCCAGGGAGGGCAGCCAGGCGAGCTCCCCCCGCACCAGCGCCTCCGCGGAACGCGGCGTCCACGGCAGCCGCACGGCGAGGTCGTCCCCGAGCCGCCACATCTGGTTGCCCGCGCCCCGCGTGCCCGAGTACAGGGGACGGTCGGCCAGGTCGGGGTGCTGCTCGCGCAACAGGTCCCGGACGAACTCCGCGGTGAGGCCGAGAGGGGGGTGCGTCATGGCCAGAAATGTAGCCCACGGGCCCGGCCCGCCCGGGGGCGGGCTGCGTCACCCCCGGGGGGACGCGCCCGTCGGGGCGGACCCGGGGCCGTGCTCGTCCGAGGGCCGTGCCGGATAGGTGACGACGCGGTCGGTGCGCACGACGGCCCCCGGGGTGAGCCGGGCGGCGTCCACGCGGTGGCCGCCCATGATGTGGAGGACCTCGTGGCCGTGGGCGAGGAGGTGGTCGGCGATGATGCGCCGGTGGCACCGCCACCACACCGCCTCCGCGCACATCACGGCGGCGCGGTGGGCCGTGCCCGCCGCGCGCAACCGGGCGAGCCCCGCCCCGAACTCGGCCGAGAGCCCGTGGTCGGCGTAGTTGTGGAAGCCGCGGTTGCGCCAGAGCCCGTTGACCTGGGGGGGCACGCCCCCGGCGACGGGGCGCCGGCCGCCGAGCTCCGCGACGCGCTCGTAGCGCACGCCGAGAGCGCTCAGGGCCGTGGAGAGCGCCTCCTCGTCGAACTGCGGGTTGCGGCGGGAGCCCGGAAGCCTGCGCACGTCGACCACCGTCTCCACGGCGGCCTCCTCCAACAGGGCGGCGAACTCCTCGAACGTGCGGTCGGAGTGGCCCACGGTGAGGAACGGCGGCGTCATCGCGGCTAGCCGCCGCCGGACGTCCGGGTCAGGGCTTCGTCCTTGTGCGCCGCCGTGCGGCCGGTCCTGTCGCTCTCGATCTCGTACTGCGGATCGTCCTCGGACGCGCGGCGCGTACGGCCCCGGAACGTGAAGTCGCCGGTGTGGACCCTGGTGATCGTGCCGGACACCCGTCCGGCCTCGGAGTTCCAGCTCACATGGTCGCCGACGTCGAAACGGCGTGTCATCGCGCACCCTCCTCCGGTCGTGGCGGGACGGACCCCCGACATACCCCGGACGACCCCGGGGTATGCGGGCGGGGCACGCCGCGGGGCCCACCGCCGGGGAAGACGCCTCGCTCCCCGGTTCGGTCCCGGGTCTCCCCGTCCACCGGGCGGCGCCCGGTGGACGCGGGCGGGGGCCGGGCGCCGGAGCGGTTGCGCGGAGGTCGGCGGGGGCGCGCCCGGCCACGGTCGGTCCGTGCCCGGCCCCTCCGGGAAGGGGCCTCCGGGCCGTCCTGCCGCCCGGGACGCACCGCCCGCGGGGCCGACGGCCTCAGCGGGCCGGGATGTCCTCGGGCAGCAGGGTGGTGAAGTCCTCCATGGTGGCGTTCTGGACGCCGTTGACCAGGCGGCCCGCCTGCCGGGTGATCATCCGCTCCAGCACCTGGCGCGCGTAGCGGGCGTTGCCGAAGTTCACGTCGCGGACCACCCCCGAGAAGTGCTCGTGCAGGGCCGCCGTCGTCGCCTCGCCGCAGGTGTACCCCGAGCCCTTCGCCATGCGCTGGACGATGGTGACCAGCTCGTCGTCGCTGTAGTCGGGGAACTCCACCTGGTGGTTGAACCGGGAGGCCAGACCGGGGTTGGAGTCGAGGAAGCGCTGCATCTCGTTGGTGTACCCGGCGACGATGACCACCGCCTCGTCGCGGTGGTCCTCCATGAGCTTGACCAGGGTGTCGATGGCCTCCTGGCCGAAGTCGTTGCCCGATCCGCGCGGCGCCAGCGAGTAGGCCTCGTCGACGAACAGCACGCCGCCCTTGGCCCGCTCGAACACCTCGGCGGTCAGCTGGGCGGTGTGCCCGACGTAGCGCCCCACCAGGTCCGAGCGTGCCGCCTCCACCACGTGGTCGCCGCGCAGCACCCCGAGGGCGTGCAGGAGCTTGCCGTACAGGCGGGCCACGGTCGTCTTACCGGTACCGGGGGGACCGGCGAACACCAGGTGGTGGCTCATCGGCGCCACCTGGAGCCCCATGGCGCGCCGCTGCTGCGACATCAGCAGCAGGTTGGCCAGGTCGTTGACGGTCTCCTTGACGCTCGCCAGGCCGACCATGGCGTCCAGTTCCTCGCGCAGGGCCGCGATCCCGTCCGCCGTGCCGCCGAGCTGCTCCTCCTCGGCCGCATCCCCGAGGTCCTCGGGCAGCAGGAGCGTGAGCGAGTCGGGGCTGTCGGGGATGGTCCCGCCCAGCCGGTACGCCTGGCGGTCGATCATCTCCTCGAAGAGCTTGCGGGCCTCGCGGCCGTTGCCGAACGCCGGGCCCTTGGGCACCCGCTCGAAGTGGGCGAGCAGGGCCGCCTCGGTCTCCTCCGCCATCCGGTAGCTGTGGGAGACGCACATGTTGCGCACGATCTCCGTCAGCTCCTCGGCCGCGTAGTTGGTGAACTCGATGGTCCGGCTGAACCGGGAGGCCAGGCCGGGGTTGGTGTCGAGGAAGCTCTGCATCTGCTCGGTGTAGCCGGCGACGATCACCACGACCTCGTCGCGGTGGTCCTCCATGAGCTTGACCAGGGTGTCGATGGCCTCACGGCCGAAGTCGGGGCCGCCGCCGCTACCGCCCTCGCTGCCGCTCGCCAGCGTGTAGGCCTCGTCGACGAACAGCACGCCGCCCTTGGCCCGCTCGAACACCTCGGTGGTCTTGATCGCCGTGCCGCCCACGTACTGCGACACCAGGTCGGCGCGGGCGACCTCCACCACGTGCCCGTAGCGCAGGACGTCCAGTTCGGCGAGGATCTGCCCGTACAGCCGCGCCACCGTGGTCTTGCCCGTGCCGGGGGCGCCGCCGAAGACCAGGTGGCGGCTCATGGGCGGCGTGGGCAGACCCATCTCGGCCCTGCGCTGGGCCATCTGGTTGCGGGTGACGAGCGTCTTGACCTCGTGCTTGACCCCGGCCAGGCCCACCAGCGCGTCCAGCTCCTTGAGGGGGCCGACCTCCTCGGAGTCCTCGTCCTCCTGCACGGGGGCGGGGGCCTCCGGCATCGGGACGGGTGCGCCCGCCAGGTCGCCGAACGCGTCCGGCGCCCCGTTGCCGCGGCTGAGCAGCTCCTCCGTGCGCATGCTCTGGCTGGCGACGGTCTGGCGCAGACCGGAGCGGCCGTTGTCGCGCACCGAGCAGTCCTCCACCACCACGTCCTCGGCGGAGTGCACGAGGATGCCGTCGGCGCCGTTGCCGAACACCTCGCACCTGCGCAGTGTGGCGCTCGCCTTCGCTGCCACCAGCACGCCGTTGCGGCGGCCGTTGTACACCCGGGTGCGCAGCACCGTCGCCCGGCCGCCGGCCCGCACGGCGATACCGTCGCCCGTGCACTCCGACACGTCGCAGTCGCGCACGTCGGCGGAGCCGTCCGCGCCCACCGAGATCCCGGCGTCGCGGCTCCCGGAGATCTGCACACCGGTCAGCAGGGGCGCCCCGCCCTCCTCCACGGACACGGCGCTCTTGCCGGTGCGGTCCAGCGTCACGTCCTCCAGGCGTCCGCGCCCGCCCTTGCCGAACACCACGCCCTGTCCCCGGGTGTTGTTGATCGCGGTCCCGCGCATGAAGGGGGCGCACCCCTCGACCACCACGCCGGGGCCGGCGGTCCCGCTGACCAGGCCGCGGTCGAACTCCACGACGCTGTCGCCGCGCAGGCTCAGCCCCTGCCCGCCGCGTACGACCAGGCCGAGGAAGGCGGTGGAGGCCCGCTCCGCGGCCTGCACGGCGTCGCCGCCCGACTCCTCCACCTCGCAGTCGGTGAAGGTGCCGCGCGCCCGCCCCGACAGGTGGATCGCCACGTTCTTGGCGCGCACCACGCGCACCCGCGCCACCTGCGGGTCCGCGCCGTTGTGCACGACGACGCCGCGCCCGCCCACGTCCTCGAACACGCAGTCCTCCACGACCGGGCGTGAACGGCTGGACACGACCAGTCCGTCGCCCTCGGTGTCGTGCACGCGTGTGCCCAGCAGCGACGCGGCGGAGCCCTCCTCCAGCGCCACCGCGGGCTTCTTGGTCCCCGAGATCTCGCAGTCCCGGATCGTGCCCCCGGACTGTCCGCTGGCGAACACGCCATTGCCCCCGGCGTCGCGAAGCACGCAGGAGCGGATCGTGGGGCGCGCCTGCTCGCCGATGACCACGGCGCTGGTGTCGACCTCCTCGACCACGCAGTCCTCGATGACGCTCGGCCCGGAGGAGGTGATCACCACCCCCGCGCCCGCCGAGCACGTGACGCGGCTGTCGCGCATGGCGAGCGCGCCGTCGCCGCGCACCGACACCGCGGTCCAGGACGCCCCCTCCACCTCGCAGTCGGCCATCTCCAGCTGCCCGAGGGGGATGTCCACCGCGGGGTAGTCGGCGTGGCGGCCGCGCAGGACCAGCCCGGACAGCTTGACCGCCTCGGCGCCCGAGACCACGGCGCAGCCGGAGCCGGTGGTGATCTCGACGCTGCCCAGGCCGTCGCGGGCCATCAGGGTGACCACGTCGCGCAGGACGAGGCTCTCCTCGTAGCGGCCGGGGGCGATGGTGATGAGGGCACCGCTGGCGGCGGCCTCGACCGCCTCGGTGATCGTCGCGTGCCCGTCCTGGGCGCCGGCGTCGACGGTGAGGAGCTGCCTGGTCATCGGTGTCTTCCTAGATCGGGGGAGGGGAGGTGGCGGGGCGGCGGGGGCCGCCCCGCCGGAGGCGGGTCAGGAGCAGGACGCGCGCACGGCCGAGGCGGCCACGTGCGAGCTGCTGTGCTCCTGGTCCGCGAGGGCGTCGGCCCCCGCGTTGGTGAGCTTGACGGTGAACTCCTCCGTGGGAGAGGTGAACCCGGTCACCTGGACCCATCCGCCCCGGATCCCCGCCTGGTCGATCCCGAAGACCGCCACGGGCGACCCCTCGGCCGAGGGGCCGGAGAAGAGCTGGTAGCGCGCCTCCCCGGGGGATATCCACAGCGGGCTCTCGTCGTCGGGCACATGGACGTAGAGCTCGCACGCGACCCCGGCCTCCCCCGGGGTGAACGTCCAGGTGGCGTACTGGCCGTTGCCCTGCTCCGGGTCGCCCGAGACGGGAAGCGCCTCGTAGCCGCCGTCGCAGCCCTCCTGAGAGTACCCGCCGGGCCGTGTGGCCCAGCTGGCGGTGCCCTCGGCGCTGTCCCAGCGCCCCTCGTTCGCGTAGGAGGAGCCGGGGGAGTCCTGGCAGCCGGGCCCCGCGACGGCGAGGAAGGGCTCCGGTTCCGAGCCCCCCGTCATCGCGACGGAGTTCTCCAGGACGGAGCCCCCGCCCTCCGAGGGCGGCGGGTCGGCGACCGGGGCGTCGGCGGACGCCGACCCGCCGTTCGCCGTGTCGCCGCTTCCGGCGGCCCCGCCCTCCCGGGCGGTGTCGCCGGTTCCGGTGGTGTCGGCGAGGGGGGCGTTCATCTGCTCCGTCGCCGGGCCGGTGCCGGTGTCCCCGGTACCGGTGTCGCCGTTGCCGGCGCCCTCTCCGGCCGCCCCGTCGGTCTCACCCTCCCCGGAGGTCCCGGCGCCCTCGTCGCCTCCGGTCGCCGCGTCCTCCCCGGCCGTGCCGTCCGCGGCTTCCTCGCCGGCGGGGGGACCGGCGGCCGTGCCACCGCCTTCGGCCGCGGCGCCCCCGGCCCCGGGCTCCCCGGCGGCGGTCGTCTCGCCCGCCCCGTTCCCGGCCTCCTGGGCTCCGGACGCGCCCGGGTTCTCCCGCGCGGCGGGGGCGGTCTCCACGGGGTTCTCCCCGCCGGTGGCGCCGGCGCCCGGGTCGGGCATCGTCGGGGCCGCGGCTCCGTCCCCGCTCACCTCGGGGACGTAACCGGTCTCCTGGGGCGCGGCGCCCTGTTGGGGCACGGCCGCGGCGCCCGTGTCCGCCGGAGCGGCTCCGGACCCACCGCCGCCCGAGCCGCCCGCCTCGGCGGTGCCCGAGGACGGGCCGCCGGCGCCGCCGGCGTCCGAGGCGAGCGGCGTCGCCTCCAGGGTCACCCCGGGCACACCCGCCGTCATGGCGAAGGGTGCGGCGACCAGGAGCAGACCCGCGATGGCGGCGCCCGCCAGGGCGGGCTTGCCCGGACGGTCCAGGGCCACCTCCGGGGCCTGGGGGGCGGCCGGTTCGTGCAGGGCGCCGGTGATCCGGGGAGCGGGAACGGCCTCGGCCGCCCCCTCGGCGGCCCCGGTCGGGGGAGCGGGCGCGATGTGCGCCGCGGAGCCCGCGGCCCCGCCGGAGACCGTGCCGTCGGCTCCACCGGAGAGCGCCGTCCGGAACTCGGACTCCGGTGTGGGACGGCCCTCCGCCGCGCCGCGCGCCTGCGCACTCTCAGACATCGGAACTCCTTCTCGGGGGCCCCGGGCGGCCGCGGGAACGGCCGCCCGGGGAGGTGGGGGTGGGGTCGGGGGTCACCGGCGTCCTCCGGGACCGCCCGGGGTGTTGACGTCCGGGACGTGGTTCACATTGTCCTCTTCCGTACGGCCGAACTTCTCCTTGGTGCCGCCCAGGATGGCGCTCGTGTCCTGCGCCGCGATGACCACGAAGCCCATGTACTCCTCGATGGAGGTCCTGAGCACCCCCAGCGACTTGTCCATGTCGTTGGCGAACTTGTCGCCCTTGCCCCAGATGGTGGGGTCCTCCAGGGAAGCCAGTTCGCTGTTCAGCCACTGCTGGGTCTCTTGGGCGTACTCGGCCGCGTCGTTGACGCTCCAGCTGTTCCTGGCCATGCCGTCGAGATCGGCGAAGAAGCCGTCGCCGCGGTCCGTCATGTCCGTCTCCTCTTCTCGGTCCTCAGCCGCGGGTGCGGCGTGGAACGCCTACTGCCTCGGGTCGTCGGAGGGGATGCCCAGGCGGTCGAGCAGCTTGAGCGGGTCGAGGTCGCCGTTCATGATCTCCTGGGCGCCCGCCACGTCCGGCATGAAGGGGCTGTAGGCCTCCGTGACACGCTCGGCCATCTGGCTCCGCGCCTTGTTGACCACCTCGGTGATGGCGGCGGCCAGCTCGGTGGGGGCCATGTCCCGGTAGGCCTGGGTGTGGAACTTCAGCTCAACCAGTTCCCCCGTCGCGTCCACCTTCGCTCCCACGAGCCTGTTCTTCGCCACGACCTCTTCGGTTGCCGCCTCCAGGCTTGCGCTTGCGTCCACCAGCCGGTCCATCGTCTTGTGAAGCTGTGCCAGTTCCTCTTCCATCTGGCGTTGCATCTGTGAACTCATGCCGGGGTGTTCCCTTCTTGTTCTGGCCGGGGACGGGGCGTCCCAGTGCGGATCTCTGCGCGTCGGCCGTGGTGCCCCAGACCTTCTCGTCCTCGGAGAGCCAGGTGGAGCGCTGCCGGTCGCGGTTGTTGTCACCGCCACCGCCACCGCCGCCCATGCCGCCGCCCATCATGGGGGGCATCATCGGCATGCCGCCCATGCCCCCCATGCCGCCGGCGCCTGTACCCGCACCCGCGCCCCCGGCGCCGGGCTGGCCGTTCAGCCCTCCCGCGCCGCCGAGCCCGCCGAGGCCGCCTGCGGTGCCCTGTCCGCCGGAGGCCCCGTTGGGGCCGCCCGCCGTGTACTGCGTGCCGTCGGGGTTGGCGAACAACGAGGAGCGGTCGGAGCTGTCAGGCGAGCCCGGGCCGTCACTGGAGTAGGGGCTGGGTTCGAGGCCGCCGTAGTTGAGGCCGATGTCGTCGGGCGCCAGCGGCGGCGGCAGGATCTCCGGGATCGGTCCTTCCGGGATGCCGCCGCTGTCCGTGATCGGCTCCCCGGTCTCGGGGTCGATCGGGTAGGGCTGGCCGGTGAGCGGGTCGATGACGTAGGGCTCGCCGGTGACCGGGTTGATCGGTACGTCCTCCCCGGTGCCGGGGCCGTTGAGCCCCAGGTCCGCCGGCGGCGGTGGAGGCTGCAGCACGTAGTCGTCGTCGTTGGAGGTGCCGGGGCCGTTGAGCCCGAGGTCGGGCGGGGGAGCGGGCACGTTGAAGTCGTAGTCGGTCGGCAGCCCGGTCGACGGGTCGATGCCGACCGGTTGTCCGGTGACGGTGTCGATGGGCAGGACCTGCCCGGTCTCGGAGTCGTAGTTGATGGGCAGGCCGGTGTCGGGGTTGTACGGCAGGCCGGTTCCGGGGTCCACGGGGAAGGGCTCGCCGGTCTCGGGGTTGAGCGGGAGCCCTGTCGCCGGGTCGAACTCCAGGGAGCTCCCGGTCTCCCCGATGGGGAGCGGCTGTCCGGTGACGGGGTCGACGGGGAGCGGTTCTCCGGTGACGGGGTCGATGGGCAGGACCTGCCCGGTCTGGGGGACGAAGTTGATGGGCAGGCCGGTGTCGGGGTTGAAGGGCCGACCGGTCTCGGGGTCGATGGGGTAGGGCTCGCCGGTCTCGGGGTTGAGCGGGAGCCCTGTCGCCGGGTCGAACTCCAGGGAGCTCCCGGTCTCCCCGATGGGGAGCGGTTCTCCGGTGACGGGGTCGATGGGCAGGACCTGCCCGGTCTGGGGATCGAAGTTGATGGGCAGGCCGGTGTCGGGGTTGAAGGGCAGGCCGCTCTCGGGGTCGATGGGGTAGGGCTCGCCGGTCTCGGGGTTGAGCGGGAGCCCTGTCGCCGGATCGCGCTCCAGGGAGCCGTTGTAGCCTGCCGGACCGCCGCGGCCGCTTCCCGGGCCGTTGAGCCCGAGGTTCGGGGGCGGGGGCGGGGGGATGAAGGGCCCGTTCATGCCGGGGTCGCTGCCGCCGCCCTGGCCGGGGCCGTTGAGGCCGAGGTCGTTCGGGGGCGGCGGGGGCGGGGGCATGAGGGGACCGTTGTCGCCCCCCTGGCCGAAGCCGGGGCCGTTGAGGCCGAGGTTCGGAGGAGGCGGGGGGAGCGTGACGGGGCCGCCGGCCCCCTCGGGACCGCCGATCCCCTCGGGTCCGCCGTTGCCGGGGCCGTTGAGGCCCAGGTCCGGTGTGAACGGCGGCGGGCCGCCGAGACCCTCGGGGCCGCCCTGGCCGGGGCCGTTGAGGCCGAGGTCGTTCGGGGGCGGCGGGGGCGGCGGCAGGATCTCGTTGTTCCCGGGGCCGTCGCCGCCGGTGCCGGGGCCGTTGTACGGGAGCTGCGGGGGAGGCGGCGGCGGTGGCGGCGGGGGAGGCGGAGGACCTGGCATGTCCTCCTCGTCCCAGCCGCTGAAGGGGTTGTCGATCTCCCAGTCGTCGAACGGGTTGTCGATCTCCCAATCGTCGAACGGGTTCTCGGGGCCGCCTCCGCCACCGGGACCGGGACCGGGGCCGGGGCCCGTCGGCGTCTCCGTCGGGAGCGAGGTGGGAACCTCGATGCGCGGCAGGACGTCGTTGACGCTCTTGTAGTAGAGCGCCATGTTGTCGCGCAGTTCGTTGACGGTCTCGTAGACCCCCTTGTAGTGGTCCCGGAACCTCTGGTACAGCGTGTTGTTGATGTTGTCCTGGGTGGCCTGGTCGCCGGGGATGCCCATCACCGGCTCCCCGCCGGGCGGCCCGTTGTTGATCAGGACCTGGAACTGGTCCCGCTCCGGGTTGAACGTCTCCGTCCCCGCGGAGGTGTGGAAATACCAGGTGTCGAGGACGCCCTGGACGGTGCCGCCCGTGCCTTCGAGGGCTTCGCGCACCGCCTTGGCGAGCCCGCTGGTACCGGGCTTCAGGCTCTCCCTGAGATCCCCCAGCTGCTTCGTGTAATCGGGGATCTTGTCGTAGACCACGGTCATCCGGTACGCCAGGTCCTTGAGGCGGTACTGGTACGCCGCCGCGGCCGAGCCCTGCATGGGCCCGTCGGGGGTGTCGATCTCCTTCCAGAGCTTGTTCAGGCTGCCGCCCCCCTCCCCGTCGATGTAGGGGGCCAGCTTGTCGCGCAGGTTGTTCAGGTCGTCGATGGTGTTCTGCAGCCGCCTGAGGTCCCAGCTGGTGGACACCAGCTTGTTCGCCTCGTAGTCGGCGACGTGGGCCAGGTTGCTCAGCTGTTGGCGGAACGTGTCCTGCGGGGGGGCTCCCTCCTCGTGCAGGCTCTCCTTGCCATCGCTGAGGGTCTTCTCACCCCACAGGTGCCTCTGCATCGTGTAGCCCGCGTAGTCGATGCCGTAGGTCTCGTAGGAGTAGCCGTAACCGCTGGGCGTCGACATGTAGGCCGTGTAGTAGTCCCGGTAGCTCCACCAGCGGTCCATCTCGTGGCCGCCGTAATTCCAGGAGAAACCGGTGAAGGGGTTGGTGTTCTCGTGGAAGTGGTAGCGCCCGTCGGCGACCCAGGGGTCCTTGGTGACCGTGTCGATGCCGACCATCGGCGGATAGGAGCCCCCCTCGTCGCTGTCGGCGAAGATGTTCATGAGCTCGTGCAGTGGTTGGTCCGGAAGGTCTTCCAGTTCTCTTTCCGGCGGCATGTTCCCCTCCTTCTATGGATCGCGCCTCGGGGCTAGGCCTCGCTACTGTCCTCGTCCGTGTCCTGGTCGTTCCCGCCGCCGCCGCCACCGCCACCGCCGCCGCCACCGCCGCCCGAACTGCTCTGGCTCGGGTACATCAGGTTGAAGATCTCCTGGGCGGTGAGGCTCTGCTCGTCCTCGAGGTCGGCGAAGACGATGAGGTTCTCCGAGAGCCTGTCCTCGATCTGGACCAGCTCCGTCTGCAAGCCGTCGAGGAACTGGTAGATGCTGTTCAGCGAGGAGTCGATCTTCGAGCCGAGGGTTCCGGCCTCCGTGAGGATGGAGGGGTTCCCGAGCCTCTGGTAACTGCCTTCGCCTCCGTACACGGAGAAGTCGGTGACCAGATAGGCGATCTCGTCCTGGAGGGGGGACACGATCTGGGAGCGGAAATCCTTGATCCGTTGGAGGTCGATCTTGGTGCCCTTGTCACCGTTGTCGCCTCTGGTGTCATTGGTCCCGCCGGTGTCGCCCTCTCCTCCTCCTCCTTCTCCTTCTTCTTCTCCCTCTCCTTCTTCCTCCTCTTCCTCTTCTTCTCCCTCGCCTTCTCCTTCTTCCTCTTCTTCTTCCTCTTCCTCCTCCTCTTCTTCCTCCTCTTCTTCCTCTTCTTCCTCTTCCTCTTCTTCTCCCTCGCCTTCTCCTTCTTCCTCCTCTTCGTCCTCGGATTCTTCGTCTTCGGGGTTTTCCTCTTCGTCCCCGGGCTGCTCTTCCTCGTCCTCGCCCCCGGCGCCGTTCCCGCTGCCCTCGCCTTCGGTGTCCTCCTCGGGCCTGTCGGAGGTGACCGCGACGGGGGGCTCGGTGATGTGGGCCGGATCCGTCGGTATCGGGTCATCACCGGGCGTTTCGTTCCCCGGCCCCGGCCCCGGTTCCAGACGACTCAGATTCTCGTCGGGGGTGTCATCCGGTGCCGTTTCCTCCGGCTCGCCTGGGGTGTCGCCCGTCTCCGTGACAGGGGGCTCGGTCACCTCGACCGGTTCCAGGGGCACCGGCTCCTCGCCGGTGCCGTCGCCTCCCGGCCGGTCCCCGCCGGGGGTCTCCTGCTCGCCGGGAGTGTTGCCCACCACCGGAGGCGGGGTGGCGCCCACGGGAACGCCGGGTGTCCCGCTGCCCGGGTCGGTCGCGCCGGGGCGGTTGCTCTCCACGTGCTCGGGGAAGTCCTCCTCGCCGGGTCCGTCGCCGCCGGGGCGGTCCCCGCCTTCTTCGTCCTGACCGGGGCGGTCGCCGCCGGGGCGGTCCCCGCCTTCTTCGTCCTGACCGGGGCGGTCGCCGCCGGGGCGGTCCCCGCCTTCTTCGTCCTGACCGGGGCGGTCCCCGCCCTCTTCGTCCTCGCCGGGCCGGTCGCCGCCCGGCCGGTCGGGGCCGTCACCGCTCTCGTCGCCTCCCGGCCGGTCCCCGCCGGGGGTCTCCTCCTCGCCGGGTCCGTCGCCGCCGGGCCGGTCCTCCCCCTCTTCCCCCTCTTCCCCCTCTTCGTCCTCGTCCTTCTCGGAGATGGTGATCAGGCCGGTCTCGGGGTCGACCTCCACATTCCCGTCACCGGGGTCGAAGGTCACCTCGCCGGTCTCGGGGTCGAGGGTGAGCTTCAGGTCGCCGACCTCGATCGTGGTCGGCAGAGACTCCCCGTCCTCGCTCGCGCGGGACGTCTCGATCTCGACGGTGCCCTCGGCCGGGTCGATGGTCAGACCCAGGTTCCCGGTCTCGACCGTGAGCGGCGCCGCCTCGGGGTCGAGGGGCACGTTCCGGTCGCCGGGCTCGATGCTGATCGTGTTGGTGTCCGGGTCCAGGACGAACTTCAGCTCGCCAGCCTCGACGGTGGTGACGGCCGTCTCGGGGTCCAGGGTCACGACCGGCGCCCCGGGGATCTCGGAGTCGTTCTCGCCGAAGGCGGGGTCGTCGGCGTCGGCGGAGATGGGCTCCACACCGGTGATCGGTTCCCCGGCCGGGTCCCGTTCCGACTCGTACAGCTCTCCCCGCTCCACCTCGGAGCGGGTCTCCAGGGGGGCGTCGCTGAGGGCGGTGGCTTCCTGAAGCGGCTCCGCGGGCAGCTGCGGGGTCATCGCCTCGAAGGACTGGGGCTCCATCGGCGCCAGCGCCTCCGTCGCCTCCGCCCGCTGGAAGGGCTCCGCGAGAACGGTGGACTCAGGGGCGGTCGTCTCCCCCTCGGGGACGGACTCCGCGTTGGCGGGCACCCCGACGGAGGCGATCGTCGGTTCGAGGGGAAGGGCCGGGGTCCCCTGCATCACCGGTGTGAAATGGCTCTCCGTGTGGAGCGTTTCGCCGGAGACGTCCCCGGCGGGGGCGGACACGGCGACGACGTGCTCGGTGTCCTGCCCTGGGAACACGTGCGGGGAGGCGGTGTCCCCTGCCTGCTGCGCGCCGAACAGCATCACGCCGTCGTCGCCGATGTTCACCCTGGAGTCGCCCGGGTCGAGCACGGCCTCCTGGGTGGAGGTGTCCACCTCGACCGAGGAGCCTGCGTGTCTCAGCAGAAGCAGCCCGCTGGTCAGGTCCACGCTGATCGGGGCGGATTCCGACCGGTTCGTGGTGGTGCTCTGCTCCTCGAGGAGGGCGGCCTCCTCGGTCTCGGCCGGGTCCGGCTCCTCTCCGGAGAGGGCAGCACGGAAGTCGAAGAGGGGGGGCTCCACGTCAGGACCTCCTCACCGCCCACAGGGCGGTCGTTCGTCGGGTTGTCGGGGGTGGGGGATGGGGTGGGGCGGGCGCCCTGAGGGAGTGGTGGGCCGCCCGCCCCGGGGAGGGGGAGTGGACTACAGGAGCGCTTGCCAGTTCATGGCCTCGCGCCCGTCGGTGGAGGAGTAGTTGTTGCGGATCTCGTTGAGGGCGGTCTCCGCCTTGTTCAGAAGAACCTGCATGTCGGCGACGTTGGCCCGCCACGAAGCGACCTTGCGGTCGTACTCCGTGGCCATGGCGCCGTCGAGCTCCGCCTTGACCGTCTGCATCTGGGCGTCGAGCGCCTCGATCTGGTTCTGTACGGCCTGCGTCTGGGTGCGCAGCTCGTTGGTGGCCTCGTCGACGTAGGCGTAGCTGACGTCGAAACCGTTGATGGTCATGGTCTCGCCTTCCGGAGGGGGACTCGTGCGTGTGGGAGCGGTCGGCAGGCCTCAGCCGGACTGGTTCGGGTTGAGCTCGTTCATCCACCGCGAACCGGTGATGACGGCCGCGTCCTCCGTGGCGTGCATGGCGTGGACGGTGCCGCCGAAGGTGCCGATCATCTGGTTCATGTCGTTGGTGATGAGCCGCAGCTCCTCCAGCCAGCCGACGACCGCCTCGCTGTACTTGTTGGAGGCCGCGCCCTGCCAGGACATGCGCAGTTTGTCACGCGTGTTGTCCACGTTGGTGTAGATGGTGTTGCACTGGCTGTGGGCCTCGGTCATCGCCTCCTGGGCGATGCGCTCGGCCTCGTCTGTAGTCCTTGTCCTCTGGTTCACAGGCTCTCCTCGGGTCGTTCCATCAGGGGCATCCGGCGTCCTCGACCATCGACGAGGACGCCAGGGGGAGGGCGGCTGCTTCCGGGTCGAGTACCGGACCGGAGGGCAGCAGCCTCAGGAGGGAGGTCGGGACGGGGACGGCCTGGGCCGTCTCGTACCCGAGGGCGGTCAGGGCGGCATCGTCGACCACCGGGTACTTGGCCGCGCTGTCGGTGACGAGGTAGTGGGTGGTGGCGGCAGCGCCGCCGCCCACCGGCTGGGCGGCGGCGACCGTGCCCCGGCCGGAGGCGATGCCCACCAGGTCGGGGGTCGGGCACCCGGGGACGATGCCGGGCCGCTCCTGCACCGGCCACGCCTCCACCCCGGCGGGGTCGTCCATGGTCAGCGACAGCGAGCCGTCGGGGGCCAGCCGCAGGCACGGCACGCCCGCGCCGACGCCCACCAGCTCCGGCGGGGCGCCCGGGTGGCGCTCCTCGCGCGGGGCTGGGCCGTCGGAGAGCCGGGTGTGCGCCTCGCCGGCGGGCAGGGGCAGCGCCTCGGCGGGGGCGTCGGGGTAGGCGGCGCCCGAGATGTCCGGGTTGGCGAGCAACAGCAGTGCCTGCGTCACGGAGAGCGGAACCAGGCCGTCCCGGGTGAGCAGGTAGTGCTGGTCCCCCTGCCCGGGGGTGGACACCGCGAACACCTGCCCCACCTGCCGGGGCCCGCCCGCCAGCTCGCCCGCGTCCTCACCGGCGCCCGGGACCTCGGGCGCGGTCAGGTCCGGGCCGGTGGGCACGGTGTTGAGGAAGGCGGCGGTGACGGGCAGGGCGTCGCTCGTCCCGTAGCCGAGGGCCTGGACGGCGCCGCCCTCCTCGTCCAGGCGCAGGCGGGTGCCGTTCCACAGCAGCTGCGGAGCCCCGTCCGGCCCGGAGACCAGGACCGCCTGCTCGGCGGAGGGCGGGGTGGGCTCCGGGGCATCGCCGACGACCAGGGCGGTGCGGCCCCGCTCGTCCTCCTCGCCCTCGGGCGGCAGCGCGCACACCCGCCAGACCGCCTCCTCCAGGCCCGCTTCGGTGGGAAGGGAGTCGGGCGCGGCGGCGATGCCCACGGGGCCGCCCACGGGCACGCCTTCCAGGGACCGGGCCGAGACCAGGCTCACGGCGGCGTCGGCGCCCTGGACCAGGCGGGCGGAGGCGCCGTTGGCCACGGGGCGCAGCACCCCGGCCGAGTACATGTAGGAGGCCCCGGTGTCGCGGTCCACGATCAGCCGGCCCTCCTGGCGCCAGCTGGTGGCGCCTCCGGGGAAGATGAGGCCGAACACGAGGAAGCCGATGCACAGCACCACGCCGATCGCGATGCCGATGTAGGTGCCGGTACGGGTGCGGCGCATGGGGGCGTCGACCGCGTCGGGGTCGCCCTCCAGCATGGCCGTGCCCAGTCGGCCCACGGTGAAGTTGTGGGCCATCACCCTGTCGCGACGTGACTGCATGTCAGCCGCCGATTCCGCGCAGGAGCGAGAACACGCCGAAGATCGCCAGTACCAGGGGCACGATGGCCACCGTCAGCAGCGACTGGATGATCTCGGCGGCCCGGCCCCAGTGGGGCAGCGGCCGTGTGCCCGGCAGGTTCCAGGACACCACCGCCAGGATCGCGGAGGCGGCGAACAGGCCCACCATGGCGAGGGTGCGGGGCAGGGGGTCGGCCGTCCACACCACGACCAGGACCAGCGCGGTCAGCCCGATCCAGGGCGGCGCGACCACGTAGGACCGCTGCCAGGCGCTGGCCAGACCGCGTGACTGGAGCAGCATCACCAGCGACACGATCACGCACAGGGTGATCGGCACCCACCCGGGGGTGGCGCCGAGCACGACCAGGCAGACCGTCAGGACGGCGCCGGTGGCGGCGTACAGGGCGGTCTGGAACCGGTCGGCGAGCTCGGCGCGGTCCAGGACCCCGCGCGCGGGGTAGGGGTCGATGCCCTCCTGGAGCTGGTCGGGGTTGGAGGGCAGCGGCGGCAGCTTCAGGCCGGAGAGGCGGAAGGCCAGCTGGGGGGCGAACGTGCCCAGCAGCAGCGCGATGAGCGCCACCAGGGCCGCCACGGCCGGGACCGTGGCGCCGGGGATGAACATCAGGGAAAGCGCGCCCAGCGCGCACAGCACCTCGGCGGTGAACAGGCCGGCGAAGAAGGGCACGGAGCCCGCCACGGCCGCCAGGCCGAGCACGCTGGCCCCGGCGGCGGTCACCGCTCCCGTCAGGACCCGCGCCCCGATCAGCGCGGTGCCGGGGTCCCCCGAGGGCACGGACGCGCCGGCCACCGCCATGTACAGGGTGGCCGCCGCGGCCAGGCCGGTGGCGGCGGCCAGGTCGCCCATGGCGCGCGAGGCCGCCCAGGCCGACAGCAGCATGAGGAGCGACGAGCAGGCCGCCGACACCGCGGTCAGGAGGCCGGGGCCGCCGCTGACCAGGACGGCCAGGCCGGTGAACAGGACCACCAGCCCGAGCGACTGGAGCAGGACGCGCGTGGCCTCGGGGCGCCACCGGTCGGCGCGCTCGCTCATGCCGGTGGCGACGCCGTCGGTCAGGTCGTCGAAGTGCACCGGCGGCAGCTGGTCGCGGCGGGGGCGCAGGTAGAGGGTCTCGCCGTGGCAGAGTCCCAGGGAGCGGAGGGTCTCGTCCTCTTCCAGGGGCTCGTCGCCCAGTTGCTGGAGGACCCAGCCGTCGTGCTCCAGGCCGCTCTCGTCCAGGTCCTCGCCGTTGTCGCCCTCGGCGTAGAGCACGAGGGTGGGCAGGATCTCGGAGAGGGGGACCTCTGTGGGCGCCGCGATCTCGAAGGAGCGCTCGGGAGCGCGGATCAGGAGCCGGCACAGGTCAGGGGAGGCGACATCGTTCATCCGGTGGGGCCCATCATGAGGCAGGGTCGTGACAGGGGTGGAAGTGACGGTAACACTCCGACGACCCATTTTGGAGGTGTGTTGTTTTAAATTTTGGTGTCTGTCACTTTAGTTGGCAACGGTAGTGTTCTGCTTCCGGCGTTCGGTTCCGGACGCCGGTTACGGTCCCCGTTCCGGACCGCCCCCGCTGTTCCCTGCAAGGGAGGACCCCGTCCTGTGAGTACGATCCTCGTCCGCCGTCCCCCGCGGCGCCCCGGGCCGGACCTGCCCTCGGGCGAGGTCAGCCTTCAGGAGCCACCGGAGCTGCCGGAACCACAGGCCAGCGCCTCCTCGGTGTTCACCTACCTGCCGATGGCCATGACCTCGTTGGCGATGATGATGATGATCATCCGCCCCGGGAGCATGATGGGCGGCGGCGGGGGCAACAGCATCATGCCCTATCTGGCGGGCGGGATGATGCTCGTGGGTGCCGTGGTGATGCTCGGCGGCCAGTACCTGCGCACCCTGCTGGAGCGCCGCCGCCAGCTCAACGACGACCGCCGGGACTACCTGCGCTACCTCAAGCAGATGCGCACCCGCCTGCGGGGGGTGGTCACCGAGCAGCGCGACGCGATGCTCTGGCGGGCGCCCCACCCCGACGCCCTGTGGTCGATCGTGCGCACCTCCCGGCTGTGGGAGCGCAGGGGGACCGACGACGACTTCGCCGAGGCGCGCATGGCCGTCGGCGAGCAGGCGCTGTCCATGACGATCTCCCCGGTCTCCTCCAAGCCGGTGGAGGACCTCGAACCCCTCAGCGCCCACGCGCTGCGCCGCTTCATCCGCGCCTACGGAACCGTCGAGGACCAGCCGGTCCAGATCTACCTGCGCGGGTACTCCCGCATCACCATGCGCGGCGACCTGGACGCCAGCCGCGGCCTCGTCCGCGCCCTCATCGGCCAGCTCACCGTCTTCCACGCCCACGACGAGCTGCGCGTGGCCGTGTGCGCCTCCGAGGAGAACCTGGCCCTGTGGTCGTGGACCAAGTGGCTGCCCCACACCCAGCACCCCACCGCCCGTGACGGCGCGGGCCAGGCCCGGCTGCTGTGCACGGACGCGATGGACCTCGAACAGCTCGTCCCGGATCTGGCCGACCGTCCCCGCTTCGACCCCACCGAGACCCCCAGCCGCGAGGAGCCCTTCACCGTCATCGTCGTGGACGGCGGGCGCATCCCCCCGGGGTCGCGCATGCTGGGCGGCGGCTACCGCAACGCCGTCGTCGTCGACGTCGCCGACCCGATGCCCCCCGAGGACGACCCCTACACCCTGGCCCTGCGGGTGGAGACCGAGCGCCTGGTGATGCTCTCCCGCGACCACAGCGGCCGCGACGTCGAGGAGGTGCTGGGCCGGCCGGACTCCCTGAGCCTGTCCCGCGCCACCTCCCTGGGCCGCCTGCTCTCGCCCTACCGGATCGGCATGGTCGTCGAGGTCACCGAGCCCCTCACGACCGACTTCGAGCTGACCGCGCTCCTGGGCATCCCCGACCTGCACCGGCACGACACCGAACGCATGTGGAGCGAGCTGCACGAGAAGGACCGGCTGCGCGTACCCATCGGCATGAACTCCGACGGCGCGCCGCTGGAGCTGGACCTCAAGGAGTCCGCGCTGGGCGGCATGGGCCCGCACGGCATGCTCATCGGCGCCACCGGCTCGGGCAAGAGCGAGCTGCTGCGCACCCTGGTGCTCGGCCTGGCCCTGACCCACTCCCCCGAGACCCTCAACTTCGTGCTCGTCGACTTCAAGGGCGGCGCCACCTTCATCGGCCTCGACCAGCTCCAGCACACCTCCGCGCTCATCACCAACCTCGCCGACGAGGCCATCCTGGTCGAGCGCATGCAGGACGCCCTGCACGGCGAACTGGTCCGCCGGCAGGAGCAGCTGCGCTCCGCGGGCAACTTCAGCTCCGCACTGGAGTACGAGAGGGCCCGCGAGACCAACCCCGGCATGGAGCCGATGCCCACGCTGTTCGTGGTCGTCGACGAGTTCAGCGAGCTGCTGGCCGCCCACCGCGACTTCATGGACCTGTTCGTCATGATCGGCCGCCTGGGCCGCAGCCTCGGCGTCCACCTGCTGCTGGCCTCCCAGCGCCTGGACGAGGGCCGTATGCACCAGCTGGAGGGCCACCTGTCCTACCGGATCGCGCTGCGCACCTTCTCCGCCATCGAGAGTCGCGGGGTGCTCGGCGTCCCCGACGCCCACCAGCTCCCCTCGGCTCCCGGCAACGGCTACCTCAAGACCGACACCGAGACCCTCACCCGCTTCAAGGCCGCCTACGTCTCCGGGCCCTACCGCGTCAAGCGCCGCGCCGCCCGCAGGAACACGGTCGGCGGCGAGGTGGTGCTCTTCACCGACACCCCCGTGGACGCGACCGCTCCCGAACCCGAGGAGCCCGAGGTCCAGGAGGAGGAGACCGGCGAGTCCCTCCTCGCGACCGCGCTGGAGCGGATGGACGGCCTCGGCCCCGCGGCCCGAGAGGTGTGGCTGCCCCCGCTGGAGGTGCCACCGCTCGTGGACGAGCTGCTCGCCATGGTCGGCACCCGCCTGCCCGCAGGAGGCCTGGCCTGGACGAAGGAGACGGTCCTGCGCGTGCCGCTGGGGATCATCGACCGCCCCTTCGAGCACAGGCGCCTGCCCCTGGTGGCGGACCTGTCCGGGGCCGGCGGACACGTCGGCATCGCGGGCGGCCCCCAGAGCGGCAAGAGCACCATGCTGGCCACGTTCATCCTCACCCTGGCGGTGTGCAACACCCCCGCCCAGGTCCAGTTCTACGGGATCGACTGCGGCGGCGGCGTGCTGACCGCGCTCAAGGACCTGCCGCACGTGGGCAGCGTCGTCACGCGCACCGACGAGCGGCGCATCACCCGCACCATCATGGAGATGAACGAGATCCTCACCAAGCGTGAGGTCTTCTTCGCCGAGAACGGCATCGACTCCATGGGCACCTACCGCAGGCGCCGCGCCGCCGGGGAGTTCGCCGACCAGCCCCACGGCGACGTCTTCTTCGTCATCGACGGCTGGGGCACGATCCGCCAGGACTACGCGGATCTGGTGGGCCCCATCGTCCAGCTCGTGCAGCGCGGCCTCAACTACGGCGTGCACGTGGTGGTCGCCTCCCCCCGCTGGGCCGACTTCCACACCGCCGTCCGCGACCTCATGGGCACCCGCTTCGAGCTGCGCATGGGCGACCCCGTGGACTCCATGGTCCACATGCGCGCCGCGCAGACCGTCCCCCGCGTGCCCGGCCGCGGTATCACCGACACCAAGCACCACCTGCTCACCGGTCTGCCCCGCGCCGACGGGGACGCCGACTCGGTCACGCTGTCCGAGGGCATGGGCGAACTCGTCGAGCGCGTGCGCGCGGCCTGGGACGGGCCGTCCGCCCCGGCGGTGCGCACCCTGCCCCCGATCCTGCACGCCCGGGAGCTGCCCGCCTCCGAGCTCACCCAGATGGGCGGTCTCAAGGTGCCCATGGGGCTGGAGAGTCGCCGGATGCAGCCGTTCTGGCACGACTTCGGCGTCACACCGCACCTGCTCGTGGTCGGCGACACCGAGACGGGCAAGACCACGCTGCTGCGCCACATCACCAACGCGATCCGCAGCCACTACGGCCCCACCACCGCCCGGGTCGTGCTCGCCGACCAGCGCCGCCAGCTCTACGACGCCGTACCCACGGACATGCAGCTCGGCTACGCGGTCTCGGGCGACAACGTCAAGGAGATGATGGCCGCCGCCGCGCAGGCCATGAAGGCGCGGCTGCCCGGGCCCGACGTCACCCCCGACCGCATCCGCAAGCGCGACTGGTGGACCGGCCCCGAGCTGTTCGTCCTCATCGACGACTTCGAGATGGTCTCCGGAAGCGGCCCCAACCCCCTGACCCCGCTCCTGCCGATGCTCAGCCAGGGTGCGGAGATCGGCCTGCACGTGGTTCTCGTGCATGCCGCGGGCGGTTTCAGCCGGGCCTCCGGCGACCCGGTCATCCGGACGCTCATCGACTCCAACACGCCCAGCATCATGCTGTCCGCCCCGCCCTCGGAGGGCATGCTGTTCGGCAACATCCGTGCGCGCACGATGGCCCCCGGCCGCGCCCTGTGGATCGCGCGCCGCGACCCCGTGGAGGTCCAGTTGGCCATCGCCGAGGGCGCCGAGGACTGAGCCCCGCGACCGGGTCGCGGGCGGGGCCCGTGGAGCACGCCTGGAGGTGTGCCCCACGGGCCCCGCCGCGTCAGCGCACCGGTTCGTCGGAGCGCATCGGCACCGGTTCGCCCGGGCCGGCGGGACGCCACTTGCGCGCGCGCCCGAGCTTGAACACCGCTCCGCCCAGGACGCACAGCACGATGAGCAGGAGGGTCACGGACACCACGGCCGCCGTGGGCGGCGCGTCCACCGAACCGTAGGGGGAGGGATCGGGGACGAACCCCTCGCCCGCCACCCCGGCGGGGACGCCGCCCGGTGCGATGGCCATCGCCGCCAGAGGGTCGATCCTGCCGTGCCCCGACAGAGGGTCCGAGTCCCCCCGGGGGGACTCGTAGGCCGTGGTGGTCAGCCGCTCGCGCACCTGCTCCGCGCTCAGGTCCGGCTCACGGGCCATGAGCAGGGCCGCGGTCCCCGCCACGAACGCCGCGGCCACGCCGTCGCCGGCGGCGGTCACGTGGCCGCCGCCCGGGCCGGTCGCCACCACGCGGTCGCCCGGCGCGATCAGGTCCACGCGGGCCAGGTCTCCGCTGGGCAGGACCAGCGGGCCCTGGGCCACGGGGAGGCCCTCCACGTCGTGCGCGGCCACGCTCAGTACCGACGCCTCCTGGGCGGGCCGCCCCGGCAGCGGTCCCCGGGACGTGGGGACCGTGGCCGGGGCCACGACCAGGGCGTCGGCCTCCTCCGCGGCGGCGACCGCGGACTCCAGTGCGGGGGAGGTCTCCCAGGTACCCGTGCCCACCAGGACCACGCGGGCCCCCGAGTCCACCGCGCTCCCGATCCCGTCGGCGATCTCCTGCGCGGAGGCCAGGCCGGTCCCCGGACTGCCCGTGGCCACGGCCGTCACCACGGTGTCCGGGGCCACCCCGACCAGACCGCTGCCCTCCACGGACCGGGCGGCGACCACCCCGGCCAGCGACGTGCCGAACCCGAGGCAGTCGGCGGACTGCCCGCCCTCCACGGCGTCGGCCAGCGCGGGGTCGCCGCCGTCCACCTCCGGGGCCAGCAGCGCCACGCCCACCCCCTCGCCGGTGCTCAGGTCGTGGGCCCGCGACAGGCCGAGGAAGTGGTGCGTCCAGGGAGACTGCTCCACGACGTCCCCGCCGGTGGCGGCGCACGGCTGGTTGTCGGCCTTGAAGGGGTGGACCTGCGCGAGCGAGACGGGGTCCTGGGGGGCCTCGGCCGCCGCCGGAGCCGCGGGGAGGGCGGCGAGGAGTCCCAGGGCCAGCGCCGCTGCGGCGGTGCGGCGGCGCCGGGGCCGGGCCGTCCCCGGATCGGTGTGTGCGGTCACCTGGTGTGTGCTCCAGACTGTCAGGGGGTGTCCTCGGGGCGCTCCGCGCCCGGTGGGGGACCCGTACGGGTCGAGGGGGTGCGTCTTCCGCGCGGAGGCCGTACGCGGGGGAGAAGGGCGCCGGGGAAGGTCCCGTGCCCCTACGCTAGCCTCCCCGCGACGCGGCGGACCCGGGGCGGCCGCCCTTCCGGGCGCCTCTTCCGGAACCGTTCCGTCGGGACCCTCCGCGCGGGACGGGGCCGACCCCGCGAGCCCCGCCGGACCCGGCGTGACCGGTGTCCTCCCCGGGCGGTGACGAGGCCGCGACCGCGGGGGAGGGGCGGCCGTCCGTTCGGACGGAGCCCCGGGAGGAGGACCGACTGCGGTAGCGTACTCCGTTTCGTGTGTACGTTCCATGAGCGTCCGGTGGCCGGTCCGCGTCGTTCTCTCCGGAGCGGCGGCTCCACGGAGGAAGGGCGACGGTCGCGCTGTCCCACCGCCGGGGCGGAGCGGCTCTCAGAGCCAGGGGGCGGGGCGCTGTTCGCCGGTCGCGGGGTCGAATCGGCCGAACTGGGCCCGGTGCCGTTCCTCGCTGACCAGGCGGCCTTCGGCGTCCCAGTGGTGGGAGGGGCCGACGGGCAGGCCTCCGGTGGCGAGGTTGCCCAGGGAGACGAGCCGGCCGTCGCTGTTCCAGGCGATGTCGGGACCGCTCGCGACGCCGTTGACGAAGGTGCGCGCCGTCACCCCGGTCTCTTCGGTCTCCACCACTCGACCGGTGAAGCCCCGACCGCGGAGCACGGCCCCGGTCTCCTCCAGGAGGTCGAGGTCCTCTGCGTCAATTCTGCGCAATGGGGCCTCCGTTTTCGTCTACCTCGGAGAACTCCGGGCGGCTCGGGGGCGAATTCTTTCCGGCCCGGTGCGCGGGCGATCCCATGGTGATGTGGGTGCAGCACGCTCAGAGCGAACCGTCGTTCTTGAGGGTGAACCAGGCGTCGAGCTGGAAATCACTGATCTCCGCGCCGTCGCGTTCCCAGAGGAGTGCGTTGAGCGCCTTGAGCTCCGCGTGCCGGGCGGGTAGGTCGTTGAACGGGTAGGGGGTGGTCTCCGGGCTGCCGTCCGCCCTCGTCACGGGATTTCCGTCGGCACCGTACACCTGGTAGCCCCCGTCGCTGTACATGGCGTCGAAGCGCTCTTTCAGCTTGGGGTGCAGTTCGTCCTCGGGGATGACGGAGTACGTGGTCCTTCCGTTGTGCCCTTCCGCCACTTTCCCGCTGACGCGGTCCACGACGATCGCGTTCACCGCGCCGTTCCTTCCTCCCTGGTCCCCGAAACTGATGGCGGCTTCGGTGAAGGGGTCCGCGTCCGGGCCCGAGGGGCGGTCCGCCTTGGTGTTGTGGAAGGTCCCCGTGTCCACCCTCACGGGGGTCTTTCCCCTGAGGATCTTCTTGACCTCCTCGGCGCGCCTGATGAGCAGGTCGCTCTGGAAGTCCTGTAGCGGTTTCCCGTCGACCGTGATGATCCGGTCGTTGTCGTCCCTTCCTGTGCGGTTCTCCGGAATGGTGCCGATAACCCTTCCGTTCGAGAGGTCGCTCGGGAACCGGGGGTCTCCGTCGGGCCTGTCCTCCAGCCCGAGGGCCTCGACGGCCGGCCGGTCGTCGCTTCCCTGGTTCTCCTGGGTGCCGTCCTGGCCGGGCTCCTCGGCTCCGGCGGGCGCGTCGCTCGACGGGTTCTGCCCGGTGCCGGCGGGGGTGTCCCCCGTGGGAGCGGTCGCGGAGTCGGATCGCGGCTGCGCGGAGGAGTGGCTGCCGTCCCCCTGGGGGGCTGGGCCTCCGCTGTTGCCCTCGGAGCCGTCATCGCCTGCGGAACGGTCGCTGGGCCGGTCACCGTCACCGCTGCCGGATCGGTCAGCGCTGTTGCCACCGGACGGGTTGCCGCCGTCGCCTCCGGACCGGTGACCGCTGGAGCCGGCGCCGCCTCCGGCGCCGTCCTCGTCGTTGTCCTTCTTCCGGTCGCTCCCGGGGGCGTCCTCGGCGTCGTCCTCGCTGTTCTCCTCGTCGCCGTCCTCGTTCTCGGGCGTGTCCTGGTCCTCGCCCTCGGACTGCTTCCGGGACGGGTTGGTCCCGGCCACATCGGGCGCCGTCTCGGGGGACGAGGCCTCCTGGGTCCGGTCGTCGTCGATGACAGGGGCGGGCTCCGCGGTCGTCTCCTCGCCGGAGGGTGTGCGCGTGGTGCCCTGCGCGGAGTCGCCGTCCCCCTTGCCCGCGGGGCCGTTCAGCTCCTGGGCGAAGAACGCGAACAGGTCGGCCGCCGGGCCGGAGATCAGGGGCGCCTGTTCGGCCGGGGGCGCGGCCCCCTCCTGCTGGGAGGTGTCCGTGCGGTCCTGGGGCAGGGTGGAGGAACCCTCGTCGCCCCGGTCCTGGGTGAGGGGTCGGGTGGCGGGGGTTTCCTCAGGGGTCGGTCGGGACGGGGGACCGGAGGTTTCCTCGGGGGCCGGTCGGGACGGTTGCGTGCTCGTTCGGCTCTGCGGTGGGTTGTCGGGGGCCGGATCCGTCCCGGTCGGGACGGGAGAGCGCGGTTCCTCCCGTGCGGTCTCCGTCGGGGGGACGGGCCGGCCCTCTGGAGCGCTGGGGGTCTGTGCCCGGTCGGGGGAACCCTGCCCCGCACGGCCGCCGAACGGGTCGGTGCCCTGCGGGGAGGGTCCGCTCCCGCCCGGTCTGGTCGTGGTCGGCAGCGACCACCGGGCCCTCCACTCCTGCCGCAGGCGGTCCTCCTCCTCCGGTGTGCGCGCCCTGTGCTGCCAGTTGGTCCTCCAGTCGTGCATGG
>NZ_JBHSUF010000016.1:0-156003 GCF_042660575.1 Nocardiopsis tropica
GTACAACATGAGCGGCGCGCTGGCCGACGCCCCGATCTCGGGCCACTGGTTCTCGGCCCAGTTCCAGGAGCTGCTGGACAACGCCTACCCGCCGCTGAACTGATCCGGCCCGCCCCTCCGAGGTGCCGAGGGGGATGACTGAACAGGACGCCCGTCCGCTCACCGAGCGGGCGGGCGTCCGCCACGGGAACCCCGGGCGGCGCGCGGGGCGCGGCTCACGCTGATCCGGGAGCCGGCCCGCCGCTGGAGGCGCGTGCGACGAACTCGAAGCCCAGGACCTCGTGCACGGGGTCGTCGTTCACGGTGCGGCCCGCGAGGATCTCCACCACGCGCCGCGCCATGGCCTCCGTGGGCTGCTGCACCGTGGTCAGGGCGGGGATCGACACCAGGCAGTTGCGGGTGCCGTCGAACCCCACGACGGCCAGGTCGTCGGGGACCGTCAGTCCCGCCCGGTGGGCCGCGTACAGGACGCCGAACGCCTGCTCGTCGGTGGTGCAGTAGACGGCACGCGGCCGGTCCGCCCCGCTCAGCAGCGTGTAGGCGGACTCCGCGGCGTCGTGCCGTGAGATCTCCGAGCGGATCGTCCACGCGCGCACGCCCTCCGCGCCCGCGACCGCCCTGTCGAAGCCCGCGCGGTGCTGCCGTGCCCCGGTGGACTCGACCGGGCCGTTGAGCAGCACGATGCTCCCGTAGCCGTGCGCCAGGAGGTGCTCGGTGGCCCGCTGGGCGGCGGCCTCGTAGTCGATGGTGATCGACGAGGCGCGCTCGCGGTCCGAGATCGGGTGCAGCGCGACGACGGGGATGCCGGCCTCGAAGAACTCGCCGAGGTCGGGTTCGTCGCACACCGAGACCAGCACGACCGAGTCGACCTGGCGCTCGACGAGCGAGCGGGTGTGGCGGCGCTCCTGCTCCGCCGAGAGCGCGGAGTCGGCGATGAGCAGCAGGTTGCCCCGGACCCCCGCGGCGTCCTCGATGGCGCGGGCCAGTTCCGCGAAGTAGGGGTTGCAGATGTCGGGCACGATCAGCCCGATCGAGTGCGTCCGGCCGCTGGAGAGGGAGCGCGCCAGCGCGTTCGGCCGGTAGCCGAGCTCGGCCGCCGCGTCGAGGACCTTCTGCCGGGTCGCCGGGGCCACCCCGCGCGGTCCGTCGTTGAACACGTAGGAGACCACGGCGGTGGAGGTACCCGCCCGTCGCGCGACGTCCCGTGCTGTCGCCATGCGGCACCAGTCCCTTCCGTTCTCCCTAGCGTGAGGGTAGCCGTCCCCGCGGGCGGCCCGGGTGCGGGGGCGCCCGGAGGGCGCCGGGTCACGAATCGGGCCCCCGACCTTGTCATTTACCGTTCACATGAGGTTTGCTAGCTTATATCTAAGCGCATAGATCGCTGACTTCCCGGTGAAGGCCTCCGCGACCCAGCAGTGCCGTGCGAGCCGGAACCCGCCTCGAAAGGTCACCGTCCATGAGAAAACGACAGAGAGTCCTGGCGTCCGTCGCCGGAGCGGCATCCCTGGCACTGATCGCGGCCTGCTCCCCGGGCTCCGGTGACGGGGGCGGGGACGGGACGATCCAGTTCCTCGGCCCGGAGGACCCGGCCTTCTTCGAGCCCCTCATCGAGGCCTTCGAGGCCTCCCACGAGGGCTACACCGTCGAGTACACCCAGGTGCCCTTCGACCAGTACAACAGCACGGTCCAGCAGCGGCTCTCCGCGGGCGACGAGTCCATCGACGTCTACGCGGTCGACCAGCCCCGCGTGCCGTGGATGGCCGCCCAGGGGCTCCTGGAGGACCTCTCCGACCTGGAGGACCGCGCCCGCGAGGCCACCACGGAGGGCCAGTACTCCACCGGGATCCACCAGGACAAGCTCTGGGCCCTGCCCGTGTGGAACTCCACGCAGCTGATGTTCGTCAACCAGGACGCCCTCGCCGCCGCCGACATCGAGGGACCGGGCACCGACCCCTCCGAGCGCTGGACGTGGGAGCAGACCGCGGAGGCTGCCGAGGCGGCCCAGGAGGCCGGCACCGAGTGGGGCCTGCTCCTGGAGCAGACCGACTTCTACTACCAGCTCCAGCCGCTCATGGAGTCCAAGGGCGGCGGGAGCGGGGTCGTCGGCGAGGACATGCTCGACCAGGACGTCGCCAACGCCGAGTGGGTCGAGGCCATGGAGTGGTTCGGCGCGACCTTCGAGGACGGGCTCTCCCCGCGGGGCGTCGGCACCTTCGAGACCAGCCCCCTCTTCTCCGGCGGGGACGTCGCCTTCTTCGTCGGCGGCCCCTGGGACCTGGGGGAGTTCGCCGACTCCGACGTGGACTGGACGGTCGCGCCGATGCCCTACTTCGAGGGCGGCGAGGAGGTCACCCCCTCCGGGTCGTGGTCCTGGGGCGTCAACCCCGCCTCGCAGGCCAAGGACGCCGCACGCCTGTTCCTGGAGTACGCGGCGCTGGACCCCGCCGGCAACCTCGCCAGCACCGAGCGCCAGACGATCATCCCGGCCAACACCGAGGCCGCCGAGGAGTACCTGCCGCGCATGGACGCCCTGGCGGGCGACCGGAGCGCCGGAGCCGCCGACCTCATCTCCCACGAGGTGGCCAACACCGGGGTGGTGCGGCCCGTCACGGTCGGCTACGCCCAGTTCGAGGAGGTCATGAACACGGCCTTCGCGGACATCCGCAACGGCTCCGACGCCGCGTCCCGGCTGGAACAGGCCGGGGAGCAGCTCGAAGACGCCTGGGCCCCGCTGCGATGAGCGGTCCCTCCACACGGGCCGGGGACGGCGGGCGGGCCGTGGGCGCCCGCCCCCGGCCCGGCCACTACCGGCGCCCGTGGTGGCGCGGGACCGCGGCGGTCGCGCTCGCGTTCCTGCTGCCCTCGCTGGTGGCGCTCACCCTCCTGCGGCTGCTGCCCGGCGCGACGGCCCTCTGGGAGAGCCTGCACCACACGTCCCTGCTGTCCGGCAGGAGCTTCGTCGGACTCGGCAACTACCTCGACCTGTTCGCCAACGCCGACTTCCGCGGAGCGGTGGCGGTGACCCTGCTCTTCACCCTGGTGGTGAACCCGCTGCAGGTGGCGGTCTCCGTCGCGCTGGCGGTGCTGTACACGCGCCGCCGCATGGCCGGCTCCAAGGTGTGGCGTGCGCTGGTGATCCTGCCGATCGCCACCCCGCCCGCGGTCTCCGCCGTGGTCTGGAGCGTGATCTTCCGTCCCGAGGGCGGGCTCGCCAACGCCCTGCTGGCGGTGGTCGGACTGCCCCCTCAGGGGTTCCTGACCTCACCCGACCAGGCGCTGGCCTCGATCATCGTCCTGCTGTCGTGGATCGGCGTCGGCTACTGGATGCTGTTCCTCATCGCGGGGATCAACGACATCCCGGCCGAACTCTACGAGGCGGCGGAGCTGGACGGGGCGTCGCCGGTGCGCGCGTTCCTCAACGTCACCCTGCCGATGCTGCGCAGGCCGCTCTCGTTCGTCCTGGTCGCGGCCACCGTCTCCAACCTGCTGGTCTTCGCGCCCGTGCAGATCCTCACCGGGGGCGGGCCGGAGGGGTCCACGAACCTCCTCATGTACGACATCTACTCCCGCGCCTACTCGCTCGGCGACATGGGGCGCGCCCAGGCGGAGGTGGTCGTGCTGGTGGTGATCACCCTCGTGATCGTCGCCGTCCAGTTCCGCATGCTGCGAAGTGAGGACTGAGCGATGCCGACGAACACCTCCTCCGGCCCCGGGGCGCCGGCCGCCCGGGCGGACCGCCCCACAGGGCGGACACGGCGGCGCCCCCGCACACGGAGGGCCCTGATCACCGCCACGGGCGCCGTGGTGGGACTCGTCTTCGTGGTCCCGCTGCTCTGGGTGCTCACCAACTCCCTCAGGCCGAGCGCCGACACGTTCCGCTTCCTGTCGCCGGTCGGCTGGGAGACCTTCCTGACCCTGACACCGGCCCTCGACAACTACACGGCCCTGGTGGGGACGGGCCTGGGCCGGGGCATCCTCAACTCGCTGCTCATCAGCGCGGTCACGGTCGTGGTGGGGCTGGTGCTGTGCGCCACGGCCGCGTTCGGGCTCTCCGCGCTGCGGTTCCGCGGCCAGGGCGCGGTGTTCGCGGTGATCGTGGTCAGCTTCCTGATCCCGTTCGACGCGATCGCCATCCCGCTCGCGGACCTGTTCCGCGACTGGAACCTCCAGAACACCTTCACCGGGCTGATCCTGCCCGGCCTCGGCAACGGCATGGCGATCTTCATGCTGCGCAACTTCTTCCTCGCCGTCCCGGAGGAACTGGTGGAGGCCGGCCGCCTGGACGGCCTCAGCTGGTGGGGCGTGTTCTGGCGGATCTACCTGCCCCTGTCCAGGCCCGCGCTCATGGGGGCGGGCCTGATGCTGTTCCTGTTCCAGTGGCAGGCCTACGTGTGGCCGCTGCTCATGGGGACGGACGCCGAGCACGTCGTCGGCCCCGTCGCCCTGGCCAACATGCAGGGCCAGTTCAGCGTGGACTACGGCCTGATGTTCGCCGGGTCCGTGGTGCTGATCCTGGTGCCGCTGGTCGTGATCCTCTCCCTCCAGAAGTACTTCATCCAGTCCGTCTCGACCTCGGGGCTCAAGTGAGCCCGTCGAACCACACGAAAGGCTCCTCCATGCCCGCCGCCCCTACCGCCCGCGCCGTAGTCCTGGACACCGACATCGGAACGGACGTGGACGACGCCATGGCGCTCGCCCTGCTCCTCGGACTGCCGGGGGTGGACCTGCTCGGGGTCGCGACGGTGTACGGGGACACCGCGCTGCGCGCGCGGCTGGCCCGGCGCTACGGGGCCCTGGCCGGGCTCGCCCTGCCCGTGCGGGCCGGGGAGGGGAAGCCGCTCTCCGGCCGCGAGGTGTGGTGGGCGGGGCACGAGGGGTCGCTGCACACGGGCCTGGACGGGGAGGCCTACGAGGACGGGTCCGCCGTCGAGTGGCTGGTCCGCACGGTGGCCGAGCGGCCCGGGGAGGTCGACGTCCTCGCCATCGGTCCGCTGACCAACATCGCCCTGGCGCTGGAGGCCGATCCCGGCTTCGCGGAGAACGTGCGCACCCTGTGGGTGATGGGCGGCGCGTTCGACGACGTCGAGAGGACCGAGCACAACTTCCGGAGCGACGCCCTGGCCGCGCACCGGGTCTTCTCCTCGGGCATCCGCGCCGTGGTCACCGGCCTGGAGGTCACACGCAGGGTGAAGGTGCTGGAGCCGCACCTGCGCCGACTCGGGGCCGCGGGCGCGCTCGGCGGCGCGCTGGCCGCCGACATCGACCAGTGGTGGAAGTTCTGGGACGAGCAGTGGAACGTGCCCCACGACCCGGTGGCGGTCCTGAGCATGGCCAGACCGGAGCTGTTCACACTGTCCGAGCCGGGCACGGTCCTGATCGAGACGGAGGGGGAGGACGCCGGGGCGAGCGTCTTCAGGCCCGGCGGCGGTCGGACCCGCCTGGTCCGGGACCTGGACACGGCCGAGGTCCCGGAGGAGATCGTGCGGGGGATCGTCGCGGCGGGAACCGGGCGCGAGCCGGCGGCGGCAGAGGCCTGAAGCCGCCCGGGCTCCCCGGGAGGGGATGACGGGGCCTGCGCGTCCGGGGGCCGCTGCGTTCCACGGCCCCCGGGTGCGGGCCCCCGTGCTGCGGGGGAGCGCCACGCGCGGCCCCGGTGCCGTGGCCTCAGGCCGCCCCGAGGGCTGCGGCCAGGTCGTCGAGGCTCTTCGCCTCCAGGTCGAACGCGTCCGCCGCCCCGGGCGGGTCCCCGACGGGGCGTTCGACGTAGGCGGTCCTCATGCCCACCGCCTGGGCGCCCCGGAGGTCCCAGGCGTGGGCGGCGACCATGAGCAGGCGTTCCGGCGCGCAGCCCGCGTTGGCGATCGCGAGCCGGTAGACGTCGGGACGGGGCTTGTAGCTGCGCGCCTCCTCGGCCGAGAGCACCTGGTGCCAGCGCAGACCGGCGTGGGCGCCGATGCGGGTGAGCGCCGCGCGGCTCGCGTTCGACAGACCCACCACCGGGAAGCGGGAGGCGATCCTGTCCAGTGCCCGGACGGAGTCCGGCCAGGGGTCCAGCCGCTGCCCGGAGGCCGCCAGGGCGCGGATCGCGTCGGCGTCGCCGACACCGGCCCGGGCCGCGACGCGCGTCGCCGCCTCCAGGTCGAGCACCGTGCTGTCGGCGTAGGCGCGTCGGCCCGCGAGGATCTCCCGCTGCTGCTCGTCGACGTGTCCGTGCCACAGGGCGGCGAGCTCGCCCACCCCGGCCTCGTCGGTGTCCGGGAGCAGTGCGCGCAGACCGCGCCTGAGACCGGCGGGTTCGTCGACCATGGTCCCGAGGATGTCGAAGACGACCACGTCGATGTCGGGGTGGGGTGTCAAGGGGGTCGCTCCTGGGCGTCTCGGCCCGCGCGGTCCGGCGCGCGGGGCCCCGTCGGAGGGGCGCGGGGTTCGGCGCTGTGCCGGGTTCGCGGGCGAGCATAGTGCGCCGGGCCCCCCGTGTCAGGCGCGTTTATCCGACCTGCCGGTCCGCTGCCGGTCCCGGGCCTGCGGACCCGCGGCCGGGCGCCGACCCCCTGCCGCGAGGAATTCGCGGGCCCCGGAAAATGGCTCGACGGCTGCGCGGAGCCCTGCCACAGTGACGCGGTATGACGAACCCGGAACTTCTGACCGCCGCGGACGTGCGGCTCATGCAGGGTCTGGCGCAGCGTGTCACCGCCGTCCGCCCGGACCTGGTGAACAGCGACGCGTCATTCGGCGAGCTGGCGTGGAACTGGGGCAGGGGGCACGCCGCCGTCGGCGCGAGCTGGCGCCGCCGGCTGTGGTTCTCCGGCGGGGAGCTGGTGGCGTGGGGCTGGGCCCACCTGCCGCGCCGCGTGGAGCTGAGCGATGGATCGGTGAAGGACGTCACCAGCACCTATCTGGCGTACCAGGTGCATCCCGACCACGCAGGGCTGGTCGACGAGGTGATCGACTGGTACGACACCACGGCGGCCGGTCTCGAGCGCTCCGTGCTGCCAGGCGCCTCCGACGGGTTCGCCCTGCGGCGGTGGACGGAGCACGGGTACGTGACCGATCCGGCCTCCCTCGGCGACACGGGGGACTGGACCCAGCTCAACGTGCGGGACCTCGCCGACGTGGAACAGCCGGTGCTGCCCGCCGGGTACCGGTTCCGCACCGCCGACGAGGCCGGGCCGGAGGCCGCGGTCCGGGCCCACCTGGACGCCTGGGCCCCCTCGGCGTACACGGCCGAGGGGTACCGGGGCGTCCGGCAGACGGACGGGTACCGGGGCGACCTGCACCTGCTGGTGGAGGCGCCGGACGGGACCATGGCGGCCTCGGCCGTCATGTGGCTCGACGAGGCGAACAGGACCGTCGAGTTCGAGCCCGTCGGGACGCACCCGGACCACCGGCGCCTGGGGCTGGGAAGGGCGATGCTCCTGCACGGGATGCTTCTGGCGCGGGCGGCCGGGGCCGTTCAGGCGACGGTCGCCTGCCTGGGCGCGCCGGGTCATCCCGGGGCGCGCGGACTGTACTACGGCGTCGGGTTCCGGGAGTTCACACGGGACGCGCCGCTCGTCAAGGCCGGGACCCCGGGCTGAGGAGCGGTCGTTCGGGCAACCACCGGACCGTCCCATCGATGAGGGAGGAACACCGTGCAACGGCGCCCCTTGCTGTTCGTCGACATCGACGGCCCGCTCAACCCCTACGACCGCGGCAACCGCAGTGCCCGACGCGCCGGGTACGTCCGCCACAGCATCGAGGGGTTCACGGTCAAGCTCAAGCGGGCCCACGGCGCCGCACTCCTCGCCCTGCCGTTCGAGCTGGTCTGGGCGACCACCTGGAGGGACGACGCCAACACCCTGATCGGCCCCCGCATCGGCCTGCCCCGACTGCCGGTGTGCGAGTTCCCCTCCGGCGACGAGGGGGCGCCGGAGCCGGTCCACTTCAAGACCCCGGGCATCGTGGGGTACGCGGCGGGACGCGCCTTCGCGTGGATCGACGACGAGGTCACCGGAGCCGACCGCGCGTGGGTGGCGGAGCGGCACGGCGGACCGGCGCTGCTGCACCGGGTCGACCCGGCGGCCGGTCTGAGGGCGGCGGACTTCGGGGCACTGGCGGCATGGGCGGAGGACCCCGTCCCGCCGGCACCCTGACCGCACACTCCCGGTCGGCCGGACACCCCGGGAACCACGCGACGTTCCGGGCGCACCGGCGGAGGACCCGCGGTCCCCGGACCGCGGAGGTCCTGGGCCGGCGACGCCGCCCTTCGAGACGGGGGACGCGCTGCCGATCGCGGATCGGCCTCAGGGCCCCGCGCAGCGCGCCGGGGGCGCGGCCCCGGTTCAGGGGGACCCGTCGCGCCCGTGCAGCAGGCAGAACTCGTTGCCCTCCGGGTCGGCCAGCACCGTCCACCGGGCGTCCTCGGGCTGCCCCACGTCCACCGTCACCGCACCCAGCCCCCTCAGCCTCTCCAGCTCCTGGGCCACCGTCAGTCCGCCCGTGACCCTCAGGTCCAGGTGCAGGCGGTTCTTGACGGTCTTGCGCTCGGGCACGGTGAACACGTCGATCCCGATCCCGGCGTCCCCGGACGGGGCGAGGGTGAGCCCGTCCTCCGCCTCGTCCACGATCGGCCAGTCCAGGACACGGCTCCAGAATCCGGCCACTGTCCTGGCATCGGTCGCGTCGATGGCGACCACTGCGATTCGGCTTCCCATGGCCGGGACCCTGCAGGACGGCCCCGCGGACCTGTCGCACGCTCCCCAGGCGTTCCCGGGGCGGACCTACCCCCGGCCCCCGTCGCCCAGCCGCGCGTCGCGCACGGCGTTGGCGACGAGGACCCGGTTCGGGGCGTCCAGCTTGGCCATCACCCGGCCCACGACCGCCTTGACGTTGCTGACGCTCATGAAGAGGGCCTCGGCGATCTCGGTGTTGGACAGGCCCCGGCTCACGGCGAGCGCCACCTCGCGTTCGCGGGCCGAGAGCACGGCCACGCGCTCCCGCGCGCCTCGCAGCGCCTCGTCCTCGGCGCTCCCGACGGCGAGGTCGATGAGCCGCCGGGTGGCCGCGTCGGCCAGGTGCGGGCGCCGCCGGTGGACCGCGAGGACTCCCTCGACGAGTTCGTCCGGGGGCGCGTCCTTGAGCAGGAAGCCGCTCGCGCCCGCGCGCAGGGCGCGGACCAGGGCGCGGTCCGAGTCCAGGGTGGTGAGGACGAGCACGGGCGGCGCGCCGGGGGCGCCGCGGATGCGCTCGGTCGCGGCCACCCCGTCGGTGCCGGGCATGCGCAGGTCCATGAGGACCACGTCGGGGGCGTGCTCGGCGACGACCCGCACCGCCTCCTCGCCGTCGCCGGCCTCCGCGACGACCTCGACCGGCCCGCCGCCGAGGAGCAGGCGCAGGCCGCGCCTGACCATCGGGTCGTCGTCGACGACCACCACTCGTACGGGTTCGCTCACGGCGACCATGGTAGGCGCACCCTCAGCTCGAAGCGGTCCTCCGTCTCGCCCCAGTCCAGGGAGCCCCCGCAGATGGCGGCGCGCTCGGCCAGCCCCACGAGCCCCACCCCCGGGCCCGGCGCGCCCTCGGCGGGGGAGCGGGGGAGGGGGTTGGCGACCTCGATGAGGACGGTCCCGTCGGCCTCGGGCACGACGCGCACGTCCACCGGCCCGGGCGCGCCGTGCTTGCGGGCGTTGGTGAGGGCCTCCTGGAGGATGCGGTAGGCGTGGCGGCCCACGTTCGCGGGCGCCGGGAGACGGCCGCTCACCTCGTCGTGCACCCGCAGCCGCACACCCGCCCTGCGGTTCTCCTCCCACAGGCGCCCGAGCTCGTCGAAGGTCGGCTGCGGCCGGTCCCCGTGCCCGTCCTCCGCCGAGCGCAGGTCGGAGAGGACGCCGCGGACCTCCGCGAGCGACTGGCGGGTGTTGGCGAGGATCTCCCGGGCCAGGGCGTCCCGGTCGGCGGGACCGAGGTCCGGGCGGTGGGTGAGCGCGGAGGCGTTCAGCGAGATGAGCGTGAGCCGGTGGGCCAGCACGTCGTGCATCTCCCGGGCGATGCGGTTGCGCTCCTCCATCCTGGCGTTCTCCACGCGGAAGCGCTGCTGCCGCTCGGCGTCGAGTGCCCGCTCCCGCAGCACGCGGACCAGGTCGACGCGGGCGCCCCGGTAGGCCGAGGCCGCGGCCAGGGCGGCGACGGCGGCGGCCACGAGCAGCAGCTCGACCCACAGGGGCCCGATCGGGCTCACGGGGGACCAGGGGTTGTGCAGGCACAAGGCCAGGGCGGCGGCGAAGACCCCGCACAGGGGCACGACCGTCCGCCACCTCCTCCCCGAGGCCTCCCGGGCGACCGCGAGCGCGGCCAGTCCGGCGGAGGCCGACGACACGGCCGGCGCGGCGGCGACCAGCCACGGGGCCCAGGGGCGGTCCCCGAACCGGCGGTTCCCCGCGATGAGCACGGCTCCCAGTGCGGCGTCGGCCGCCAGGAGGGGCCAGGGGACGGTGATCATGTTGCCGAGGTAGGAGTCGGTGGCCGCGAGGGCGGCGAACACCACGGTCGACCAGGGGGCGAGACTGCCGAGAATCCTCACGAGCACACCGTATAGCCGCTGTTCACCGGGGTTGTCCGCAGCGGCGGACCTCCGGAGAAGCGGGTACCGCGGTCCTCTCCGGACGGTACCCGCGGCCACCCCGCCGGTACCCGGGTACACGCCCCCGGGCCCCCGGTCGGCCCCGACCGGGACCCGGGGCGGCGGGCCCGGCACCCGGGACACTGCCCTCCACGGCGGCGCCTCCCTAGCGTGATCGGTGCTGCCCCGGAACACGTCCGGGGCACGACCACGACGACAAGGAGTCGCATGTCAGCGGTGCTCTTGGTCGCGTCGATGATCGCGTTCGCGGGCGCGGTCACCATCGCGGCGGCCCGTTTCCTCTCTCCCGGCGGGACGAAGGGGTACGCCCTCCCCGGCGCCCTGCTCCTCGTCTACGCCGTCCTCTTCGGCCTGTGGATCGTGATCCCGTGACCCTGCTCGACATCCGCGGCGTCTCCATGGCCCACGGCCGCCACCAGGTGCTCCGGGACGTCGACCTGCGGGTCGAAACCGGCCGGGTGTACGGACTGCTCGGCCCCAACGGCTCGGGCAAGACCACCCTGCTCAAGTCGGTCCTGGGCGCCAACGACCACACCGGAGCCGTCGAGCACGCCAGGGGCCTGCGCATCGGCCGCCTGATCGAGTACCCGGCGTTCTACGGCAGCCTCTCCCTGCGGGAGAACCTGGAACTGCACGCCCGCTACCTGGGGACCCCTTTGGGCGAGGTCCCCGGTCTGCTGGAGGAGGTCGGCCTGGGCGGCCGGGCGGACCTGCGCTTCTCCCGCACCTCCCTGGGCATGCGGCAGCGGCTCGGCATCGCCCGGGCGCTCCTGGGAGAACCCGGCCTGGTGCTGCTGGACGAGCCGACGAACGGCCTGGACCCCCTCGGCATCCGCGACATCAGGGAGCTGATCCGGGCCGTCCAGAGCGAACGGGGGACGAGCATGATCGTCTCCAGCCACAACCTGACCGAGATCGCCTCCCTCGCCGACCACCTGCTGTTCATGCGGGAGGGCCGGATCGTCCGGCGCATGGACGCCTCCGAGGTCCTGGGCGACCTGGAGGAGCTGTACGCCGCGATACTGGGGGAGGGCGCATGAGGACGCTGGTCGCCAACGAGGTCCGCAAGATCCGCAGGGAGAGGTTCGTGTGGGCCGTCCTGGTCCTGAACGTCGTCCCCTTCGCCCTGGTGGTCGCCAACCACGCGGTGAACGGCGGGGAGCCCACCCCGGACCGCTTCTACTTCACCTTCCACAACCAGTACACGATGGTCCTTCCCCTGGTGGTGTGCGCGACCGTCGCGGCCTGCTTCCACACCGAGTTCAGGAACGGCACCTACTTCGAGTGGCTGACCTGCGGCCGCTCCAGGCCCGCCCTGTGGGCGGCGAAGCTGGCCGTCGCCTGCTCCCTGGTGGTGCTGATGGCGGCGGTGAACCACGTGGGCCTGGTGGTGTTCTTCCTGGTCGAGAACCCCGGAGCCGGGATCCTGCGGATGAGCGCCGCCTACTGGCTCCTCGTCGGCGTCTCGATCGCCTCCGTCGCGCTCCTGTGCGCCCTGCTGACGCTGGTGACCCGCAACGTCGTCATCGTGAACGTCTTCGGGATCGGCCTGACCGTGGCCACCCTCGTGTTCATGGCCGCCGACTTCTCGTACGTGATCCCCACGTGCTTCGCCTACCGGATCAGCCTGGGCATGATCGTCCCCGACGCGGCCTACCCGGACCCCGCGCAGGCCCTCACCGCGGGCTGGGCGGTGACGGCCCTGTCCCTCGTGCTGCCGCTGGCGGCCAACCTCGCGTTCGTCACGCGCCGCCGGTACCTGCGCTGACACGGGGCTGTCTTGCGGAGGTGGACCGGCCCGGGGACGTGCCCCGGGCCGGTCCGCCTGTGCGGCGCGGCGGTGTGCCCGGGGCGGGGCACACGCGCCGGGAACCGGGATCAGCGCCCGGTCGCGCCGTCGATCTGCTCGCGGAGGATGTCGGCGTGGCCGGCGTGGCGGCCGGTCTCCTCGATCATGTGGACGAGGGCCCACCGGACGCTGGGGGCGGGACGGCCCGGCCGCGTCCGGGGGAGCGGTGCGCCGAGGTCGGCGCACCCGTCGAGAACGGCGTTCGCGCGCTCGACCGTCCTCTCGTAGCGGGCGACGACGTCGGCCACGCCGTCCTCGGGCCCGGCCCGGAACGTCGCCTGCCAGTCGGTGACCTCCTCACCGAGGAACATCGCGCCCTCGACGGAGGCCAGGTGGTCGAGCAGGCCTAGCAGGTTCGTGCCGGAGGGGACCCCGGCCGACCGGACCTGCGGTTCGGGGGCGCCGGCGACCTTCGCGGCCATCGAGGCCCGCAGGTAGTCGAGGAACCCGCGCAGGACCTCGGCCTCACCGCCGCCGGTCCGCGGCGGAGGGGTGTCGCCGCGGCGGTCGCGGCGGTGGAGGGTCGGCACGGTGGCCTCCTTCGTCGGTGGAGCGGTTCCCTGCACCGGTCAGGCGGTGCGGCGGACGATCAGGACGTGGTCGGTGACCTCGGCGGTGCTCCCGTCCGGACCCGTCGCGATCCGGCGGGGGGCCTCGGCCCGCTCGACCGTCCACGACGCCGGGTCCAGGGCGATGCCCTCGGCGACCTCCTGCGGGGACGGGAACCGGGCGTCGGGGTCCTGGTTCCACGACCACGGCGCGACCGAACCGTGGTCGACGACCAGGAGCCGCCCGCCCGGACGCAGCGCGTGCGCCGCCGAGCGCAGGACGGCCGCCCGGTCCAGGGCGAAGAAGGTCTGGAGGTAGTGGGCGCTGACCAGGTCGAACCGGCCCTGCGGGAAGGACGCGTCCAGGTCGTGCCGCTCGGCGGCGACCAGGTCGCCCAGGCCGTGTGAGCGGGCGAGGCCGGTGAGGCGCTCGACCGCCACGGCCGAGATGTCCACGGCGGTGACCTGCCACCCGCGCCGGGCGAGCCACAGTGCGTCACCGCCGCCTCCGCACCCCAGGTCCAGCACACGGCCGGGCGGCAGGTCCGCGACCACCTCGGTGAGGCGGGCGTTGGGTTGCGGGTCGGTGGCCGCGGGGTGGGACGAGTGGACGTCGTTCCAGAACGTGACCGCATCGGTGGTGTCCATAAGGGCTCCTTCAGTCGGAATGCTCCCAGTCTCACCGCACCCACCACGATCTGGCACGAAAACTTGCGGTTCTGGCAAGCTGGCGGGATGGACCGTGAAACAGAAGACGTTCTCGACGTGGTCGGACCCCGACTGCGCGCGCTGCGCCGCGAGCGCGGCATCACCCTCGCCGACCTCGCCGCGACGACCGGGGTCTCGGAGAGCACCCTGTCCCGGCTGGAGAGCGGCCGGCGCCGGGCGACCCTGGAACTGCTGCTGCCGCTGGCCCGCACCTACGACGTCCCCCTGGACGTCCTGGTCGGCGCCCCGCGCACCGGGGACCCCCGGATCCACCTGAAGCCGATCCGCCGGTTCGGAATGGTCTTCGTGCCGCTGTCCAGGCGGCCGGGCGGCACGCAGGCGTTCAAGATGGTCATCCCCGCCGTGCCCGCCCCGCTCGAACCGACACCGAAGACCCACGAGGGGTTCGAGTGGCTGTACGTGCTCAACGGGCGCCTGCGGCTCGTGCTCGGCGAGCGGGACCTGACGCTGCCGCCCGGCGAGGTGGCCGAGTTCGACACGTCCCAGCCGCACTGGCTGGGCAGCGCCGACGGCGGGGCGGTCGAGCTCCTCATCCTGTTCGACCTGCAGGGGGTGCGCGCGCACGTGCGCACGGGTACCGCGTCCCAGGGCAGCTGAGACGCGGTCGGGGCCGGGACGAACGCCCGGGCGGGAGCCTCCGGCCGCCCCACTCCCGGGGCCGGGAGCCGCGCACGGCTCGGGCCCGCCCCGCGGCTCACCGCAGCCCCGGAGCGGGCCCGAACGCTGCTCAGAAGAAGAACCCCGCGACGCCCCGTCCGGCCGCGACCGCGGTCCGGCACCAGTCCATGCAGGACTCGGCGGCGCTCAGGACGGAGGGGTCCAGGGCAGCCTTGCCCTCATCGGTGGCGGCCTCCCACTGTTCGAGGGCCTTGCGGCACTCGGTGAGGCTCCACTCGCCGTAGCACGGCTCGAGCTCGGGCGCGGGAAGGGGTGAGGGCACACAGCCGAAACTGAACTCCTCGACGCCGACCGCGGTCACCCCCAGCTCCGCCAAGCCCTTGTCGACCGTCTCCAGCCACCCCGACCTCATGGGGCTGAAGTCGTTGTTGAACAGGGAGCGGCCGTGGAACGCGCAGATCCACTTGTAGGCGTAGCCGTACACGAAGCCGTACTGCTCGTCGAAGGGGCCGCCCTCGATGACCGCGCGGATCGCGTCGCGGATGGAGGGGCCGCCCTCGTCGGAGACGTGGGAGAACTGGTCGTCGAAGCCGCTCAGGTGCTGTTTGAACCGGCCGCCGATCATCCGGCGGAGCTTGTCGTCCTTCGACCCCACGGATGCGTGCAGGACGTCGAGGTCGACCACGTATGTCGTCAGCGAGTAGCTCATAGCGGGGAAGCTATCGCCCGGCGACGACATCGGGGAGCGGAGGTCGGTGCCGGTGGTCTCCAGGGGCCGGGGGAGCGAACCCGTGCCGGTGACGCCCGTCTCCGTCGGAGCGCTGCATCCCATGTCGGTCCTCCTCGTCCCTTCCTGCGGCCCGCCGGGGCCGGCCCGGTCTCGGTGCCGGTCCGGTCAGTCCTGCGCGGTGGCGGTGTCGGTCTTGACCAGGCGCTTGGTGGAGCGGCGGAAGGCCCAGACGACGGCGACGGCGGCCAGGGTGGTCAGGGGGAAGCCGGTCACGGTGTCGGCGATGGCCAGGCCGGCGGTGGAGTCGGCGACGTAGAGCCACTGGCGGACGATGAACCGGCCGGCGAAGACCGCGGTTATGGCGAGGGTCGCCAGGTCGTGCACGAGCAGGGTGGGACGGTCCTCGCGCCAGGGGTGGGCGCCGCCGTGGACGGCGTTCCAGATGACGCCGGTGAGCGGGCGGCGGACCAGGAGGGAGAGGAGCGTGACGATCCCTCCGGCGAAGGAGGCCCAGATCCCGATGAGGAAGAAGTCGTTGGCCGACCCGGTCATGGCGGAGACGCCTCCGGCGGCCGCGACGCCGAACACCCCGCCCAGCGCGGACATGAGCTTCTCGCCGCGCCACATCCGGAAGACGGCCAGGGCGGCGGCGATGGCGATCGCGGCGCCGATGGCGGCCATGAGCGACATGAAGGGGACGGCCAGGGCGAAGGCCACGACCGGCAGGGTCGTGTAGACCATCCCGGAGGGGCCGCCCAGCCCGTCGAGCACGGCCTGCTTCATGTCCACCGGCTGCTCGGGAGCCTCGTCGGCGCGGTCGGGTCCGGGGACGGGGGGCGGGGTGAGGCCGGGGGAGGTCTCGTGGGTGAGGCCGGTGTCGAGGTCCTTGGCTGCGGTCATCGCGTCCTCCCGGTGGGTTCGTCGTGAGTGGTTCTGTGCCGCTGTGGAACCAGTCAAAACCGTGCCGTTGCGGCATGGTCAACCTGCTCGTCACGAAAAGTCCCCGGGCGCGACGGTGAGTGATGCCCTCTCCGGGTTCCTGACCTGCGGAGATCCTGTGCGATGAAAAAATCGAACTTTCCGTCGGTCCCTGACGGTTCTCCGACGCGTCCGTGCCGGGGAGTGCGGCCTTTCGGTCACGTCCGCCCCTCCGGGCCCGTGCGGCGCCCCGCTCCCAGGACTGCGCGGCCCGTTCCGGCGGGGTCGGCCGCGCGTGCCCGGAGCGGAGCTTTCTTCGCTCCGCTCTGAGCCGCTCGGGAGACCCGGTGCCCGTGCGGTTGGCCTCAGTCCACCCCGAGGTGTGGGGGTCGCGTGGCTCGTTTCACTGCCGCCCTCACAGCGTGCTCTCATCGGGATGATGCTCGACCGGCTGGTCGGCGCCGGGAAAGGCCGAGCCGTACCGGCGGTTGTGGGGCGAGGCTGACGTGTCGAGGGGCGACGTCGAGACGGTCGCCGGCCAGGCCTGCATGGAGGTGCCGCAGGGATGACGGAAGCCCGCCCCCAGGGAAGCGGGGCGGGCTTCGGTGTCTACATGAGTTCAGCGCGCCGAGCCAGGGCGTGGAGAGTGATGACGCCGACGGCGATCAGGGCCCAGATGGCCCAGGCCCACCACGCTGCGCCCGGCAAGAGGGTGATCAGGGCGAGGGCGAGCGTCGCCCACGAAATCCAGACCCACGTTTTCGTGCTCATGGTCTCCCTCGGGGCTTGGGGGTCAGGTGAGAGTCCACGCCGGATCATAGTCCGGGTGGTCGGTGTAGGGGGCGGGCGGGAATCCGGAGACGCGCCGCCCCGACCGGCTGGTACCACCGCGGTCGGGGCGGTTGTGCATCTGTTGGCCACCGCCGTCGAGGATGGCCGGGACCTGTCCTCGATGAGCGGCTTCTGGCCGCCAGCTCCTACCGTCTGCTGTCGGCCTGGCGGGCCGGCCTCACTTCAGGTGCCGGGCGAAGAACCGGTTCCCGGCGTCCCCCTCGAACTGCGGGACGCCGGTGTGCCCGCCCATATTGGCGTGCAGCGTCTTCTCCCTGGAACCGAAGGCGTCGAACAGGTCCAGGGCCAGCTGCCGGTCGTTTCCTTCGTCGTCCCACTGCAACAGGACCTGCAGCGGAACGGTGACCTGCCGGGCCTCCTCGAACATGGTGCGGGGCACAAAACTCCCGGCGAACAGAAGGGCTGCCGAGATGCGCGGCTCGACCACCGCCAGCCGGATGCCGATGGAGATCACTCCCCCCGAGAACCCGACCGGGCCGCCGATCTCGGGCAGCGAAAGGAGGGCGTCCAGTGCGGTCCGCCATTCCGGGACCGCCTTCTCGACCAGCGGGAGGACGAGCCGGTCGACGATCTCGTCGTTGACCGGCTCACCGGCCCCCAGCGCCCGGAGCAAGTCGGCGCGGGCCTCCTCGGCGGCGGCCGAACGAGGCCGGTCACCGCCCCCAGGGAGCTCGATGGTGGCCGCGGCGAAGCCCTCCGCCACGGAGTGCCGGGCCCGCTCCGCCAGCCGGGGGTACATCTTGCGCAGTCCGCCGGGGTGGCCGAGCAGGATCAGCGGGGCCGGTGCGGATACGGATCCGGGCGTCCACAGGAGGCCGGGGATCTCGCCGAGAGTGAATTCGCGCTCGAGGACGCCGTCGTCGAGGCGCTGTCCGGAAGTGAATCGCACGGTCGTGCCTTTCAGGAGTGCTCTTGAACGGCGCTCCCGGACGACCTATCGTCCGACCATGACCCCGGAGGGGAGCACCCATGTTGATACTGCGTTCACGGGTACCACCTCCTCGCTCTCCGGCACGGCCTCCGGAAAAGTAGCAATGGTCGCGGTGGTCCACCAACGGGTTTTTGCGGAGGCTCCGGAGCCCGCCGCGAAGGCGATCACGCTCAGCCAGCAAGTTCCAACGGATCCACAGCCGCTCGCTCGACAAGTGCAGAGAAGGTCAAGGGCATGAGCGCCTGTCCTCCAGGACGGGTTGTCGTCGTGTCCGGGGTGGGGACTGCCCAGCTGGTAGAACTCGCCCCGCCCGTGTGAACCGCGTACCGCCAGCCTGGCGCGCAGCTCGGCAGCCGGGGCGGTCGGGTCCACCTGGAGGTCGGGGGGTTCGTGAGCCCCCACGCATGTGGGATCGCGCCGTGGTCCACCGGCTTCGGTCCGCGTGGCGGGGCTTGTCGGCCCTCGTTGCCGGGGGAGACGCTGAAGGACCGCTGGTCCCCGGCGACGTCATGGAAGGCCCTGCCGGTGCCGGTCCGGCAGGGCTCTTCCCGTCAGGGGGGCGGGGCCACCCGGTTGTCGGGCTCGTCGATCCACACCTGGTGGCCGATCGCGGTGACGGTGAGCCCCAAGCGGTCCCGGCCGGGCATTCCCCATCCCGCCCAGGTGAGGTAGGCCCTCTCCACCTCGTCCCACAGGTCGCGCGGACCCCTCTGCTCGACGCCTGTCCGGGCGTAGCCGGGGTCGTAGGCGATACGGGCCTGGGAGGAGCCGTCCCACATCCACACCTGGAAGGCGCCCCCCTCCCCGTCGGCTCCGTGCGCCTGGACCCCGGGGACCATGGCGCTGACGGTGACGTGGGCCCCCGGCGCGGCGCGCATGACCCGGCGGGGGTCGAGCAGTGTCGACCCCTCGCGCCAGCCCTCTCCGTCGAAGTCGGGGCCGGCGGGGCGCTGGGCCCGCATCAGCATGTAGGTGCTGCCGCCCGCGAACCGGCCGACGGCGCGGCTGTCGTCGAGGACGGTGAGTCTCACCCGGTGGCCGTGGCCGAACCCGGGCACCCACGGCGCGACGACGGTGCCGCCCGGCCGGGTCTGCTCCACCCACGCCATCGGGACCTCGCGCACGCCGCAGGTGGCGTGGACCCCGTCGTAGAGGGCGCCCGACTGCCAGCCCAGTGCCCCGTCGCCCGTGACGAGGGTGGGGGTGAGGCCTATGCGTTCCAGGTTCACCGCTGCCTGCCGGGCGACCTGTTCGTCGACCTCGATCGAGGTCACGGCGTCGGCGCCGAGCACGGTGGACAGCAGCGCGGCCGTCCACCCGGTCCCGGTGCCTATCTCCAGCACCTGGTCGCCGGGGTAGGGGTCGAGCAGTTCGAGGAAGGCGGCCACCATGCCCGGCGCGGACGCGGAGCTGGTCCCCGTCCCGGTGCCGAGGGTCAGGTCGCCTTCGCCGTCGTCGAGCTGGGTGACGACGGCGGTGTCGGTGTAGACCGCCGCACGCCAGGCGTCGGGGTCCCGGCCCCGGTCTATGGGGTGGGGCGGAGCGCCGTCCGTGGGAACCGCCCACGCCCGGGCCGGGACGAACTTCTCACGCGGTACGGAGCGCAGTGCGTCGCGCCAACGCGGTTCGGTCAGGTACCCCGACCGCGTCAGCGCGTCGACCAGGTTGTCGGTCCCGGGCATTACTTGGGCTTCTCGCGGGTTCTGCCGCCCGGGGGCGGCGTGTCGGGGGACTGCGGCGGCGGTTCGTAGGGCTTGCTGGGCTTGGGAGCACCCTGGTGCTTGGCCGTCATGGCACTGTCCTGTCGCTCAGGGAGAGGATTCAGAGTGACGGTAACTCACCGTGACTGATCTGTCAGTGGACCGGCCGATGCCGGACAGCGCGGGTTGCACCGCGTTGAGCAGGGGTACCGCCAGTCTCCTGGGCCGCCTCACTCGCGAAGGCCGGGTCCTTGAGCGTCCCTTCTTCGCCGGTGTGAGCCCCACGCGCGTCGGGATGGGCCGTCGTGCTGCGCCGGGCCCACGGGCCCGGCGCCGACGGCCTTCTCCCGCCGCGCCTCTGGTGTGGGGAGCGGCCTTCTCGGTCGGTGGGATGTCGGGAGAGGGGGGTAGGGCGCGGTCTGGGAGCAGCAGAGGCAGGACTCCCCGCAGGCGGCCGGCGCGCCGGAGCCGACACCCTCACCGACGCCGGCCTCACGGCAGGAGGTCACGGCCACGGCCTCCGACGCGGCACGCATCCGCGCCTACAGCGTCAGTGGCGAGACCGCTCTGACCGTCCACATCTACCCGGGAGAGTGCACGTCCGGCCATGTTCCGGCCAGTGCTCGGGAAGAGGAGCAGAGGCGCTGCCCCTGACCCCGGCACGAAGGTCCGGGTGGCCGGACGGGGCCCGGGTCGCACATCGTCGGGCGCACACCGCCGCGCCGCGTCCAGGAACAGGGCCGGACACGGGCGGCACCGCAGGTGCGGGAGCACGCGTCAGGGCTTGCGACCCACCCCGCAGTGCTCGTCCACGTCGTTGACCGAGCCCACCTCGGTGGGGTCCGGCCGCCAGCGGGGGCAGGAGACGACCCCGGGTTCGAGCAGTTCCAGGCCCTCGAAGAACGCCGCGAGCCGTTCGGGGGTGCGGTTCACGCGGGGACTCCCGCCCGAGGCGTTCCACCGGCGCACCATCGCGTCCATCTCCTCGGGGTGGATCACGTCGGTGTCGTCGGAGACGACCAGGAGGCTCCCCGGGGCCAGGGCCGCCATGAGTTCGGCCACCAGGACACGGGCCTCCCCGTCGTCGGTGACGTGGGCCAGCACCCCGGCCAGGACGAGCGCCACCGGCCGGGAGAGGTCCAGGGTCCGGGCCGCCTCCCGGACGATCCTCCCCGTCTCACGGATGTCGGCCCCCACGTAGCCGGTCGCGCCCTCCGCGGTCCCCACGAGCAGGGCCCGTGCGTGCGCCAGCACGAGCGGGTCGTCGGCCACGTAGACCACGCGCGACTCCGGGGCCGCCGCCTGCGCGATCACGTGGACGTCCTGCGCCGTGGGCAGCTCGCTGCCGACGCACAGGAACTGGCGCACCCCGTGCTCGTGGACCAGCCGGGTGATCGCCCGGCGCAGGAAGTCGCGGGCGGCCCTGGCGATCTCCAGGACGTGCGGGTTCGTCTCCAGGATCTCGTCGGCGACCGCCTTGTCCGCCGGGTAGTAGTCCTTGCCGCCCGTCCAGTAGTTCCAGACGCGGGCCGACTGCGGCACGGAGGCGTCGATCATCGGGGGACGTGCCTCGGAGGGGGTCACATGCGGCTCGCTTCTGTCCTCACGGGTCGACCGGGGGAGGGGACCCTGTCCGGTCGAACAGAGTGGCACAGCGCGGGAAGCCCTGCCACCACGGGACTCCAGTGTCTCAGGCGAGCTGCGGCGGACGGCTACCGCCGCCCGGGACCGGCCGCCGTGCGGCGCCGCAGGGGGGCGAAACCGACGGCCAGGCCGAGCCCGATCGCCGCCATCCCCAGCCAGGTCCCGGCCGTGGGGAGGGGCGCGCCGAACAGGGCGCCGATCAGCGCCGCGGCCGGTGCGGCCGCGCCCGCGGCGAGCCCCGCGCCGCCCGCCCCGATGCGCCCCACACCCGTGAACCACAGGACGAACGCCAGCGCGGTCGCCACGACCCCCAGGTAGGCGACCGCCCCCAGCGACGCGGGGGTGAGGAGCAGGCCGAGTTCCGCGCGCTCGGTCGCGGCGGACAGCACGGCGAACACCAGCGCCGCCACGGCTGCGGTCGAGGCCGTGTAGCTCCACGCCCCCATGCGCGGCAGCGCGGGTGCGCCGAACAGGGTGAGCCCCGCCTCCAGGGCGATCAGGGACAGGGCCATGAGGATGCCGAGGGCGTCGGCGGTGCCCCAGCCGGTCACCGCGACCGCTCCGAGGCTGACGACGACGGCCCCGGCGACAAGCCGCCGCGACGGGCGCTTACCGCGGGTGAGCGGGCCGGCCACCGAGAGGACGATCGGGATGCAGGCGACGGCGGCGCCCAGGACGGCGGGTTCGGCGTGCGCGGTGCCGATCACCACGGCGATGTTGAAGCCGACCAGGCCCGAGAGGGCGCCTCCGGCGACCCAGAGGAGGTCGCGGCCCCGGGGGAGTACGAGGCGCTTGCCGAGCAGGCGGGCCAGGGCCGCCACCGTGAGGGCGGCGACGGCGTACCGGGCGCTCTGGAGGCCGAACGCGGGGAGCCCGGCGGTCGCTCCGATGACCGCGACGCTGCTGCCCAGCAGGGCCATGCCGGCGAGGGCGGGCCACAGCCCCCACAGGATGCCGGGGGAGCCGGGGGCGGTGCGGGGGCGCGGGGAGGACGGGACGGGTGTTGTCTGCATGCGGTCCAGACTGGCCCCTCCTTGGTCCCGCCGACAGGGCCAAGTCCGGCGCAATAGAGTGGTCCAAATGAGCAAGGGTTCCGACTTCCTCCAACTCGACGCCGCCGGGGTCCCCAGGGGTGGGCGCACCGGCTGGCTGGCCTCCGCCCTGCGCGAGGCGATCGGTACCGGCGTCCTGGGGCCGGGGGCGCGCATGCCCGCGACGAGGGCCCTGGCCGAGGACCTCGGCTTCGCGCGCGGCACCGTCGTGGAGGCCTATCGGCGCCTCACGGAGGAGGGGCTCCTCGCCGCCAACCGTGGAGCCGGGACCACGGTGGCGGCGGGCCCCGTCCTCCGGGAGCCGTCGCCCGGTGTGGTGCCCCGCACCCGGTCCGGGGCCGGCTCCCGCCCCGGAGCTGGGGGAACAGGCGGCCCCGCCGCCGTACCCTCCCCCGAACTGGGTCGACGGCCCGGGCGGACGCCCGGTCCCGGTGCGGTCACGCCCGGCCGCACCGCGCCCGCCGAGGTCACGGACCTCTCCACCGGTCTGCCCGACCTCGCGGCGTTCCCGCGCGGCGCGTGGCTGCGGGCCGAGCGCGAGGTCCTGGCCACCGCGACCGCCCGCCAACTCGGCTACGCCCCGCCCCAGGGCACCCCCGAACTGCGCGTCGAACTGTCCGCCTGGCTGGCCAGGTCGAGGGGCGTGGACGCCCCTCCGGAGCGGATCGTCGTGTCGGCCGGGGTGACCGGGGCGCTCAGCCTCCTCGCCCAGGTGCTGCGCGACCGGGGAGTGGAGGAGGTGGCGCTGGAGGACCCCGGGGCCGACGGCAACCGCCGCATCCTGGGCTACTGGATGGACCGCGTCACACCGGTCCCCGTGGACGGCGAGGGGATCGACGTGGCCGGACTGGCACGCACCTCCGCGACGGCGGTCGCCGTGACCCCCGCGCACCAGTTCCCCACGGGTGTCGTCCTCTCGCCCGGCCGCCGGCGCGACCTGGTGGCCTGGGCGGGGCAGCGGAACGGGATCGTCATCGAGGACGACTACGACGCCGAGTACCGCTACGACCGCTCACCGGTCCGCGCCATGCACTCCCTCGCCCCGCACGCCGTCGCCTACACCTCCAGCCTGTCCAAGACCCTGGCCCCGGCGCTGCGCCTGGGCTGGCTCGTCCCGCCGCCGCGGCTGCTCGACGCGGTGGTGGAGCGGCGCTGGGCCACCGACCTCGGCTCACCGGTGCTGCCCCAGCTCGTCCTGGCCGCACTGCTGAGGGACGGAACGCTGGCCCGGCACCTGCGTTCGATGCGTACCAGGCACCGGGCCCGCCAGCGCGCGGCCGTCGCGGCGGTGCGCGAATACATGCCCGGGTGCCCGGTCCTCGGGGTGGCGGCCGGGGTCCACCTGCTGGTCATGCTGCCGGACGGGGCGGACGACGAGGAGGTCGCGGCCCGCGCCCTGGACGCGGGGGTCGCCGTGCAGCCGCTGAGCCGCAACCGCTCGGCGCCCGGCGCTCCGGGCCTGGTGGTCAGCTACGCGGGCCACGATCCGGAACGGCTCCGCGACGCCGTCGCGCGGCTCGGCAGGGTCGTCTGAGGGGCGGCGGGCCGGAGGTTGTCCACAGGGCGGCGGCTGGGGCTGGTCGGGGGCGCGGACGGGCGCCTACGCTGGAAATCGGGGGGGACCCCACGCGGGCGGCCCATGACCGGGCCCCGACGCGCGAACACGCCGACGCCCTCCCCGCCCCAGCGTCGGCTCCCGAGCCCTCCCCGCTCACGCCCCCGCCGCTGCCCGGGGCCCTGGCACAGCCGACGGCCGCCGCCCACCGGGTGGGGAAGGCCCGGTGGGCGGCGGCCGTCGCGCCTGTGTGCTGGTCGAAAGCGACGTGACTCCGGTTCAGAGCGAGTAGACGCGCACGTAGTCGACGACCATCCGCTGCGGGAACTGCGTGCTGCCGTCCGGGTAGCCGGGCCAGTTGCCGCCGACGGCCACGTTGAGGATCATGAAGAACTGCTGGTCGTAGACCCAGGGGTTTCCGCGCGTGTCGGCGGAGGTGTAGGTCTGGTAGGCGTTGCCGTTCACCGACCAGGTGACCGAGCCGGGCCGCCAGTCCACGGCGAACGTGTGGAACGTGTCGGCGAACGACCAGCCCTGCGGGTGCATGTAGGAGCCGGTCAGCGGGTTGCCGCCCGAGTAGCCGGGGCCGTGGAGGGAGCCGTGGACCAGGTGGGGTTCGCGGCCGATGTTCTCCATGATGTCGATCTCGCCGGAGTTGGGCCACGGCGTGCCCGGGAAGCTGCCGCCCAGCATCCAGAACGCGGGCCAGATGCCCTGGCCCCGGGGGATCTGGATGCGGGCCTCGATGCGTCCGTACTGCGGCTGGACCTTGCCCTGGGTGGTCATGCGGGCCGACGTGTAGGAGCCGTTCGCCTCCTGGCGCGCCGTGATGACGAGGTTGCCGTTGCCGTCGAGGGCGGAGTTGTTGCGGCTGTTCGTGTAGTTCTGCAGCTCGTTGTTGCCCCAGCCGTGGTTTCCGGTCTCGTGGTTCCAGTTGGCCGGGTTGGGCGCGCTGCCCGACGGGCCGTTGAACTCGTCGGACCACACCAGGGCGGCCTGGCTGTCCACCGTGTCGGAGGCGGGCGCCGCGGAGGCGGGTGCGGTGGACGCGGAGGCGGCGCCGGGGGAGAGGAGGGCCAGCAGGGTGAGGGCCGCCGTGGCCACGGGGGCGAGGAACGTGCGGGGGGAGCGCTCGGTGCGCATGGTCTGCTCCGGGGGGAGGCCCCGCCTGGGCGGGGCGGTCAGCGGGCGGAGTCGGGCCGTCGGACGCGGACCCTGGGAGGTCACGGCGGGAGGCGACCCAGCGTGGTCGCCGCGTGACCCGTTGGATTGTAAAGTTACTGTACGTTTAGTCACCTTGGTGTGCAAGGGGTGGGAACCCCGTTCTTGCCCGAACCGGGCGGCGTCGCCCCGACGCCGGGCACCGCGCGTCCCCCGGCCGTGCCCGGTCCCGCCCGCCGTCCCTCCGCTCCGCGTCGTCCCGGCGGCCGTTCGTCGGCTCCCCGCGCCTTGTCCGCGCCGGCCCGTGCCCCGCACGCCCTCCCGCCCCGTCCCGCCCCCTACTTGGAGGCCGCCGCCCCGTGGCGCCAGTAGCCGACGAAGGAGACGTTGGCCTTGGGGACCCCGTGCTCGCGCACCAGGGCGCGGCGCAGGCCGGTGGGCAGGCCCCGCTCCCCGGCCACGAAGCAGTAGGGCGTCCCCGGGGGGAGCTCCGCGGACAGGACGGTCTCCAGGGCGAGCGCCCCGGGTATCGCCGCCGCCCCGTCACGGGGCAGCCAGCGGACGCGGACGCCCTCGGGCGCCGCCACCTCCCGGGCATCCCCTTCCTCGGGCACCTCGAGGAAGACCTCGGCCCGCAGGTCCGCGGGGGCCTGCTCGACGATGGACAGCAGTGCGGGGACCGCGCTCTCGTCCCCCACCAGCAGGTGCCAGTCCGCGTTCTCCGGCGGCAGGTATTGACGTCCTCCCCGGGGTGAGCTCCGGGGATTCCCGCAGCCTCGCGGCTGTAGGCGCGAGACGCCTCGCGGCGTCCGCTGGTTCCTGCTTCGCGGACCGGTGCCCCACCCGAAAGCGGTGGTCTTACCCGGCCTCCACAGGCGTTTCAGCTCTCCGCTTCCCGCGCTCCGGCGAGTTTGCGTCCAGCGGCGAGCACGACCCGGGACGCGTTGACGTCCCGATCGTGGATGGTCCCACAGGCCCGGCAGGTCCACTTCCGCACGTGCAGGGGCTTGGGCCCGTCCACCACCCAGCACGTGTGGCAGGTCTGCGAGGAAGGCAGAAACCTGTCGACCCTGGCGAAGGTGCGCCCATACCGTGCGGCCTTGTACTCCAGCATGCTCACGAACGCCGCCCACCCGGCGTCGTGCACGCTCTTGGCCAACCGCGTGCGCCCGAGCCCCTTCACACACAAGTCCTCCACGTACACCGCTTGGTTGTCACGGATGATCGTGGTGGAGAGCTGGTGGTGGAACTCGCGGCGGGCATCGGCCACACGGGCGTGGACGCGGGCGACCCCCAGACGGGCCCTGGCCCGGTTCTTGGACCCCTCGGCCTTGCGGGACAGGGCGCGCTGGGCCTTGCGCAGTTTGCGTTGGGCGCGGCGCAGGAACCGGGGGTTGGCGACCCTGGTGCCCTCGGACAGGACGGCGAAGTGCCCCAATCCCAGGTCGATGCCCACATCATCGGTGGTCTGGGTGAGGGGTTCGTCCTGGGTCCGCACGACGAAGGACGCGAAGTAGCGGTCGGCGGCGTCCTTGAGGAGGGTCACGGTGGCCGGGGCCGAGGGCAGGGGCCTGGACCACTTCACCTTGACCTCGCCGATCTTGGGCAGGGACAGTTTTCCCTGGCCGGTGATCTTCCAGCGGGCGTTGGCGGTGAACCGGGCCGACTGCCGGTGGTCCTTGCGGGACTTGAACCGGGGCGGGCCCGTCTTGGGGCGTTTGCCTTGGAGGCCGTCGAAGAAGTTGCGGTAGGCGGTGTCCGCATCACGCAGCGCCTGCTGGAGCACGACCGCCGACACCCCGCCCAGCCACTCGCGTTCGGGGGTGCGCTTGGCGTCGGTGATCAGCTTCTTGGACAGCTCGCCGGCCGTGGGGAACGCCTGACCCTGGGCGCGCGCGGTCTCGCGGGCCCGCAGGGCGTCGTTGTAGACCACGCGAGCGCACCCGAACGCCTTGGCCAGTGCGGTGCGCTGGTCGGCGTCGGGGTACACGCGGAAGGAGTACCGCAGCTGCACACCCGCATCCTAGCGTTGGCCTAGGGGCGAGGAGAGCGATGTCAGGACCGGCAGACACTGTGTTTTCGCGATGCACGCGCACTTGGTTTTCGTGACGAAGTACCGGCACCGGGTCTTCACCGACCGCCACCTGTCACGGATGGAGGAGATCATGCGGGCGGTGTGCGCCGGCTTCGAGACCGAACTGGAGTCCCATTACTGGCGAGCCGAACGCCTGTGGTCCGGGTCGTACTTCGCCGGGTCGGTGGGCGGCGCGCCGATCGGTGTCCTGCGTCAGTACATCGAGGACCAGAAACGCCCGTCCCGAGGGACGGGCGTGTGTTCGGATCCGATTCACCTCTGGCGTGAACGCCGGAGCACCCTCGGACAAGACAGGTAGCACCCCTCCGCGAACAGCCCGGCCTCGTAGCCGGGCTCGGCCGCGGACGCGGACGACGTGCGCGCGGACCATCGCGCTGCGTTCGGGTTGCCGGATGCGCATGGCGTTCTCTTCTCCAGGGGGTGGGGAGGGGCGGAGGCCGCCGGGGTCGGGCGACCTCGGGCGGGTCAGGAAGAAGTTAGGTTAGCCTACCCAACATTCTTCTCCCCGTGCGGGGCCCGCCGCCCCGGCGGAAGCGGCCACGCGTTCCCGCGGTCCCTGGACGGCCGGAACCACCGCGTCCGCCCCGGTCGGGCGAAGCCTCCCCGCTCCGGCCTGCGGCGATGCCCCGCCCGGCCCGGCCGAACGGAGCCGGTGGCAGGAACCGCGGCGACGGGGGCATAGGGGAGGGCCAGAAGGGGAGGGAGATAGCAAGAGTTGCCGGAAAACGGTGTTGGAGGGACCGGAGTGATCTCCGGGCCGATGCGTCGTCCGCGAGGGCGGCGAAAGGATTCCGAAACCGCGTCATAGGCGCGGCACGGGACCGTGTACTCGGTGAACCCGGGGCACGGAAACCGTGTCGAACCGTGCACCCGGGGCTTTCCTGAACACCGACCCACCTCAAAGGACCATTCCATGAGCGCCACCGCATCCCACCAGGCCCACCCCGTCTCCGACCAGTTCGCGCGGGCCGCCTCCCGTGACACCTCCCGCGCCCGCTGGCGCCTGCGCGCCGTCCGGGCGGAGATCGTCGAGTTCGGTCCCGACGGCGACCCCGACCTCGTGCGCGTGACCGACGAACTGGAGCACCTGGAACTGGCCGCCGCCGCCAGGCCCTGACCGCGGCGGCCTCCGGCCGCCCGGAACCCCCGGGCCGGAGCGCCGGACCGTCCGCGGCCGGCGTCGCGCGGTCCCGACCGGTGGGTCGCGCGGACTCCCCGCACGTCCGCGCCCACACCGGCCCCTTCCGATCCCCGCCCGCCCTCCGACCGCCTCCGGGCGGTCGAGGTACCGGGCAGGGCGGACAGCAGCCCGCGCCCGCCCCGCGCTCCGCCGCCTCCCTACCCCGCCCTGTCCGAACTTCGCTCCCGTATGCCGCACGTCCCGGGGCCGTGTGCGGCGTGCCCGCTCCCGGCCGGGGCGCGGTGTCACGCGGAAACGGGAGAGGAACACCCCGCCCCCTGACTCCCGCGCCCGCTCGTGCGCGGTGTCACGGCGCCGGCGCCGGTTCGGCCGTTCCGGCGTCCGGAGAGGGTGCGCCACCGCAGCAGCCGGCCGGGGCAGCCGCTTCCGTGCCGGTCACGGGGAGCAGGTCCCGGCGGAGGGAGAGCACGGGCGTCTCCGCTCCGGACAGGCCGCCGCGGCGACCCCCCTGGTCCACGGCGGGCTCCTCCGCCGCCTCGGCGGGGCCGCAGCAGCCGCCGGCGTCGGCCTTGGTGGCAGTGGGGTCGTCGAACAGCCCGGCGCCGCCGCACACCCCCGTCTCGGGCAGGACCAGCTCCACCCGGGCCGCGCTCTCGTGGTCCCCGGCCAGGTGCGCGGCGATGCTGCGGACCTGCTCGTAGCCGGTCAGGGCCAGGAAGGTGGGGGCGCGACCGTAGGACTTCATCCCCGCGAGGAAGAACCCGGGCTCGGGGTGGGAGAGCTCGGCCGCCCCATGGGGGTAGACGGTGCCGCAGGAGTGCTGGTTGGGGTCGATGAGCGGGGCCAGTTCCACCGGGGCCTGGAGGGCCGGGTCCAGGCCGAGGCGGATCTCGGACAGGAAGGACAGGTCGGGTCGGAACCCGGTCAGGGCCACCACCTCGTCCACCGGCTCCAGCGCGCGCCCGCTCTCGCCGACGAGCACGAGACGGTCGTCCGCCGAGCGGACCTCGGCGGTGCGGAACCCGGTCACCACCTCGATGTGCCCCGCCTCCACGGCCGTGCGGGCCCGTTGGCCCAGGGCGCCTCGCGCGGCGAGCTGGTCGGCGGCCCCGCCGCCGAAGGCGTCGCCGACCTCCCCGCGCCGCAGCACCCACACCGCCTTCGTCCCCGGGCTCTCCTGGGCCAGTGAGGCCAGGGCCACCAGCGCGGTCAGCGCCGAGTGCCCGCGCCCGACCACGGCCGTGGTCCGCCCCGCGTGGCGCGCCCGGACCGCGGGGTCGGCCAGGTCGGGGATGCGGTAGGTCAGGTGGGCGGCCGCGGCCTCTTCGCCAAGAGCCGGCAGGCCGTCGCCGCCCACGGGGTTGGGCGCGTTCCAGGTGCCGGAGGCGTCCACGACCGCGCGGGCCGGGATCCGCTCCTCCCCGGCGCCGGTGCGCACGCGCACGGTGAAGGGCTGCTCCCCGCGCCCGGCGTCCACGAGCCGGTCCCGGCCCAGGCGGCTCACCCCCCTCACCTCGGCGCCGAAGCGCACACGGTCACCGAGGACCCCGGCCAGGGGAGCGAGGTAGGCGTCGACCCACTCTCGGCCGGTCGGGTACCCGCCGTCGTCCGGGCGCCGCCACCCGGTGGCGGCCAGGAGCTTCTCGGCCGCCGGGTCGACCAGGTCGCGCCACATCGAGAACAGCCGCACGTGCCCCCACTCGGACACGGCCGCCCCGGCCCGGTCGCCCTTCTCCAGGACCAGGACCGGAAGCCCGCGCGCGACCAGCTCCGCTGCCGCCGCCAGCCCCGCGGGGCCGGCGCCGATCACCACGACAGGAGATTCCTCGGCCATGACACACCTCTTTCATCGACTGCTGCCTATGAAGCGTGACTCTATCGATGAATATCGATGGAAGCAACCATAGATCGTGGTCGATAATGTGGGGCATGACCGTGACCCGGCCCGAGCGCGCCGTACCCGCACTGCCCCAGCCCGAAGCCGAGACCTACGCCGCCTGGTTCGCCTGCCTGGCCGAACCCATGCGCGTCCAACTGCTCCACGCCATCGCCACCACCCCCGGCTCGGTCAGCGTGGGGCAGCTCGCCGAGATGGTGGACGTGCGCCAGCCCACCGTCTCGCACCACCTGCGCAAACTCGCCGACGTCGGCTTCGTGACCCTGACCAGGGTGGGCACCTCCACCCGGGTCGCCGTCAACCCCGCCTGCTGCACCGGCCTGCCCCACGCCGCCGACGCCGTCATGGGCATGCTCAACGCCCGGCCCTGCTGCCCCACCGACCTGCCCGCCGACACCACCACCCGTGCCATGGCCGACGCAGACCTGGCCGAGGTGCACCGCATCTACGCCGAGGGCATCGCCACCGGCGACGCCACCTTCGAAACCGAGGCCCCCGCCGTCGAGGACCTGAAGGCCAGGTGGCTCCCGGGACACCGCTGGGTGGCCGAGACCGACGGGACCGTGGTGGGCTGGGCCGCCGCCTCGCCGGCCTCCTCCCGCGAGGCCTATGTCGGGGTGGCCGAGACGTCGGTGTGCGTCGCCGAGGGCGCCCGCGGCCGGGGCGTGGGAAAGGCGCTGCTGTACCGGCAGGTCACCGAGGCCGACGCCGCGGGCCTGTGGACCCTGCAGACCTCGGTCTTCCCCGAGAACCGGGCAAGCCTGGCCCTGCACCACCAGGCGGGCTTTCGCACCGTCGGGGTGCGCGAGCGCATCGCCCGCCACCACGGCGCCTGGCGCGACACCGTCCTCCTCGAACGGCGGAGGCCGGAGGACGACCGGGCCTGATGACACGGCGGGGGCGGCGCGGGCCGGGGCGCGCGACGGCCCGGCCGGGCGGGGCGCCGTCGCGGGAGGCGCGGGCGGAGATTTCGAGACGACGGGGTCTGCCCGCGGGGCCGATCACTCCAGCCACACGGTGACCACGCCCCCCACCGCCCCCAGGACAGCCCCACAGCTCCTCCTCCCTGGTGAACAGGGGTGCGGCCGTCTCCATAACCACCGTCACATTGTTGGTGGGAAAGATCTGTCAACCCCCTGTGTGACCACGGCGTCTCTGAGAGAGACGGTGCTCGCGCCGTCGAGCGCGTGGGAGTCACGCGTACGAGGTAGGGGGAAGCATGGAGGGCCGTCACGGCAACCTGGTGGAGAGCGGGGCGTACTGGCTCCTCTACGTGGTCTCGGTGAGCGGTGCGCTGCTGCACTGGCGGCTGGGCAACGAGGGCCTCGCGGCGGTGTGCGCCGCGGCCGCGGTGTCCGGCGCGCTCCTCATCGGCAGGGGGCACCGCGGCATCGCCGCATAGCGCGGCCGGAGCTCCGGCCGCGGCACTATTCCCGGCTGTACTGGGGGGATTTTCACCCACCGCCCGCACCCGTCCCCGGGCGTTCGCCGCACGGCCGTGCGGATAGTCTTCCGGGTATGCGTTCATGGTCTGCGCCTGACATCGTCCCCCTGCCGGGTACCGGCGGCCCCCTCCGTATCCACGACACCACCACCGGACGGATAGAGACGACGACGCCGGGGCCCCGGGCGGGGATGTACGCCTGCGGGATCACCCCCTACGACGCCGCCCACCTCGGACACGCCTTCACGTACCTCACCTTCGACCTGGTCAACCGGGTCTGGCGCGACGCCGGCCACGACGTCGACTACGTGCAGAACACGACCGACATCGACGATCCGCTCCTGGAGCGGGCCGAGGCCCTGGGCGTGGACTGGCGCGACCTCGCCCACCGCGAGATCGACGTGTTCCGGGACGACATGGCCGCGCTGCGGATCATCCCCCCGACCTCCTACGTCGGGGTCGTGGAGTCCGTCGACCTCATCAGCGAGCTCGCCGCGCGCATCCGCGGCACCGGCGCCGCCTACGAGATCGACGGCGACCTCTACTTCTCCATGGCCGAGGCCGAGCACTTCGGCGAGATCAGCCACATGAGCCGCGAAGAGATGCTGGAGGTGTTCGGCCAGCGCGGCGGCGACCCCGCGCGGGCCGACAAGAAGGACCCGCTCGACTGGCTGCTGTGGCGCGCCGAACGCCCCGGCGAACCCGCCTGGGAGAGCCCGCTCGGTCGCGGCCGTCCCGGCTGGCACATCGAGTGCAGCGCCATCGCCCTCGACAGGCTCGGCCCGAACTTCGACCTCAACGGCGGCGGCAGCGACCTGATCTTCCCGCACCACGAGATGGGCGCGGCCGAGACCCGCGCCACGACGGGCGGCCCCAACGCCCAGCACCACCTGCACGTCGGCATGGTCGGCCTGAACGGCGAGAAGATGTCCAAGTCCCTGGGCAACCTCGTGTTCGTGTCCAAGCTGCGCGAGCAGGGCGTCGAACCGGCCGTGATCCGCCTGGCCATGCTCACGCACCACTACCGCTCCCCGTGGGAGTGGACCGACGTGGAGCTCCCCGCCGCCGCCGAGCGCGCCTCCCGCTGGCGCGCGGCCCTCGCCCTGGGGGCGGGACCGGACGCCGCTCCCGTGCTGGCCGCCGTGCGCGCGGCCCTGGCGAACGACCTGGACTCGCCCGGCGCGCTGGCCGCCGTGGACGCCTGGGCCGACACCGCCCTCACCGCGGGCGGCACGGACGCCGCGGCCCCCGCCCTGGTGCGGGCCACGGTCGACACCCTCCTGGGCGTCGCCCTCTAGGGTTTTCCGGGCCGGGGTCCCGCCCCGGCCCCGGGGCGCTCCGACGCCCCGTCCGCCGCAGGAAGGGCGCACCGCGTCGCGCGCAGGCGGCGCCGCGCCCCTTGCCGGGCACGGGCCCTGTCGGGGCGCGGGGTTTGCCGGAGGCGCCCCGTCAGGGCGCCGAGAAGTCCGGGTAGGGCGACCGGGGCGGGTCGTCGGGGCTCAGCCGCACCACCGGGATGCCGTTCTCCGGATCGGCCCCCACCCTCGCGAAGGACTCCGGGCCGCCGTCCACCTCGTGCCCCAGCCCCCGCATCAGCGCCACCGCGGCCTCGGGGTGGCGCTCCGCGTAGTGCGCCAGCGCCTCCCCGGACTCCTGCGGGGAGAGCACGGTGGCCGTGCCCCGGTGGCGCCGCCCGCCGACCTGGAACAGCACACGCGGCTCCGCGACGATGTTGCGGAACCACTGGGAGCGCCGACCGTAGCCGGAGGCGATCAGCACCGCCCCCGTGGTGTCGTTGCGTCCCACCACCTCCAGCACCGCCTGGCGGGCCTCCCCCGTCGTGCGGCCCCGGTGCGTCAGCAGCACGAACCGGCCTCCGAGGGCCCCGCCCAGCCCCAACCTGTAGATCCAGATCGGCGCGCGGAACAGGGCCCGGCTCAGGGGTGTGGTGGGCGGTTGGGCGAACGGCATGGCGTGGCCTTCCTGGGTACGGTCCCGGGCACGGGCGCCCCGAGTGTAGCGACGACGCCGCCCCGCCCCGCCGCCGCCACGCCCGCGAACCGTCCGAGGGCGGTGCCACAATCCCGGACATGCAGACAGGACCGGACGTACTCCGCGACACCGACTGGAACCGTACCTTCCACGCCTACGGTTCCGGCGCCGACGCCCCCGACCACCTGGCGCCCCTGCTCACCGGAGACCCCGGCGGGAGCGAGCGGGCCCTGGGCTACCTGTACAGCGCGATCCTCCACCAGGGGACCGTGTACTCCGCGACGGTCCCCGCGGCGCTGTTCGTCGCCGGGATCCTGGACCGCCCCGCGCTCGCGGCCCCGGCCACGACGCCGTTCACCGCCTCAGGGGAGTCCGCACCCCTCCGGCAGCTCCTGCTGGGCTTCCTCGCCTCGGCCGCCGAGGGCGCGCTGCACTGCCCCGCCCCCGGGGACCAGGCGCCGCCCGAACCGCCCTCCGAGGCCGACCTCGACCGCGTGTACGCGGCGCTGAACGCCCCGGACGCCGCCGAGGACGCCGAGATCTGGGAGGACCCCGTGATGGACGCCCTCATGTACCGGGTCGGCCCGGACATGCGCGCCGCCGCCCCCGTTCTGTACGAGGCGGTCCACCCCCACCTCACCCACCCCGACCCGGTGACGCGCATGCACGCGGTGGAGGCCGCGACGGCCGCCGCCCGCCTGGGCGGGTTCGACCCGGACCTGTCCGGCGCGGCCGACATGGCCGAGTCCCGCGACGAGGGCGCGGTGATCGTCCTCGCGCTGGGACAGGCCGGGCGGGACACCGCCGAGTTCCTCGCCCACGCGGACCCGGCGATCCGTGCCTGCGCCGCCCTGGCCCCCTCCCAGGCCGGCAACCCGGCCGCCACCGACGAGCTGGCCGCCGCACTGGCCGACCCGGCCGCGGCGGACGCCTGGTTCGGGAGGCGTCCGGCGTACTTCCCCGGCCACGTCCGGTTCACCCTGGCCCGGGCGCTCGCCGAGCGGGCGGCCCCCGACGACGCCGAACGGCTGCTGCCGGTGCTGCGCGCGATGGTGCCGCTGTCCTCCACGTACGTCGGCGCCCAGGACGTCGGCCCGCTCCTGCGGGTGGCGTTCCCCGCGGCCGGGGAGGCCGGCGCGTGCCGGGACCTCACCGCGGTACAGCGCGCCTACCTGTCGGCCCTGCTCGACAACGACGCCCTGTGGGAGGGCAGGATCGCCAACTTCCGGGTCCACCTCAAGGGGCTGGGCCTGCCGGGGGACCGCGTCGGGATCAGCGCCCTGGCCGGGGTCTGAACGCGGGGGCGGACACCGGGTGCGGGGCCCGGCCCGCAGGGGCCCCGTCCGCTCCCGGCAAGGCCCGGAGGGGATTTGTTCATCTTCGTCTCGATATGCACGTGCAGGGTGACCACCTGTGGCCACGACCTCTGCCAAACACCCGTATCAGGGCTTCAGGCGTGGTGGGATAACCCCCATGACAACCCCCACGCGGCACAGCGCGGCCGCCGAACTCATCGCGGACTTCGTCTCCACCGGTGGTCACCTGACGGACCGGGCCGACCTCGCGCGGTTCCTCCGCCGGCACCACCTGGCCACCGAGGGGGCCATCCCCATCACCCTCGCCGACCTCGACGAGGCCATCGCCCTGCGCGACGGGATCCGGGCCGTCCTGGACCGGGACTCCGAACCGGACACCGAGGCGATCGCGCGGGGGCAGAAGGTTCTGGACGGCCTGCGGGTCACCGTGCGGCTGGAGCCCGCCCGCGACTCCGGGGGACAGCTGGCCCCCGCCGTCGTGGACGAGGTGCGGCGCGGCCTGGCCCGCATCGCCGGGGCCTGGGCCGCGGTCCTGGCCACGGGGGAGTGGCGCGGCCTGCGGGTGTGAGCGGGACCCTTCCGACCAGGGGCGGGACCCGGCGGCGGGGTGGCCGCGGCCGGGGCCCGTGGGCGTCGCGCCCGGATGTCAGCCGTCGTCGCGGCGGCGCAGGTAGCGCTCGAAGTCCCGGGCGATCGCGTCGCCCGAGGCCTCGGGGAGCTCGGCGGTGTCCTTGGCCTCCTCCAGGCCGCGCACGTACGACGCGATGTCCTCGTCCTCCGCGGTCAGCTCGTTGACGTTGGCCTCCCACGTCACCGTCTCCTCGGGCAGCGAGCCCAGGGGGACCTGGACGCCCAGGAAGTCCTCCACCCACGCGAGCAGCGCCAGGGTGGCCTTCGGGCACGGCGGCTGGGCCACGTAGTGGGGGATGGCCGCCCACAGCGACACCGTCTCCATGCCCACGGAGCTGAACGTCTCGTGCGCGACGCCCAGGATCCCGGTCGGCCCCGAGTAGGTGGTCGGCTCCAGACCCAGGTCGGTGCCCAGGTCCACCGGCGTGGCCATCCCGGTCACCGGGATCGGCCGCGTGTGCGGGGCGTCCGCCAGCAGCGAGCCCAGCATCACCACGCGGGTGACACCCAGCTCCCGCGCGATCGCCAGCAGGTCGGCCGCGTACGAGCGCCACCGCATGTTCGGCTCGGGCCCGGTGACCAGTACCACGTCGCGCCCGGCCCCGGGCGGAGAGGCCACCTGGACCCGCGTCGTCGGCCATTCGACCTCGCCGACCACGCCCTCCACCACGGACATGCGCGGACGCGTCACCTGGAAGTCGTAGTAGTCGTCCGGAGCCAGGGCGCACAGCTCGTACGCGCCCCACTCCCTGGACAGGTGTTCCACGGCGAGGCTCGCGGCCTCCCCTGCGTCGTTCCAACCCTCGAACGCCGCCACCATGACAGGCTCGACAAGCTCCCGGGCGAGCTTGATCATCGGTGGCCCCTTCCTGCACGTGGACGGAGTCCACCCTATGGGGTGCCGCCCCACCCGGGAAACCGTTATGCGGGCCCGGCCAGGGGGGCCTGGCGCACGCGAGGTGGGACACCTGTCTCACGTGCTGAAACAGCCTATGGGGTAGCCTCGGAGACAGCGACTGAAACGGACGCAGCTGTCCCCGGACGCCCGACCCGCCCCGCGCCGCGGGTCGACCCAGTGCCACGCATCACGGGGACAGAACTGGGCCGCCCCGGTGCTCTTACATAGAGTTGCTGAACATGAGAGCTCGCCTCACCTTCCGTGAAGCACTGTCCCGACGCGTCCTCGTGGCGGACGGAGCTATGGGCACCATGCTCCAGGCTCACGATCTCGACCTCGACCAGTTCGAGGGCCACGAGGGATGCAACGACATCCTCAACCTCACCCGTCCCGACATCGTCCGCGACACCCATGCCGCCTTTCTTGCCGTGGGTTCCGACGCCATCGAGACGAACACCTTCTCCGCCAACTTCTCGGGTCTGGCCGAGTACGGCATCGAGGAGAGGACCTACGAGATCGCGGAGGCCGGAGCACGGGTGGCCCGAGAGGCCGCCGACGCCTACTCCACCCCCGACCAACCCCGCTACGTCCTCGGCTCCGTGGGACCCGGCACCAAGCTGCCGACCCTGGGCCACGCCCCCTACGCCCTCCTGAGGGACTACTACGAGCAGTGCCACCGGGGCCTCATCGACGGTGGCGCCGACGCCATCCTCATCGAGACCTGCCAGGACCTGCTCCAGGTCAAGGCCGCCGTGGTGGCGGCCCAGCGTGCCCGCAAGGCCCTGGGCAAGGACATCCCGATCATCGCCCAGGTCACCATCGAGACCACGGGCACCATGCTGCTCGGATCGGAGATCGGCGCCGCGCTGACCTCCCTCGAACCCCTGGGCATCGACGTCATCGGCCTCAACTGCGCCACCGGCCCCGCCGAGATGAGCGAGCACCTGCGCTACCTCTCGCACCACTCGCGCATCCCCATCTCCTGCATGCCCAACGCGGGCCTGCCCGAGCTGGGCGCCAACGGCGCGGTCTACGCGCTCTCCCCGGCAGAGCTGGCCGACGCCCACGACACGTTCACCTCCGAGTTCGGGCTCAGCCTGGCCGGCGGCTGCTGCGGCACCACCCCCGAGCACCTGCGCCAGGTCGTGGAGCGCGTCCAGGGACGCGGCATCAAGGACCGCAAGCCGTTCGTGGAGGCCTCGGCCTCCTCGCTCTACCAGAGCGTGCCCTTCCGGCAGGACGCCAGCTACCTGGCGGTCGGCGAGCGCACCAACGCCAACGGGTCCAAGAAGTTCCGCGAGGCGATGCTGGAGGGCCGCTGGGACGACTGCGTGGAGATGGCGCGCGACCAGATCCGCGACGGCGCCCACCTGCTCGACCTCAACATCGACTACGTGGGCCGTGACGGGGCCAGCGACATGCGCGAGCTGGCCTCCCGCTTCGCCACCTCCTCCACCCTGCCGATCATGCTGGACTCCACCGAGCTCCCCGTCCTGGAGGCCGGGCTGGAGTGCCTGGGCGGCCGGGCGGTCGTCAACTCCGTCAACTACGAGGACGGCGACGGCCCCGACTCCCGCTTCACCCGCATCATGGAGCTGGTCAAGGAGCACGGCGCCGCCGTGGTCGGCCTGTGCATCGACGAGGAGGGCCAGGCCCGCACCGCCGAGTGGAAGGTCCGGGTCGCCAGCCGCCTCATCGACGAGATCACCGGCACCTGGGGCCTGCACACCGGCGACATCGTCATCGACTGCCTCACCTTCCCGATCACCACCGGGCAGGAGGAGACGCGCCGCGACGGCATCGAGACGATCGAGGCGATCCGCGAGCTCAAGCGCCGCTACCCCGAGGTGCAGACCATCCTGGGCCTGTCCAACCTGTCCTTCGGCGTCAACCCGGCCGCCCGCATCGTGCTGAACTCGGTGTTCCTGCACGAGGCGGTCCAGGCGGGGCTCGACTCGGCCATCGTGCACGCCTCCAAGATCGTGCCGATCAACCAGATCCCCGAGGAGCAGCGCAAGGTCGCGCTCGACCTCGTCTACGACCGGCGCGAGGGCGACTACGACCCGCTCTCCGCGTTCATGGACATGTTCGAGGGCGTGGACGCCAAGTCCATGCGCGCCTCCCGCGCGGAGGAGCTGGCCGCGCTGCCCCTGTGGGAGCGGCTGGAGCGCCGCATCATCGACGGGGAGCTCACCGGCATCGAGGCCGACCTGGAGGAGGCGCTCCGGTCCAAGCCGGCCCTGGCCATCGTCAACGAGACGCTCCTGTCCGGCATGAAGACCGTCGGCGAGCTGTTCGGCTCCGGCCAGATGCAGCTCCCGTTCGTCCTCAAGTCCGCCGAGGTCATGAAGAAGGCGGTCGCCTTCCTCGAACCGCACATGGAGAAGACCGACGACGACGGCAAGGGCCGCATCGTCCTGGCCACCGTCAAGGGCGACGTCCACGACATCGGCAAGAACCTCGTCGACATCATCCTGTCCAACAACGGCTACGACGTCGTCAACATCGGCATCAAGCAGCCCGTCTCGGCGATCCTGGAGGCGGCCGAGACCGAGCGGGCCGACGTCATCGGCATGTCCGGGCTCCTGGTCAAGTCGACGGTGATCATGCGCGAGAACCTGGAGGAGATGAACTCCCGGGGCATCTCCGAGCGCTTCCCCGTCCTCCTCGGCGGTGCGGCGCTGACCCGCTCCTACGTGGAGCAGGACCTGGCCGAGACCTTCGACGGCGAGGTGCGCTACGCCAAGGACGCCTTCGAGGGCCTGCGCCTGATGGACGCGTTCATGGCGGTCAAGCGCGGCGAGGAGGGCGCCTCGCTGCCGGCCCTGCGCCAGCGCCGCGTCAAGACGGGGGCCAGGCTCAAGGTCACCGAGCCCGAGGAGATGCCCGCACGCAGCGACGTGTCGACCACCAATGCGGTGCCCACCCCGCCGTTCTGGGGGGACCGGATCAGCAAGGGCATCCCGCTGGCCGAGTACTCCGCGTTCCTGGACGAGCGGGCCACCTTCATGGGCCAGTGGGGCCTCAAGGCCGCCCGCGGCGGAGAGGGCCCCTCCTACGAGGAGCTGGTGGAGACCGAGGGCCGCCCGCGCATGCGGATGTGGCTCGACCGCATCCAGACGGACGGCCTGCTGGAGGCGGCCGTGGTGCACGGCCACTACCCCTGCTACAGCGAGGGCGACGACCTGGTGGTCCTGGACGACGACGGGGTCACCGAGCGCACGCGCTTCACGTTCCCGCGCCAGCGCCGCGACCGCCACCTGTGCCTGTCCGACTTCTTCCGGCCCAAGGAGTCGGGGGAGCTGGACGTGGTGTCCTTCCAGGTGGTGACCGTGGGGGCGGCGATCAGCCGCGCCACCGCGGAGCTGTTCGAGAAGAACGCCTACCGCGACTACCTGGAGCTGCACGGGCTGTCGGTGCAGCTCACCGAGGCGCTCGCCGAGTACTGGCACACGCGCGTCCGCGCCGAGCTGGGCTTCGCGGGAGAGGACCCGGCGGAGCTGGACGCGTTCTTCAAGCTCGGCTACCGGGGTGCGCGGTTCTCCCTGGGCTACGGGGCGTGCCCCGACCTGGAGGACCGGGCCAAGATCGTGCGCCTGCTGGAGCCCGAGCGTGTGGGCGTGCACCTGTCGGAGGAGTTCCAGCTGGTGCCGGAGCAGGCCACCGACGCGATCGTCATCCACCACCCGGAGGCGACGTACTTCAACGTCTGAGCCGGACGCGCGGCCCCGCCCCCGGACCGGGGGCGGGGCCGCGCCCCTTTTCCCGGGCGCGGACTGTGGGGCAGCTCTCCTCCCGCCCCCGCCCGAGTGTTCGTAGTGTGGAAAGGACGCCGACAGGTCCTCTTCACGGCGCGGGCGCCCCCGGTTCGGCACGATGAACGGCAGGGGCGCCCCGCGGGCGGGCTGGGGTACCCATCACACACGAGGGGAGAGTGCGGCGCTCCGCCCGGCCGGGTGCCGGGACGCGCCGCCGAACGCATGAGTGAACCGAGCACGCTGAGCCGTGAGACCTCCGAGACCGGGACCGGGAGACGGCTCCAGGCCGTGCTGCTGGACATGGACGGCACCCTCATCGAGAGCGAGCACCTGTGGGGCGAGGCCGAGGCCGAGCTGGTCGCCGAGCTGGGCGGGGTGTGGACCGAGAGGGACCACGAGGCCAACGTCGGCAACGCTGCCGAGCCCGTGGGCCGCTACATCGTCGCCCTGACCGGGGCCGACCACCTCACCCCGCGCCAGGTGGCCGACCTGCTCTACGCGAAGTTCCGGACCAAGCTCGAGGGCGGGGCCCAGCTGCGCCCGGGGGCCAAGGAGCTGGTGGACATGCTGTCGCTGGCCGGTGTGCCCGTGGTCCTGGTGACCTCCACCGAACGGCAGCTCATCCAGGCGGCGATCGGCGGCATCGGCATCGACAGCTTCGACGACTCCGTGGCCGGTGACGAGGTCGAGGCCAACAAGCCGCACCCCGACCCCTACCTCAGGGCCGCCCGGCGCCTGGGCGTGGACCCCGAGCGCTGCGTCGCCTTCGAGGACTCGGTGGTGGGCGTGGCCTCGGCGGCCGACGCCGGGTGCGTCACGGTCGCCGTGCCCAACCACGTGGAGATCCCGCCGCGCGAGGGCGTGGTCTTCCGGGACAGCCTGGTGGGCGTGGACCTGGACTGGCTGGAGTCGCTGGTCGCCGACCGCTGACCGTCCTCCCCGGCCCGGGCAGGGGAGGAGGGCCGGCGGCGGGCCCGGCGTCCGTGCGCCGGACTTCCCCGCGGCCCCGCCCGGCCCCGGGGGACCGGCGGGCGGGGCCGCCGTCGGGGTGCCCCGCGCCCTCCTCCCGGCCCGCCGGCACGCGGGTAACGTGGGAGAAGGGCCCCGGCACGGGCGCCGGATCGGGGGCAAGCCCTAAGGGATCGACCGGATGTGCGCTCCGGCGCCGGATGGGAGACTGGGCCCATGCCTGAGAACCTGACGTGGATGACCGGTGTGATCCTGGGAGGCGGCCTCACCCTCGTGGGGCTGGTGATCTCCTTCGTCGTGTGGCGCGCGAAGGGCGCCGCCCACGGTCTGCGGGGGGTGGCGTGGTCGCTGCTCCCGCTGGCCGCCGGTCTGATCGGGCTGATGAACGCCGTCTGGCAGTTCGTCATGAGCATCGTCGGCATCCTGGTGGGGCTGCTGTTCAACCCCGCCGTGTGGGCGGGCGTGGCCCTGGCGGGCCTGGCGGTGGTCCTCTACGTCGTCTCCGGCGTCATGGCGGCCCGGGGCGTGGGGACCCGGTCCAGGGGCGGGGCCTCCGAGGAGCCGAAGGCCGCCCGGGGCGGCGGGCAGGCGGGCGCCGCCGGTGCGGCCAAGCCCGCGGCCGGCCAGGTGGGCGCGGCCCCGAAGAACCCGAAGAACCCGAAGAAGACGGCTGCCGACGACGACCTCGCCGACCTCGGCGACATCGAGGCCCTCCTGCGCAAGCGCGGTATCGACTAGGGCCCCTTCCGCACCGGCCCCGCGCCCTCTTCCCCAGGGCGCGGGGCCGACTGCTGTGCCCGGTTCCCCCGTTACCACGGACCGGTCGCCGGACGGACCGGGGGCCGGCCCCCGGTCCCGTGGCGGGTGGCCCGGTTCCGGTGACGGAGCGTGCGGACCCCCTGGTTCTCGGGGTGATGACGGCACAGTAACGGCCGAGTCACTGTTCGCTTTGCGCGTTCATGTCGTCACTCTTCGACGCATAGCACTTGCCATAGGACGCCGTTCTCGGGGTGGACGCGGGCAGAAGCGGACGTATCGTGGGGGATCGCGTCAGTGCCACATCGCCCCAGCTCGCGGCCGGTCGTCGGATGAATGCGAACTCTGTCATCATTTGTTGTTATATACGTTTTTTGACAGTGTTTGTCACGATTTAGATACATGGCCAGGGATTGGACGATATGCGCTCAAAGGGCGAGTAGGTTTGTCGCTGTGTAACAGCCCGGGCGTGACGGTCCCCGGATGTGCCCAACTCCTCATGTGAAGCGGCGCACCCCGGCGGCCAGAGTCGGCGAAGGCGGGTCACCCACCCGCCGCGCGGACCAGCGCCCACGCCAGCCAGCGTCGAGAACCGGCCGGCCCCACCGTGAGATCCCCGACGGGTCAACCCCCGGAGGTCTCACGCGTGGGATCTGCGCGTTCCCCTCGGCCAGAAGCGTATGAGTGGAGAGTGGTGGCCTGATGAGCGCGCCCTCGCATGTCCCTGAGTCGGCGGAGCAGTCCGACGCTGTGGACGTCGCAGTGACGGCCCCCGTGGGCCGCAGTGACGCGGGCAACCGGTCCCTCCGGCAGATCGCCTGGCAGCGGCTGCGCAAGGACAAGGTCGCGATGGTCTCCGGGATCGTCGTCGTACTGCTCATCCTGGCCGCGATCCTCGCGCCCCTCCTGGTCAAGTGGTTCGGGTACCCCCCCACCCAGTTCAACCAGGACCTGATCGAGCCCAACACCGGTCTGCCGATGAGGGACCCCGACAACCCGGACCCCTTCGACACCGACCCGTGGGGCGCCATCAGCGGCGACCACCTGCTGGGCATCGAGCCCAAGACCGGCCGCGACCTGTTCAGCCGCATCCTCTACGGCGCCCAGATCTCCCTGCTGGTGGCCTTCCTCTCCACGCTGCTGTGCGTGGCCCTCGGGACCGTCCTCGGCATCATCGCGGGCTACAAGGGCGGCTGGGTCGACACCCTCATCAGCCGGGCGATGGACGTCTTCCTCGCCTTCCCGCTGATGCTCTTCGCCATCGCGCTCGTCGGCGTCATCCCCGACGGGGTCCTCGGCCTCCAGGGCAACGGGCTCCGCGTCGGCGTCATCGTGTTCATCATCGGGTTCTTCAACTGGCCCTACATCGCGCGCATCGTCCGCGGACAGACGCTCTCGCTGCGCGAGCGCGAGTTCGTCGAAGCGGCCAGGAGCCTGGGCGCCAGCAACCGGCACATCCTCTTCCGGGAGATCCTGCCCAACCTGGTCACGCCGATCGTGGTCTACTCCACGCTGCTGATCCCGACCAACATCCTCTTCGAGGCGGCCCTGAGCTTCCTGGGCGTGGGCATCAACCCGCCCACCCCGAGCTGGGGAAAGATGCTCTCCGACGCGGTCCCCCTGGCCCAGTCCGCCCCGTACTACATCCTCTTCCCGGGCCTGGCCATCTTCATCACCGTCCTGGCGTTCAACCTCTTCGGCGACGGCCTCCGGGACGCCTTCGACCCCAAGACCTCCGACTGACCAAGGCCGGTGTGGCTGCCCCGCCCAGCCCACGCCATCCAAGGCACGGGTCCGACCACTGGTCGATCCCATCCCCACATCAGGTTCGCAAGAGAGGCAGTTCCTTGAGGAAACGCACCCTCGGATTCGTCGCGCTGGGCGCGGCGGCGTCCATCTTCCTTTCAGCTTGCGGCGGTGGTGGCTCCGAGGGCGGAGACACCCAGGCCAACGGCGCCTACGACCAGGGCTCCACGGAGATCGTGAACCCGTCCGAGCAGACCGGCGGCACCCTGCGCTACGCCATCTCCTCGGACTTCGACTCCACCGACCCGGGCGACACCTACTACGGGTTCAGCTGGAACTTCACCCGGTACTACGCCCGTACGCTCCTGGCGTTCACCCCGGCCCCGGCCAACGCGTCCACCGAGCTGACCACGGACATGGCCACCGGCATGCCCGAGTCCAACGACGACTTCACCGAGTGGACCGTCAAGATCCAGGAGGGCCTCAAGTACGAGGACGGCTCCGAGATCACCGCCCAGGACATCAAGTACGCGATCGCCCGCTCGAACTACAACGGCGGCGAGCTGCCCAACGGGCCGCGCTACTTCGAGGCGCACCTGGACCAGGAGCCGTTCAACGTCTTCGAGAGCGACGACCCGCTGGCGGACTTCACCGCCGTCGAGACGCCGGACGACTACACCCTGGTCTTCCACCTCAAGGACTCCTTCTCCGAGTTCCCGTACATCCTGACCCAGCCCCAGACCGCCCCGGTCCCGCTGGAGAGCGACCGCGGCGCGCTCTACAAGGAGAACGTCGTCTCCTCCGGGCCGTACAAGTTCGACGGGGCCTACCAGCCCGGCGTCGCGCTCAACCTGACCCGCAACGAGCACTGGGACGCCGAGACCGACCCGATCCGCCCGGCCCTGCCGGACGAGGTCACCGTCGAGATCGGCGTGGACCAGGACGAGATCGACCAGCGCCTGGTCAACGGCGAGATCGACGTCGACCTCTCCGGCACCGGCGTCGGCCCGGCCATGAAGAGCACGCTGCTCACCGACGAGGCGGCCCAGCCCAACCTGGACAACCCGCTCTCCGGCGCCCTGCGCTACGTCAACATCCACACCCCGGTCATCGAGGACGTCGCCTGCCGCCAGGCGATCATGTACGCGGCCGACCGTGACAGCCTGCACCGCGCCTGGGGCGGTGAGAGCGGCGGCGACCTCGCCACCAACCTGCTCCCGCCGACCATCCCCGGCGCCGACCCCGAGTCGGACCTCTACCCGTCCACGGACAACAAGGGCGACCTGGAGGCCGCGCAGGCCAAGCTCGAGGAGTGCGGCGAGGACGAGGGCTTCGAGACCACCATCGCCGTCCGCGACGGTCGTCCCAACGACATCGCCACCGCCGAGGCCCTGCAGGAGTCCCTGACGCGCGTCGGCATCCAGACCGACATCCAGACCTTCCCGGCCGAGGACTTCTTCGCCCAGTACGCCGGCTCGCAGGACTACGTCCGTGAGAACAACATCGGTCTGAGCGTCTCCGGCTGGATCCCCGACTGGGCCACCGGCTACGGCTTCGCCTCCAAGATCACCGACGGCGACGCCATCCAGGCGACCGGCAACTACAACACGTCCGAGCTCGACGACCCCGAGGTCAACGGCCTCTGGGACGACGCCCTCCAGACCGAGGACCCGGACGAGCGCGCCAACATCTACGCCCAGATCGACACCCTGGTCATGGAGCAGGCGGCCATCCTGCCCGTCGTCTTCGACCGTGCGATGTTCTACCGCTCGGACGAGCTGACCAACGTCTACTACACGTCGTCGTACGCCATGTACGACTTCATGGCCATCGGCGTGGACCGGGGCTAGAGCCCCAGCCGGCCTGAACTAGTACGAGAAGGCAGGTGAACGCGGCGGGGGTCCCACGGCCCCGTGGGTACCCCCGCCGCCGACCGCGATGCTGAACTATATTCTTCGCCGCCTCGGAGCGGGGCTGCTGCTGCTCGCCGTCGTCACGGCGGTGACCTTCTGTATCTTCTACGTCCTGCCCCGGTGGGCGGGCGTGACCCCGCGCGGCATGGCCGCCATGTACGTGGGCAAGGCGCCCACGCCCGAGGCGCTCGACGCCACGGTGGCCCGGCTCGGCCTCGACCAGCCCATCGCCGTGCAGTTCTTCGACTTCGTGAAGTCGCTGCTCTTCGGTTCCGAGTACACCTTCGGTCGGGAGACCGTGGAGTGCGCGGCCCCCTGCCTCGGCTACTCCTTCACCACCAACAGCCCCGTGCTGCCCCAGCTGCTCGACCGCCTGCCGGTCACGATGTCGCTGGCCTTCGGCGCGGCCGTCATCTGGGTCATCGGCGGCGTGGCCGTCGGCGTCCTGTCCGCGGTCAAGAAGGGCAGCCTCTTCGACCGCCTGGCCATGGGAACCGCCCTCGTCGGCGTCTCCATGCCCGTGTACTTCACCGGCCTGCTGGCCCTGGCCTTCCTCGTCCACGAGTGGAACCTGTTCCCCGTCTCGCGGTACGTGCCGCTGGGGGAGGACCCCGTCGGCTGGTTCCAGGTCATGATCCTGCCCTGGGTGACGCTGGCGTTCCTGCACGCGGCCCAGTACGCGCGGCAGACCCGCGCGGGGATGCTGGAGACCCTGGGCGAGGACTACATCCGCACCGCCCGGGCCAAGGGGCTCAGCGAGCGCCGCGTGATCTTCAAGCACGCGCTGCGCCCGACCCTGACCCCCATCGTGACGATCTTCGGCCTGGACCTGGGCCTCGTCCTCGGCGGCGCGATCCTCACGGAGAAGGTGTTCTCCCTCAACGGTGTGGGCGCCTACGCCATCGACGCGATCATCGGCAAGGACCTGCCCGTGGTGCTCGGCGTGACCCTGCTGGGAGCCGTCTTCATCGTCATCTGCAACCTGATCGTCGACCTGCTGTACCCGATCGTCGACCCGCGGGTGCGGATCGCGAAGTAACGCGCGACAGCGTTCGACCAGACCAGCTCTAATGAAGGAATGTGACATGGCCTCGACCGAGCCCGTCGTCCGCGTGGACGACCTGAGGGTGACGTTCCCGACCATGGACGGCGACGTCCAGGCGGTGAACGGGTTGTCCTTCGAGGTGCCCGCCGGCGGCGCCCTCGGCATCGTGGGCGAGTCCGGCTCGGGCAAGAGTGTGACGTCGCTGGCGCTGATGGGCCTGCACCGGGGCAGCCGGGCGCGGATCAGCGGCGCCATCGAGGTCGTGGGCAAGGACGTGGTGTCGGCGTCGGACAAGGAACTGCGGCGCATGCGCGGCAACGACATCGCGATGGTGTTCCAGGACCCGATGCAGTCGCTGCACCCGCAGTACACGATCGGCAACCAGCTCGTCGAGGCCTACCGGATTCACAACCCCAAGGCCTCCAAGGCCGACGCGGTCAAGCGGGCGGTCGAGTCGCTGGACCGGGTGGGCATCCCCGACCCGGCCAAGCGGATCAACTCCTACCCGCACGAGTTCTCGGGCGGCATGCGCCAGCGCGTGGTCATCGCGATGGGGCTGATGTGCGATCCCAAGGTGCTGCTGGCGGACGAGCCGACCACGGCCCTGGACGTGACGGTGCAGGCGCGCATCCTGGACCTGCTGGACGAGCTGCGCCGCGACCTGGACATGGGCCTGATCCTGGTCTCCCACGACCTGGCCGTGGTCGCGGGTTCGGTGGACGAGGTCGTGGTCATGCGCCACGGCGTGGCCGTGGAGCGCGGCGACGTGCGCCGGGTCCTGTCCGCCCCCGAACACCCCTACACGCAGGGGCTCCTGGCCGCGGTGCCGCGCGTGGAGGTCTCCCGCGCCCAGCGGCGCGCCCAGGACCGCGCGGACCGGATCGAGAAGGAGCAGCGCGAGGGCACGGTCACCGAGCCCGGCGAGTTCAAGGCCTTCGTCCCGCCCGTGAGCGGTACCGGCGACAACGCCGGCGAGCCGCTGCTGCGGGTCGAGGACGTGGCGCAGCGGTTCAAGGTGCGCGGCGGCACGTGGGGCAAGGCCACGGACTTCTGGGCGGTCAAGGGGGTGTCCTTCGATCTGCGCCAGGGGGAGACGCTGGGGATCGTGGGGGAGTCGGGGTCGGGTAAGAGCACGTTGTCGCGGATGGTGATGCGTCTGCTGGAGCCCACCCGGGGCCGGGTGGAGTTCGAGGGGCGCGACATCACGCACATGTCGGAGCGGGCGCTGCGTCCGCTGCGCCGTGATGTGCAGATGGTGTTCCAGAACCCCTACTCCTCGCTCAATCCGCGTCTGACGGTGGGGGACGCGATCGGTACGGCGCTGAGGGTGCAGGGGGAGAAGGACGGTAAGAAGGTGCGCCGGCAGGTGCAGGAGCTGTTGGAGCGGGTGGGGCTGGAGCCCAACCACTACAACCGGTTCCCGCACGCGTTCTCGGGCGGTCAGCGCCAGCGGATCGCGATCGCGCGGGCGCTGATCCTCAAGCCGAAGCTGATCATCTGCGACGAGCCGGTGTCGGCGCTGGACGTGTCGACGCAGGACCAGGTGTTGCGGCTGCTGTCGGAGCTGCAGGACGACTTCGGGTTGACGTACATCTTCGTGGCGCACGATCTGGCGGTGGTGCGCCAGGTCAGCGACCGCGTCGCCGTCATGCGCGCCGGCGAGGTCGTCGAGTCCGGTGACAGCGACTCGGTGTACGAGAACCCGCAGAGCGACTACACGCGCCAGCTGCTCACGGCTGCGCCCGTGCTGGACCCGGACGAGGCCCGCCGCCTGCGCGCGGAGCGCGTGGAGAAGCGCGCCAAGGGCGAGGCCGCCTGAGCCCGGCCCGGCAGGGACGGGCCGCCGGCGGGGCGGAACGGTAGGACGCGGAGGCGCCGTGGGGGACATCCCCGCGGCGCCTCCGCCGTTGCGGCTCACCCCCGTCCGGTGGCCGCCTCGGCGAACAGGTCCGCCATCTCGCGGGCGTAGGCCCCGTGCTCCTCGGCGGGGCGCCGTGCCACGGACCGCGGGGCGGAGCTGAGCGCGGCGAACAGGGCGTCGGTGAAGACCTCGGGGTCGAAGGGGCGGAACTCCCCGTGGCGCTGCCCCTCGGTGAGGAAGCCGACCAGCTCGGCCCGGCCCGCCTCGTTCCCCCGGGCGACGTGCTCCTGGAGCGCGGGCGGGAGCGCGGCGGAGAGCACCTCCCGGCGCGCGACCATCTCCTGGGGGTGGCTCGCGCAGTACGTGACGTGGCCGGTGACGATCCGGCGCAGACCGTCCTCGAAGCCCTCCAGGGGCTCGGGTCCGCCTTCCATCGCGCGGTCCAGGCGGGCGTCGATGTGGCCGAGGACCTCTCTGATCAGGTTCTCCTTGGTCTTGAAGTGATAGGTGATCAGCCCCGGGCTGATCGAGGCCCGTGCGGCGATGCGCACGAAGGAGGCGCGGGAGTACCCCTCCTCGGCGATGGCGGCGATCGCCGCCGTGACGATCTGCCTGCGGCGGGCGTCCTCGATGAAGGACCGGTCTCCGTCCGTCCTGTCGACTGGTTGCATGAATAGAATCCTATATGCTCAACTAGGATCATGGCGAACACCGGCGGAGAGGACCTCGGAACCCCGTGAAGAACGACCGCGTACTCGCCCTCACCGGAGCGACGGTGCTCGTGGGCGCCCCGCTCACGCCACGACGGGACCGCACCGTCCTGGTCTCGCAGGGCCGCGTCGGCGCGGCCGGACCCGGCCGCGCCGCCGACCTCCTCGCCGTGCGCGGGGACCCGCTGACCGGCCTCGGCGCGCTGCGCCGGGTCGCCCTGGTACTGCGCGACGGGCGAGCCGTCGTCGACCGAACCCGAGAGAAGGCGTCATGAGCAGGGCCGAGCAGGCGACGAACCGACCGACCGTGGTCCGCGACGGAGCGGTGGCCCACGTGCTGCTGTGGACGTGCTTCCCCCTGCTCGGGGCGGCGGCGGGCTGGGTCCTGTCCATGGTCCCCGGGTGGCTGGCGGTGCTTCCGGAGTGGGTCCACGCGCTCCCCATGGTGCCGGGCCGGGAGCAGGTCGACCTCCTGGCCGGGCTGGACGGACCCGTCCTCACCGCCGTCCTGAGCGCCGTCGGCCTGGGGGCCGGCGCGCTGCTGGCGCTGCTGTCCTACGGCGACATGGTCGTGGTGGAGGTCGGCGACGGGGGCGTGCGGATCACCCGCGGGGGGAAGGGGCCGGAGATCGGACGCGACCGTGTCGGCACGGTCTTCCTGGACGGCAAGGACCTGGTCGTCCTCGGCCCGGACACCGCCGAAGCCGCCCGCGAACGCACCGAGCACGGCGCCGGGCGCCTCCGCGCCGCCTTCGAGGCGCACGGCTACCGGTGGCGTGACGGAGACCCGCACGCGGACGAGTTCCAGCGCTGGGTGGACGGGATGCCCGGCCTCGAACAGCACGCGCAGGCGGTCCTGAGGGCGCGCCGGACCGCGTTGGAGTCCGGGGACGCGGACGACTGCGCGGAACTGCGCGGCGAGCTCGCCCGGCTCGGCGTGGTCGTGCGCGAGGAGGGGAAGCGGCAGTACTGGCGCCCGGTGCGGCGCGGAGCCGTGGGGGAGGGCTGACCCGCGCCCGACGGGGGAGCGGAGGGCTGCCGGAGCCGGAGGGCGCGCCCGGCGCGCCCTCCGGGACGCTTCAGGGGCGGGAACGCGGCGGAGGCATCCCCCCTTCCCGGGGGTCGGGCGCTCCGTCCTGGAGTCGCGCTGTTCCCCGGGCTCCTGCCTCCCGGGGGCCGGGGCTTTCCCGGGGACCGGTGCGGTGCGGTGGCCCGGTGTGGCGCCCCGGCCCGGTGCCGGGCCCCTGCGCCGACCGGGCCGGTTCTCGCACCCCCTCGCCGATGCGGTGGTTGCCGCGCGGCCTGTGCGCGGGCGATCCGATCCTGCGCCTGCAGTACGGACAGGGTCCGGAGACGACCACGGTTGCTCCTCAGTCGTTGATCATGGCCAGGAGCAGGACGCCGCAGAAGACGAGGAAGGCCGTGGTCGGCCATGACGAGAACTGACCCTTGAAGTTGCGTGCGGTCACAGACGCCTCCGTGTGCCGAGGGAAGGGGAAGACGGAACCTGAGTACCACGCGCCGGTGACACTCCGCAGTTCTCCGCTACGAAAAGTCACCCTCTGTCCTGCTTGTCGGGTGTCCTCCGCCGTGACCGGGGCAGAAAGCCGCCCGGGCGCCGGGGGCGGCCGTTGTGCGGCGGGTCTGCCGTGCGCCGCCTCCCGCCGGTCGGCCCGTCGTCATCGGAGCGGTCGATCCGGGAATGAAAACGGTTATCATTGGCTTATTAGGCGTGAGACCCCGAGGAGGCATCCATGGCACGCAACGAGGTACGCCCCATCATCAAGCTCAAGTCCACGGCGGGCACGGGCTACACCTACGTGACCCGCAAGAACCGGCGCAACACACCCGACCGGCTCACCCTGAGCAAGTACGACCCCCGGGTCCGCCGCCACGTCGAGTTCCGCGAGGAACGCTGACCCGGCCCGGCCGCCCGCACAGCCGCCGCGCCCCGGCCCCGACCGGGGCCGGCGCCGAGGACACCGCCAGGAGGCACGCATGAAACCCGGAATCCACCCCGCCTACGGGCCCGTCGTCTTCCGCGACCGCGCGGGGGACTTCTCCATCCTCACCAGGTCCACCGCCACCAGCGACAAGACCATCGAGTGGAGCGACGGCAACACCTACCCGCTGATCGACGTCGAGATCTCCAGCGCCAGCCACCCCTTCTACACCGGCAACGCCCGGGTGGTCGACACGGCCGGACGCGTGGAGCGCTTCCAGCGCCGCTACCAGCGCAAGGGCTGACGCCCGACCGCGGCGGGGCGAGCGCCCCGCCGCCCGACCCACACCACGACAACGACGAGGACAGGGCCGATGGCCGTACCCAAGCGCAGGATGTCGCGCTCCAACACCCGCACGCGCCGTTCCCAGTGGAAGGCCACCACCCCGGACCTGGTGCGCGTCACCCTGCAGGGGCGCGAGTACCTGGTGCCGCGCAACCTCGTCCGCGCCTACCGGCGCGGACTGCTCTCCCCGCCCGCCTGAGCGGGACGCGACGACCGCCGCCGCACGCCGGGCCGTCCCGGGGCGCGGCGGCGTCCGTGTTCAGACCACCCGGACGATGTGCTTGCCCCGCACGCCCCCGGCCTCCAGCGCCCGGTGCGCGGCGGCCACGTCCGAGAGCGGGTGCACCGTGTCCACCACGGGTCGCAGGGCGCCCTCCTCGACGTACCGGGTCAGATCGGCGAACAGCGCGTGCCGGGGCTGGCCGCTGAAGAACCGCACCCGCCGTGAACCGAACACGTACGAGGCCAGGACGTAGCCCACCATGGCCGCCGAGTCGAAGGACAGCCCGATCATGCGCCCGCCGGGCGCCAGCAGCCGCCGCAGGGCCGGCAGGTCCGACCCCGCGCTGTCGACGATGACGTCGAACCTCCCCAGATCGGCCAGGGGGGTCGCGGCGTAGTCGAAGGCCTCCTCGGCGCCGAGCTCGCGGACCAGGTCCAGGTTGCGCGCGGACGCGAGCCCGGTGACGCGCCCGCCCATCGCCTTCGCGATCTGAACCGTGGTGTTGCCCACGCCGCCGCTCGCCCCGCGCACGAGCACCCGCTCGCCGCTCCGGAGGCGGGCCTTGTCGCGCAGGGCGGTGATCGAGGTCGTGCCGACCGGCAGTGCTGCGGCCTCGACCAGGTCGATGCCCTCCGGCGCCAGGGACACCTGCCGGGTCGGCACCGCCACGTACTCCGCCGCGCTGCCGAACCCCATTCTCGGCAGCAGGCCCCACACCCGGTCGCCCACCCGGTAGCCGGTGGCGCCCGGCCCGGTCTCCGCGACCTCGCCGGTGAAGTCCATGCCGACCCTCTTGGGGAAGGAGCGGCCCGCCACCCACCGGAGCCCGCCCGAGCGCAGCAGCAGTTCGCCGCCGTTCACGCTGACGGCGTGGACCCGCACGAGCAGCTGCCCGGGGCCGGCGGTCGGGGCCGGGACCCGGCCCTCGTACAGGACCTCCGGGGGGCCGTACCCGTCGTACAGCGCCGCTCTCATCAGGCTCGCCGATCCCATTGCCCACTCCTTCGGATGTGCGGAGGACACACTCCCCGCCTTATGTGGACAGGGTCGTCCGCTTTCTCTCCACGCTAACGCGCCAAACGGACAGCACCATCCGTTTGCCGTAAAGTGAGAGGCATGGCAGAGCGGACCTCTCGGATGGAGCCCGGCGGCGCCGCCCGCGTCGCGGAGAACCCCTCGGGCGCAGGGGCGGAGCCGCCCGCCGTGCGCGAACCCCCGATCGCGGGCCGGGGCCTGCGGTCCGACGCCCGGCACAACCGCCGGCGCATCATGGAGGCCGCCCGGGCGGCGTTCGCCGAGCGCGGGATCGACGTGCCGATGGTCGCGATCGCACGCCGGGCGGGGGTGGGGCCGGCGACCCTCTACCGCCGCTTCCCGACCAGGGAGACCCTGGTCGCCGAGGTCTTCGCCGACGAGATGGCGGAGTGCGCCGGGCTGGTCGACGAGGCGCTCGCCGACCCCGACCCCTGGCGCGCCTTCTGCACGGTGCTCACGGAGGTGTGCGCCATGCAGGCGGCCGACAAGGGCTTCACCGAGGCCTTCCTCGCGGCCTTCCCCGACTCCGACGGCTTCGACGAGCGGCGCGTCCACGTCGAACACGGCCTGGACGAGCTGATCCGCAGGGCCAAGGAGTCGGGGCGGCTGCGCGCCGACTTCGCCCGGGAGGACATCGTCCTGGTGCTCCTGGCCAACGGCGGCATCGTCACATCCGACCCGGAGACGACCCGGGCGGCCTCGCGGCGCCTGGTCGCCCACATGCTCCGGTCCTTCGAGAGCGCGGGCGACTCCGGGGAGCTGCCCCCGGTGCCCCCGATCGGACTGGGCCAGCTGTACCGGCTGCCGGGGGACTGACGCCGACCGGGGCGCGCCCCGACCGGACGTACGAAACGCCCCCACCCCTGGCATCCGAATCCCCGCGGGTCGGGCAGGCTTGGACCCGTGACGACCCGAACCGCCCCGGACGCCCCCGTCCCGGACCCCAGCACCGCGCGCACACCGCGCAGACCCGTCGACCTCCTCCTGGGCACGGCGGGCCTGCTGCTGGTGGCGGCGATCATGCTCGCCGTCCGCGTGGCCACCGACAGCGGCGACGCGGCCGACCCCGACCGGCTCCGATCGATCATGCCCTCCGGCCTGCTCCTGTTCGTCGCGGTGGGCGCGAACCTGGTGATCATCGTCCTGGTCTGCTACGTGGTCCTGCGCACCCTGTTCACGGGGAGGCCCCGGGACCTCGCGCGCGCCATGGCCTCGGGCGTCGCCGCCTACGTCCTCGCCTCCCTCATCAACGCCGCCCTGGCCACCCTGATCAGCCCCGGCCAGGTCCCCAACCCCCTCACCCCCGCCCCCGACGACGTCTTCACCGGCGCCACCCTGGGCTACGTGGCCGCGGTCCTCGCCTTCATCCGCACGATGCCCACGGGCCTGCCGCGCACCCGCTCCGTCCTGTGGGCGGGGAACACCGCCGTCGCGGTCTGCGCCCTCCTGGCCGGGGTCACCAGCCTGCTCGCCCTCGTGCTCACCGTCCTGGTCGGCCTGACCTGCGCCTTCCTCGCCCGTTACGCCATCGGTGCGGGCGCTCCCGCCCCGGCCGACGACCGGCGCCTGCGCGCCGAGCTGGAACGGTTCGGCATGACCGCGACCACCGTCGCCCGGGCGGGCGAGGACCGGGAGGGCAACCCGCGCCACCTGGCCGAGCTCGACGACGGCGGCCGGGTCGAGGTCACCGTGCTCAGCTCCGAGAACACCTCCGGGTTCTGGCGGCGCCTGCGCGACCTGGTGTTCCTGCGCGGACCGGTCGCCCCCCGGATGCTCTACGGCGTGCGCCGCCGGGCCGAGCACGCCGCGCTGATGAGCTACTCCGCCCGGAACGCCGGCGTCACCGTCCCCCGGGTCCTGGGCGTGGGCGAACTCGGCCCCGGCACCGTCGTCCTCGTCCGCGAACTCCCCGGCTCCCTGCCCCTGGAGGACCTGGACGACGACGCCCTCACCGACGACGTCCTCGACCTGTGCTGGAACGGGCTCGGGATCCTGCACCGCCACCGCATCGCCCACGGCGGGCTCAGCGGGGCCACGGTCGGGATCCTGGGGGCCGCCCCGGAGAGGGCGGGGTTCACCGGCATCGACCGGGGCACGGTGGCCGCACCGCAGATGAGGATCTCCCTCGACCACGCCGCGATGGTCACCCTGCTGGCGATGCGGGTCGGCGCCGAACGCGCGGTGGACTCGGCCGTGCGCTCCCTCGGGGTTCCCGCCACGGCGGCGATCCTGCCCTTCCTGCAACCGGCCGGCCTGCCCTACCCGCTGCGCTCGGGCCTGCGCGCGCACCGCGGGCTCCTGGGCCGGCTGCGCGAGCGCATGGTCGAGACCGCCCCCGAGGCGCCCGCCGAACCGGCCCGCCTGGAGCGCATGCGGCCCCGCACGATCGTCAGCTTCGTGGTCGCGACCGCCGTCGGACTGGTGCTCCTCTACCAGCTGACCGGCGTCGACTTCAGCACCATCGGCCAGGCCGACCCGGCGTGGGCGGCCGCCGCCTTCGTCATGTCCACCGTGTGCATGGTCGCCGCGGCGATGATCCTGGTCGGGTTCGTGCCGGTCCCGCTGCCCTGGTGGCGCACGGTCATGGTCCAGTACGCGGCCTCGTTCGTGCGGATCGCCGCCCCGGCCGGGCTCGGGTCCATCGCGGTCAACACCCGCTTCGTCACCAGGGCGGGAGCCCCCGCCGCGCTGGCGCTGTCGGCCGTGGGCCTCACACAGCTGGTCGGGTTCCTCATCCACGTGCCGCTGCTGCTGGTGTGCGCCTACCTCACCGGCGCCTCGTACTGGACGGGCTTCACCCCCTCGCCGACCGTCGTGGGGATCAGCATCGCGGGGACCGCGGTGGTCGCCGTGGTCCTGCTGTCGCCCCGCATGCGCCGGGCGATCGCCTCCCGGACCCGCCCCTACCTGCAGGGGGTGCTGCCGCGGCTGCTGGACATGCTCCAGAGCCCGTCCTCCCTGCTCCTGGGGTTCGGGGGGACGCTGCTGCTGACCGCGGGGTTCGTGCTGTGCCTGTACGCCTCGGTGGCGGCCTTCACCGACCCGGGCACGCGGGTGAGCCTGGTCGCGGTCGCCGTGGTCTTCCTGGCGGGCAACGCGATCGGCTCGGCCGCTCCCACCCCGGGCGGCCTGGGCGCGGTCGAGGCCGCGCTGATCGGAGGGCTCACGGCGGTGGCGGGCGTGCCCGCGGCCGTGGCGCTTCCCGCGGTGCTGCTGTTCCGGCTGCTGACCTTCTGGTTCCCGGTCCTGCCGGGCTGGGCGGCCTTCAGCCACCTCCAGCGCCGTGAGGCGATCTGACCGGGAGGATTGCGGCGGGGGTGCGCGCCCGGCCCCGCCGGGGGCGGGCGGGGAGCGCGGTGGCCGGCGCCGCTAACCTGGGAGGACAGGGCCCGTGCGAGCGGGCGGTGCGCGGCCCCCGGTCCCTCCCCGCCTGCCGGCGGGACTCCTGTCCCGGCGCGGGGCGAGGGGGTCGAACACCGCGGCCCCGGCCCCGGAGACGAGCGGTTCGGGCAGGTCAGGCGAGTGATCCCATCATGTGCCGTTTGTCACTGGCGGGCGTCGGCGGGGGTAATCCTCAATTAAGATCGGGAAAATAGGAAATTCTGGTGGCAGGTCGGGTCCGTCCCGTTCCCTCCACCGCACCGCACCCGTGAGGATCCCCTTCATGCGCCGCACCGCCATCGCCGTCCCCGCCACCGCAGTACTCCTGGCGGTGGCCGCCTGTGGCGCCCCGTCCGAGAACGCCTCCGAAGCCGCCTCCGGCGAGGACACCCTCGTGGTCGGCGCGACGGCGGTCCCCGCCGGGGACATCCTGGAGTTCGTCGACGCGGAACTGGCGGCCGGGGCCGGGCTGGACCTGGAGATCGTCGAGTTCTCCGACTACATCGCCCCCAACGCGGCCCTCGACGAGGGGCAGCTGGACGCCAACCTCTACCAGCACGCCCCCTTCCTCGACGAGTTCAACGAGGGCAACGGCACCGACCTCGTCTCCGTCCAGGAGATCTACCTGCCCCCGCTGGGCCTGTACTCCAACAAGGTCGACGCGGTCGAGGACCTGCAGGACGGCGCCGAGGTCGCGCTGCCCAACGACCCGACCAACGAGTTCCGGGCGCTCCTGCTGCTGGAGGAGGGCGGCCTGATCACCCTGGCCGAGGGCGTCGACGAGGCCACCTTCTCGCTCTCCGACATCGAGGAGAACCCGAAGGACCTGGAGTTCCGCGAGGTCGAGGCCGCGCAGCTGCCCCGCTCGCTGGACGACGTGGACGCCGCGATCGTCAACAACAACTACGCCCAGGAGGCGGGCCTGGACTTCGAGGAGGACAGCATCCTCCTGGAGCAGGTCGAGGGCAACCCGTACGTGAACGTCCTCGCCGCCCGCGCCGACAACGCCGACGACCCCCGCGTGGCCACCCTCGTGGAGCTGCTGACCTCGCAGGAGACCGCGGCGTTCATCGAGGAGGAGTACGCCGGCAGCGTCATCCCCGTCACCGCCGGCTGATCCCGGCCTCCCGCGCACCCCGTCCGGAGGCGCACCCGCACGGCCGTCCCACCGCACCGGTGGGGCGGCCGTCGGCCGCTGCCACCGGTGGAGGCCCGGGCGGCCCCCGTGGCCGCCGACGGGTCTCCCCGTAGGCATCGGCTCCGGCCGGAAGGGTCGGCCACCGGGTTCGACCGCTCGGACCCGTGGCCGGATGGGGCCATCTCCCTCCGCGGCGGTCCCGCGAACGCCTACCGTGGTGGCCCCTACTTCGGAGGTCCCATGAGAGGCTGTCTCGTCTTCCTGGCTCTGGGCATCGCGGGCGGCATCGGTTACCCGCTGGTGGGAAGGGTGGCGGGCGGCGACCTGTCCGCACTGCTCCCGCTCACCGCACTGGCGGCGGCGACCGCGGCGCTGGTCCTGTTCATCCGCACGCGGCGGAAGGGGGCAGCGGATGACGGCAGCACGTCCGTCGCCGCCGCCACTGCCGCTGCCGCTGCCGTTGACGGCATCGCCGGCAGCGACGGCAGCGACGACGGTGCCGAGGAGGGCGGGAACGGCGGGAACGGCGATCGGGAACGCGGTGGCGGTGGCCGTGTCCGGAATCGCGTGGCCATGGCCGGGCTCGTCCTGTTCATCGGCATGTTCCCCGTCCTGTTCCTCCTCGCGTCGTTCGAGGCGGCCTCCTGGCTCGCCCCCTACGCGATGGGCGCGGGCGGCGTCGGGTTCGCACTCTCCCTCCTCGGTGACGGCGGCAGCACCGGCGGGGACGGCGGTGACGGCGGCGGTGAGTGACGGTGGCCGGGCCCGCACCGCGCCTGCTCGGGCCGGTGGTCCCGAAGCCGCGGTCGAGGGCAGGGCAGCCGGGCCGAGGGGGAGGGAGGCGGTGGGCCGGCCGTCCAGGTCCGCCGACAGGTGCGCGCGGAACCGCCCCGCCCCGGGCCGGGGAGGAGTCGGCAGCACGGCGGGTCCGCGCTCCACGGCGGTTGAGTCTCAAGCCGCTCGAGACCCGATAGTGGCGGTATGCACGACAACGACCTGTACCCGATCGGGGACGCCGCGCGCCGATCCGGACTGAGCGTCAGCGCCGTCCGGTTCTACTCCGACGCCGGGGTCATTCCCCCCACACGCCTGACCGGGGCCGGCTACCGGCTCTACGACGTCCACGCCATCGCCCGGCTGGAGCTCGTGCGGACCCTGCGCGAGCTGGACGCCGGCCTGGAGGACATCCGCCAGGTGCTCGACGGCGAGAGGACCCTGCACGACCTCCTCACCGCCCACCTGGGGATCGTCGAACGCCAGGAGCGCGGTCTACGCGCGAGGCGCGCCGTTCTGAGGACCCTGGTCCGGCAGGAGGGGACCGCCGCCCAGGCGGCGCTCCTGCACAAACTCGTCTCGATGACCGACGAGGAGCGCGAACGGCTCGTCGACGACTTCTGGAACGAGGTCGGCGCGGGCCTGGACGTGCCCCCGGTGTTCGTCGAGCGGTTGCGGCAGCTGCGGCCCCAGCTGCCGGAGGACCCCACCGCCGCCCAGCTCGAGGCCTGGATCGAGCTGGCCGACCTGGTCAGTGGCCGGGAGTTCCGCACAGCGGTCCACGACTACCTCCAGGTCACCTACACGACCGAGCCGGGGAAGCTCTTCGCCGCCTCACCGGTGCAGGAGTTCATGTACGAGACGGGGGTGCCGATCATGGAGGACATCCTCTCCGTCCACCGTTCCGGGGAGCCCGCGGAGTCCCCACGCGCCCGGGAGGCGGTCGTCCGCCTGGCCGATGCCGCCGCCGCGCTCGGCGGCGCCCGGTCCACCGCCGGGTACCGGGACAACTTGGCGTCGTACCTGGTCGAACTCATCAGGCTGGAAGGGGAGGAGCCGGTGGAGGACCCCTGGTTCGACAGCACGCACGGCAGGTACACGAGCCTGGTGGCGGTGATCAACGGGGGCCCGCCCGGCGGGGAGGAGGGCCCGGTGCCCTGGCCGTGGATCGTGGCGGCCCTGCGCGCGTCGGTCCGCGGGGACTGACGGGCGCGGGGCCCGCCCCCGGACGGGCCCCGCGGCACGGGGTCAGCCCGTGAGGGCGTCGGCGAAGAAGGCGAGCGAGCGGTCGACCTCTCCGAGGGAGGGGCCGCGGTTGAGGTGCCCGTGCGGCATCCCCGCCGCGAGGTAGGTCCTGTGGGGAACCCCCGACTCCTCCAGCTGCCTGGCGAGCAGTTCGCCGGAGGGCCGCAGGTCGTCGTACTCGGACAGCAGGATGCTGGTCGCCGGAAGGCCGGACAGGTCCGCGGCCCCGGGCATCGCGTCGGCCGGGAGCCCGCCCACGCGGCCCACGTAGTTGCGCACCATGGCCTCGATCGACTCGGGGGTGAACCGCAGGACCGGCGGCAGGACCTCCATCCGGGCCGCGCCGTCCGCGTCCAGCGCCGGGGTCGGGAAGTGGACGAAGGGGTAGGCCAGCAGCACCGAGCGGGGGAGGGGGAGGCCCCGGTCGCGCAGACGCAGCGCCGTGGACAGGGCGAGCGCGGAACCCGCGCTCGCCCCTCCGAGGGCGACGGCGCCGGCCTCCGCCCAGCCCGTTCCGGCGAGCCACGTCCACGCCGCGTACGCGTCGTCGACGGGGACCGGGTAGCGGACGCCGTCCACGGCGAGGCGGTAGCCGACGGAGACGACCAGGGCCTGTGCGCGGGCGGCCAGCTCCGAACCGACGGTGTGCGCCTCCGGCATGTCCAGGTCCCCGGCCATGAATCCGCCGCCGTGCAGCCACAGCAGCGCGCGGTCGCTCTGCTCCCGCGGCCGGTAGATCCGTACGGGGACCTCCCCGTGGGGGCCGGGGACGGCGCGGTCCTCGACCGAGACGTCGGGCATCCGCCACTCGGCGGGGTCGCGGTGGTACTCGGCGAAACACCGCGCCGCCTCGGGGTCCGACCGCGCCATGGCGCGGTCGCCGAGGCCTTCGAGGTGGTGCAGCCTGCCGGCGAGGTAGGGGTCGAGGGTCATGCCGTCTCCGGGTTCTCGGGTCGGTGCGTCCCGGGTGTGTTCCGCGGACCGCGGGGAGCGGCCGGACCGGGCACGCGGAGGACGGCGGTGTCCGTGGCGCACGCGGCAGCGGGGTGGGACGCGGTGATCCTGTCATACCTGGGGTCCGGAGCCCCGAACCGCTCCGGACGGTACGGCCGCTCCGCCCGCGGATCCCGGTCGCCGCGCACCCCGGGGCCGCCTGCCGCCGGCGGCACGGGAGGCCCCCGATGCGCCGCCGGACACGGACGAGCCCCGCCCGGGCTCCCCAACCCGGGCGGGGCTTCTCTCCTGTGATGGTCTGGTCAGCGGTTGGGCGGGGCCGCGCTCACGTCCGCCAGCGCGGAGTCCTCGTCGACCACCCGCGCCAGGTCGCCCATGGTTACGATGCCCACGACCTCGGGCCCGTCGACGACGGGCAGGCGGCGCACGCTGGACGTGCGCATGGCGTGGACGGCGTCCCGGAGGCTGCTCTGGCGCGGAACGGTCACGACCTCGGCGCTGCAGACCTGGCCGACCGTGACCCTGTCCGGGTCCCCCTCGTCGGCCACGCAGCGCACCACGATGTCCCGGTCGGTGAGCACCCCGCGGATCCTCCCGGAGTCGGTCACCACGACATCGCCCACGTCCTCGTCCCGCATGATCCTGGCGGCCTCGCGCAGGGTCGTTTCCGGTGCGACCGTGTGAACGGTCTCGCTCATCACTTCGGCGATACTGTCCGCCATGGTCAGCTCCTCTCACGATTACCGGCCTTGCACAGGGCCCTAGCCGACTTCCCGACGCCTAAACGTTCCCGTCCCTCCTTCCTCGCGTGTCCCGGGGCGCGGCTCCGACGCCCGGGAGGGCGCGGGCCGGGCGATACCTGGTGCGGGCCCGCAGGTGGCGGCCGCCCGTGCCCCGAAGGCGAAGCCCGCGGCCGCCAGCTCCCCGAGGGCTTCGACCGTCCGGGGGTCCTGGGCCGCGTCGGGGGTGACGGTGCGCAGCCCTCCCGGCCCCAGGGAGGCCAGCGCCCTCGTCAGGTCCGGGGACGGAGGGGACGCCGGAGTCCCGAGGGGGAACGGCGCGAACACGGCGAGGGCCGCGGCCACCGTCCACAGCTCGTGGAGCAGGCCGTAGCCCAGTGCCCCCTCCAGGGTGCGGCCCGTGGGGGAGGCCGCCCACCGGTCCAGCGCCCCGCACAGGTCCGCGTGCTCGACCCCCGCCTGTCGCAGTTCCTCCCGCATCAGGGCCACGTGGCTCTCGTAGCGGTGCGCCGCGGTGTCCCAGCGGATCGCCGCGGCGCGGGCACGGCGCCAGCTCACGAACGGCACCAGCCCGGGTGCGTGAAGGACGTCCTCGGCCACGGCCTCCCCGGGGCGCGCGAGCAGGGCGGACCGCCGGGCGCCCATCGCGTGGTCGTTGCCCACCAGGCTCGTGTCGCCGTCGTGCTGGACCAGGTTGGGCACCGTGACGAACGCGCTCCGGCCCAGCCCCTCCAGGAACCGGGCGACCACCTCGTCGTCGTGTTCGGCCGGATCGTGGGAGTCGATCGCCCTGACCAGGGCGGAGGCCGTCGCCGCGGGCAGGGCCAGGCCGACGGTGGGCACGAAGGCGTCGACGCACTCGGCGAGGCCGAACCCGCCCATGGACGCCCACCGCGCCATCGACCCCGTCCCCGACCCCCATTCGCAGAACAGGGCGACGGGAAGGTCCGGGTGGGCGCACAGGACCCCGGCCAGGGCGTCCGCCATACCGGCCACCGGTGCGGCGTCGTCCTGGAGCACCAGGTGGTGGGTGGCCCCAGGCGGTGCCGCCGCCCAGGCGGCACGTGCCGTCCGCAGGGTCGCCGGCGGGCCGTCCGGTTCCGGGTCGAGGACGACCCGGGGGGAGAGCCCGGGGAGGGAGGCCGCCAGGCGGTGGGCCGCCGCGGAGCGTTTCGGGTGCGCCATGATCGCGCAGGAGAGGTGGACGCCGGACATCAGTGCCCCCGATGGGTGGAAGGAAGGGCATCCCCGGACCCGGGGACGACGGTGTGGTCGTGGGATCTCGCGGTCGTCCGCAGCCGCGCGGTACACCCGGTAGGACGGGGACACCGGCGCGGGGAGGACGCGGTCATCGCTCCGGCTGCCGGAGCCCGCCCGGCCCCGGCACCCCGGGCGGCGGGCCCTGGCGGTACTGCTCGGCCTGCAGCCGGTACAGCTCCGAGTACAGCCCCCTCCTCCCCATCAGGTCGTCGTGGCTCCCGGACTCCGCGATCCGCCCGTCCGCCAGCACGAGGATCAGGTCGGCCGTGCGCACGGTCGAGAAGCGGTGGCTGACCAGGAGGGTGACGGCGCCGTTCCGCAGCCCCTCGGCCCTCGCGGTCCGCGCGTAGCCCTCGAAGAGCTGGTGCTCCGCCCGGGCGTCCAGGGCCGCGGTCGGTTCGTCGAGCATCAGCAGCAGCGGTCCCTCCCGCATCATCGTCCGGCCCAGCGCGAGCTTCTGCCACTGCCCGCCCGACAGCTGCACCCCTCCGGGCAGGCTGTGCCCCAGGGGTGTGGCCGCTCCGGAGGGCAGGTCACGGACCACCGCCCCGGCTCCGGCCCGCCGCAGGGCGGCGTCCACCGCGTCCGCGTCCGCCAGGCGCGGCAGGTCCCCGACGCCGACGGTCTCCCCTGCGGTCAGCTCGAAGCGCGAGAAGTCCTGGAATCCCGCCGTGATCCTCGCGCGCCACCGCTCCACCGGCAGGCGGCGCAGGTCGGTGCCGTCGATCTCGATCGTCCCCGCGGTGGGGAGGTAGAACCGGCTCAGCAGCTTGACCAGGGTGGACTTCCCGGCGCCGTTCTCCCCGACGACGGCCACCACGGACCCGGCGGGTATCCACAGGTCCACGCCGTCCAGGACCGCTTTCTCCCGGTCCGGGTACCGGAAGGAGACCCCCCGGAAGCGGATGCCGCCGGACAGCCGGGCGGGCACCTCGGCCGGCGGCTGCCCGCCCCGGTGCTCCCGGCGTCCGACCAGGGCCCTGACCCAGCGCAGGTCCGCCAGCGTCCGGGAGAGCCGCTGCAGCTCCTGGAGGAGCGCGACCACCCCGGACACCTGTTGGCTGACCTGGGCCGCGAGCACGACGGCCAGGACGACGTCGCCCACGGTGCGCTCCGCGGCGACGGCCTCCCGTACGACCAGCAGCGTGCCGGCGAGGTAGGCCGAGGCGAAGACCAGCTGGCCGGCGATACGCACGAGGACGGCCCTGGTCTCCCCGCCCCACAGCAGCCGGGTGGCGGCCCGCCAGTGCTCGGCGTGCCTGTCCTGGACGAAGTCGCGCATGCCCAGGACGCGGAGCTCCTTGGCCGTCGCGGCGTCCCCGGTCAGCTCCAGCACGTGTTGCGCGCCCCTGGTGTGCGGAGCGGCCCGGCGCCGACGTTCCCCCATCAGCGACTCGGCGTACCGGCCGGTCAGCAGGGGCGGCACGGCCGCCAGGGGGAGCAGCAGGAGCCAGGGGCTGAGCTCGACCAGGAGCACGACGGTGATCACCAGGCCGCACATGAGGCTCAGGCCCGACATCAGCGCGGTCATCCCGCTGGTGGAGACCCTGCTCAGTTCCTGGCGCAGGACCGTGATCCGGTCGGCGTACTCCGGCCGTTCGTGGTGCTCCAGCCCCTCGGAGCCGTTCGACAGGCCGATCAGCTCCCTGTCCAGCCGCAGGAAGGCCTTGTCGCCCAGCTCCATGTACAGGACGTGGGCGAAGTGGGCGCCGACGAACGCGACGATCATCAGCAGGCCCGCCAGGGCGCCCGTCCACCCGGCCCGGGCCGCCTCCCCGGCCACGGCGGCGTCGGTGAGCACCCCCAGGGCGAGCGCCGTGAGCGGCTGGGCCACCGCGGCGGCGAGCATCAGCGCCGCCGCTCCCAGCAACCGCGCCCGGTCGGCCGACCACGACAGCCGGGTGAGCTCCCACACGGCCCGGACGGTGTCCCTCATCGCGCCACGCTCCTTCCCTCGCCGCGGCCGGCGGGGTCGAAGCGCTCGGCCTGGAGCCGGAACATGCGCGCGTAGCGGTTCCCCAAAGCCATGAGCTCCTCGTGCGTGCCCTGTTCGACCACGCGCCCGCCCTCCACCACGACGATCCCGTCCGCCCTGCGGACACTGGAGAACCGGTGGCTGATCAGGACCGAGGTGACCCCCGCGGTCAGCTCGATGAAGGAGTCGAAGAAGGCCGCCTCCGCGCGCACGTCCAGGGCCGAGGTCGGCTCGTCCAGGACCAGCAGCCTCGCGCCGGCGTCGAGGGCGTAGAGGGACCGGGCGATGGCGACGCGCTGCCACTGCCCGCCGGAGAGCTCCGCCCCGCCCTCGTGCTTGCGGGAGAGCACGGTGTCGATGCCGTGCGGCAGGGCCTCCAAGGTGTCGAGGACGCCCGCGCGCCGCGCTGCGTCGCGCACCCCCTCCCGGTCGACGGGGAGGTGGACCGCTCCGCAGGCGATGTTGTCCGCGGCGGAGAACTCGTAGCGCACGAAGTCCTGGAACACGACGCTCACCTGCCGTCTCCACAGCTCGACCGGTGTCCGGCGGACGTCGAGCCCGTCCACCACGATGTCGCCCGCGTCGGGTTCGCGGAGCCGTGTGAGCAGCTTGACCAGCGTGGTCTTGCCGGCCCCGTTGACGCCGACGACGGCGGTGCAGCGGCCGGGGGCCAGGGACAGGTCCAGGCCGTCCAGGACCGGCCCTCCCGCGTTCGGGTAGGAGAAGCGCACGGACCTCAGCTCCACCGACGCCGGCGCGGGGCCGGTGACGGGCTCCTCCACGGCGTCCGCGGCCTCGGGGGACGGCGCCTGCTCCCCGGCCCGCGACATGCGCTCCTCCAGGGTGTCCAGGGACTGCCAGGCCCGCATGCCCAGGGAGGTCTGGAGGTCGGCCTCCGGGTAGTTGGCGCCGCACATCACCATCGCGGCGGTCGCCTGCAGCGCCAGCGCGAGCCCGGTGAGCGAGACGGCCCCCTGCGCGGAGCCGGAGGCGAGCAGGGCCAGGACGGAGCAGACCGCGAGCAGCCCCAGCGCGGTGTAGCCGAGGTACGGGACGAGGAACACCCGTCGCCTGGCCCGGGACACGCGGTCGTGCGCCCTCGTGTGCTCGTCGACGTAGCGGTCGGTGAACCAGGCGGTGAGCCCGAACACCCGAAGCTCCTTGGCGTCGCGGGCGCCCATGGCCACGCCGCGCAGGTGGTTCGCGCGGCGCAGCACCGCGCCCACCCCGGTGTCGTACACACGTGAGAGCACCCGCAGGCCGCCGCGTTGCCCCGTTCGGAAGACGAGTACCGCCACCAGGAGCGCCACCGCCATGGCCCAGGAGGCCACGGCCCCCAGGAGGGCGGTCAGGGCGGCGAGGCGCACGTAGCGGGCCACGAGCGCCAGCATTCCGGCGCAGGCGCCGCCCGGGGTGTGCGCACGGGCCTCGAACCAGCGGTTCACCTCGTCCAGGGAGTCGAGCACGGCCGGGTCCTCCAGCGGGCCGATGCCGGTGCTGCGCAGCGACGCCCGGATGAGGCGCTGCTGCAGGAGGCCGTCCATCCGCCGGGTCATGAGCTCGCCCAGCATGTGCTGCACGGGGGTGAGGAGGGTCTGGAGGGCGAAGAGCGCGGCGGCGGCCAGGAAGGTCCGCACGAGCGCGGACCAGGCCTGTGACCCCACCCCCGCCGCCACCGCCGCGGGCACCTGGCCGATCACGACCGAGGTGGCCACGACGAACGCGACGGGCAGCACGCCCAGGACCACGTTGACCAGGAGCAGTGCCGAGGCCAGTGCCGGGCCGGTCGAGGGGATCGCCCGGACGATGCGGACGCGGGCCAGGACGGCCTCGTCCCACCAGCGTTCCACGCCCGGACGCCGGTCGCGGGTCCCGGTCCGGGAGGACGTGCGGGAGGGGGGTGCGTGCTCTCGGTTCCCACTGCTCATGGGCGGCTCCAGACGGGGGTGGCGCGGACGGGGCCCGGGTCTGCGGCCTCGGGGCCCCGCGTCGTCGGGTCGACGGGTGTGGGGAGCTGGAGGAGACGGCGTCGTGCTCCTGCCTGTGGGGTCTGCGGGGCGCGCGGCAGGCCTCTTTCCGGCCGACGGCTCCAGATCGTAGGCCACGGATCACCGTGTGTCCGGGGTCCGTCCCCGGTGGAGGACCGCCGTCGGAGTCCGTTCCGGTCGACCGGACCCGCTTGACGTGGGAGCGCTTCCATCCCAGGGTGAACAGAAGGAAACCCTGGCCACATCCGGCCAGGGGCCGGGCCGGTGGCGGACGCGAGGGACGGGGACGGGTGCCGTGTTCCCCGTGGTCGTCGCGGGACGGGGGTCCGCGCACGCTCCGCCCCCGGTCGGCCGCCCGCGCCGGCCGGCGTGCCCCCGCTGCCGACGGGCCGTGCCCGGACGGGTGGAGGATGGGCGGTGGCCGAAGGAGGAGCGGAGGGCGGATGGCGTTGCGGATTCTGTTGGTGAGCGGGATCAGGCCCTGGGACCCGTTCGGTGGGGCCATGCGGACCAAGGTGATCGCCGGCGCCCTCGCCGGGCTCGGCACCGTGGACCTGCTGGTGCTGCCGCTCGACGGGAAGCACGAGGAGCCGCCCGCGGACTCCGTCTTCGACCGGGTGCTCACCGTGCCGCAGGAGTTCTCCCCGATGAACGAGGAGAGGTCACCGGCGCGCCGGGTCACCGAATTCCTCAAGGGCACCCTCGCCGCGCAGATCGGTAAGACGCGCAAGGCCGTCCTGGAGAAGGCGCCCGACTGGTTGGCGGGTACCCGGTACGACCTCGTCTGGTACATGCGCGAACACGTCTGGTTGATGACCCGCGGCCTGGTCTGCGCGCCCACCGTCATCGACGTGGACGACCTGAGGGACGTGCTGCTGGCCCGCTGGCTCTCCATCGGCAAGGCTGACCGGGGCATGGAGCTCACCCCGGTCCGCAGACTGGACATGCGCCGGGTCATCGCGCGCTGGCGGCGTATCCACCGCCAGGCCGCGCAGGGGGCGGACGTGCTCATCTACTCGGGACAGGGCGACCTCCGCCGTTCCGGTTTTCCGAACTCGCTGGTGGTCCCCAACACGTACACGCCTCCCGCCGGGGGCGGCGGGGCGGAAGCGGCGGAGAAGGGGCCGGGAAGGCCCACCCTCCTCTTCCAGGGGGTCCTGTCCTACGCCCCCAACGCCGACGCGGCCGCATGGCTGGTGAAGGGGATCGCGCCCCTGGTCCGGGAGGAGTTCCCGGACCTGCGCGTGCTGCTCGCCGGCCAGTCCTCGCCGCGCATCGACGCACTCGGCCGGTCCCCGGGGGTCGAGGTCACGGGCATCGTTCCCAGCATGACGCCCCACCTCCGTCAGGCGGACCTGGTGGTCGCGCCCCTGCGCGTGGCCGGGGGCACGCGCATCAAGATCCTGGAGGCCTTCGCCCACCGGGTGCCGGTGGTCTCCACCACCGTGGGGGCGGAGGGGCTGGAGGTCCGGGCCGGCGAGCACTGCGGGATCGCCGACACCACGGAGGCGATCGCCGACGAGTGCGTGCGGCTGCTCTCCGACCGTGCCGCCGCCCGCGCCATGGCCGACCGCGCCCACGAACTCTACGACTCCTCCTACCGCCCGGAGAGGGCCGCCGAGCAGGTGGCCCGGGCGGTCGACACGGCCCTGTCCGGGGGGCGCTGACGGAGGGCGGCGCAACCCCGGTCCCGGGGGTTTCGCCCCGGCGGCGCGGACCCCCCGGGACCGCGAGACGAGTGGACCGCCGAGCAGGACCGCCGAGCCCGGCCGGGGGCGATCCGGCCCCGGGGAAGGCCCCGCCCGCGCGCCTGCGTGCGCCGGCCACGTGTCCGGCCAGGCGGAAGGCATCCTCGACGCCGGCCCGCGCGCCTGCGTGTGCCGGCACCGGGACTCGCCCAGCATGGTCCCCATGAACGCATTGGCTCTCGTGTGCAGCCTCAAACCGTCGCCCGCCCCGTCGAGCAGCGAACTGATGGCGCGGCAGGTCCTCGACGCCCTGGCCGACCACGGTGTCGCCGGCGACCTCGTCAGGGTCGTGGACCACGACGTCCGCCCCGGTGTGGAGACCGACATGGGCCCGGGCGACGCCTGGCCGGACATCCGGCGGCGCATCCTGGCCGCGGACATCCTCGTGATGTCGACGCCGACGTGGGTCGGCCACATGTCCAGCGTCGCCCAGCGGGTCCTGGAACGGCTCGACGCCGAACTGAGCGAGACCGACGAGCAGGGGCGGCCGTCCATGTTCGACAAGGTCGCCGTGACTGCGGTCGTCGGCAACGAGGACGGCGCGCACAAGATCACCGCGGACCTGTTCCAGGCCCTGGGGGACACGGGTTTCACCATTCCGGCCCAGGGCGGCACCTACTGGAACAACGAGGCCATGAACCCCAAGGACTACAAGGACCTGGAGCAGACCCCGGAGGCGGTCGCCTCCACGACGGCCACCCTGGCCCGCAACGCGGCCCACCTGGCACGGAGCCTGCGCGAGAACCCCTACCCCGCGCCCTGACGCGGGCCGGGGGAGCGGGAGCGGCGCCGGGCGCTACCTGCCCGGTCCCTCCCCGTACACCGGGGACGGCGCGGGGGCGTCGAGCGCGGCGGCGCAGGCGGCCAGGACCTCCTCCACACCGATGGACTCCAGGCCCGGGTCGAGGTGCTCGGAGTGGGGGTCCCCGCGGCGTCCCGCCCAGAGGCAGCGGTGGGAGTCCCGGTCGACGAGCGGTCCCCACAGTTCCGGGGAGACCGGGCCGAAGAGGCGGACCGACGGGGTCGAGTAGGCGGTCGCCAGGTGTCCGACGCCCGTGTCCCCGCACACGAGCAGTCCGGCACCGGCGACCAGCCGCGCCAGCTCGACGAGACCGGTGCGGCCGGCCAGGACCGATCCGGGGCCGAGCCCCGCCTCCACCGCCACCGCCTCCGCCCGGGAGAGCTCCTGCCGCGAACCCGTCACCAGCACTCGCAGCCCGGAGCCGGCCAGGTGCCGGGCGACCCGCGCGAAGCGCTCCACGGGCCAGCGGCGGGACGGCGCCGCCGCCCCCGGGTGCACGATCACCGTGTCCGGCAGGCGCGTCGTCCGCACGGGCCGGGGCCATCGCAGGTCGGTGGGGTCGGCGGCCGTCCCGTGCTCCCGCAGGAGACGGCACCAGACCTCCGCGTCGTGGACGCCGGGCGGCCAGTCGGGGCCTTCCCGGCCGACCGCCGTGCGGTGCCCGAAGGCCCACATCACGCGCGGTGAGAGGGCGGCCAGGGCGGCCGTGCTCTCGGGTCCGCGCCCGTGCAGGTTCACCGCCAGGTCCGGCGGCGACGCGGAGCCCCACCCGGGCACGGCCAGAGGCTCCGTGGACAGGACCTCCCAGGAGAGCCCGGCCAGGGCGAGCAGGTCGCGGTACCACGGCGGGCCGGCCAGGACGCGGCGCCAGGAGGGGGCGGACCTCTCCAGCGCGCGGAGCGCGGGCACGGCGGTGGCGAAGTCGCCCAGGCCGAGCGCCCTCAGCGCCAGCAGCACAGGGCCGTGCCCGCCGGTCCTCCCGCCCACGGATCCCACCACGGTCGCACTCCCCTCGTCCGCGTACCCGCGCCTTCCGGCCGCACCGCCACTAACCCGTCGGCGCGAGAACAAACATGGCGGGCCGAAGGCGCTGCGGCCGCGCGGTTGCGGAGCCGACCGGGCGCGGACCCGCCTCGCGGCCATGTTTACCGGTGACCGCCTTCGGTAGTCGACAGGATGCGTTCGCCATCACACCCCAGTCTCGGAGGGAGCGGTCGCATGCGCATTCTCGGGGTCAACGCCGTGTTCCACGACCCGGCCGCCGCGCTCGTCGTGGACGGGCGGACCGTCGCCGCCGCGGAGGAGGAGAGGTTCTCCCGGCGCAAGCACGGCAAGGAGGCCGTCCCCTTCTCCACCTGGGAGCTGCCGTCGGCGTCGATGCGGTGGTGCCTGGAGCGGGCGGGACTGCGCCCCGCCGACCTGGACGCGGTCTCCTACTCCTACGACCCGGCCCTGGCCGACCCCTCCGGGCCGGGGCAGGACGTGGGCTGGGAGCAGCTGCGGCTGTTCTACGTCGAGCGGGCGCCCCACTTCCTGGCCTCGGAGCTGCCGGGCCTGGACCCGGCGAAGGTGGTGTACGTCCCCCACCACGTGGCGCACGCCGCCTCCGCCGGGCTCGCGGCCCCACCGGAGGCGGGGGGCGGGGACTGCGCGGTGTTCGTGGCGGACGGCCGGGGCGAGGCGACCTCGCACCTGGCCGGCTCCTACACGGACGGGCGCCTGGAGGTCCTGGCGCGCCAGCCCCTGCCGGAGTCCCTCGGACTGGTCTACGAGGAACTCACCGAACACCTGGGGTTCCACCGCTCCAGCGACGAGTACAAGGTCATGGCCCTGGCCTCCTACGGTTCGCCGACCATGCTCGACCGCGTGCGCGAGCGCATCGGCTACGAGGGGGAGGGGCTGGTCCGGGCTTCGGGCGTGGACTGGAAGTCCCTCACCGAGCCCTGCCGCAAGGGCGAGGAACCCACCCGGGAGCACGCGGACCTGGCCGCGAGCGTCCAGGCCGCCATGGAGGAGGCGCTGCTCGGCGTCCTCGGCTGGCTGCACCTGCGGACGGGGAAGAGGCACCTGACCATGGCCGGGGGCGTCGCCCTCAACTGCGTCGCCAACAGCCGCATCGCCGCCGAGGGGCCCTTCGACAGCGTGTGGGTCCAGCCCGCCGCCGGGGACGCGGGCACGGCCCTGGGCGGGGCGATGCACCTGGCCTCGCTGGCAGGGGAAAAGGTCGAGCCCATGCCCGGGGCCGAACTGGGCCGCTCCTGGGACGAGGAGGAGCTGCGGGCCCTGCTCGACGAGGCCGACATCGAGTTCGAGCGCCCCTCCGACCTCGCCGACGCCGTCGCCGCGGAACTGGACGCCGACGCCCTGGTCGCCTGGTTCCAGGGAGGGTCGGAGTACGGCCCGAGGGCCCTGGGCCACCGGTCCCTGCTCGCCAACCCGCTCAACGCCGGCAACCTCGAACGGCTCAACAACGTCAAGGGGCGCGAGCAGTTCCGGCCCGTGGCGCCCATGGTGGCCGAGCGCAGGGCGGGGGAGATCTTCTCCGGAGGCCCCCTGCCGAGCCCCTACATGCTCTTCGTCCACGAGGTGGAGCCCTCCTGGCGCGAGCGCCTGCCGGCGGTGGTCCACGTGGACGGCACCGCCAGGGTGCAGACGGTCTCGCCCGAGGACGACCCGCTCACCGCGCGGCTGCTGGACCGCTTCGAGGAGCGCAGCGGCCTCCCCGTCCTGGTCAACACGAGCCTCAACACGGCGGGGCGGCCCATGGTCGACTCACCGCGCGACGCCCTGGAGTGCTTCGGGTCGGCGCCGGTGGACATCCTCGCGATAGGCCCCTTCCTGGTGCGCCGCCACGCCCGGGCGGGGCAGCGGTGAGCGGCCCCGGGTACGCGGTCGTCATCCCCACGGTGGGCCGCCCCAGCCTCGCCCGGGTGCTGGAGGCCCTCCTCGACGCGCCGCCGGAAGCGGCGCCGGAGGAGATCGTCGTGGCCGACGACCGGAAACCGGGTTCCAACGGCCCGCTCCCGGGAGCCGACCACGCCCGCGTGCGCGTCCTGCGCACGGGCGGCGGCGGTCCCGCGGCGGCCCGGCAGGCCGGGTGGCACTCCTGCCGCAGCGAGTGGATCGCCTTCCTGGACGACGACGTCGCGCCGCCCGCCGACTGGCCGGCCCGGCTGCGCTCCGACCTGGCCGCACTTCCCGCGGAGGTCGCCGGGAGCCAGGGCCGGATCACCGTGCCGAGGCCGGAGGGGCGGGCGCCCACGGACGCGGAGCGCGCCACCGTCGCCCTGGAGGACGCCCGCTGGATCACGGCGGACATGGCCTACCGCAGGAGCGCGCTGGAGGCGGTCGGCGGGTTCGACACGCGTTTCCCGCGCGCCTACCGGGAGGACACGGACCTGGCCCTTCGGATGATCGACGCCGGGTTCGTCCTGGTCGGCGGCGACCGGGAGTGCCTCCACCCCCTGCGGGAGGGGGAGCGCAGGCTCAGCCTCACCGCCCAGCGCGGCAACGCCGACAACGTCCTGATGCGCCGCGTCCACGGCCCGGGCTGGCGGCGCCGGACCGGTGAGCACCCCGGAGGACTGCGCGCCCACGCGGTGACCACGGGCGTGCTCCTGGCCGCGGTCCTGTCCTGGCTGACCGGTCGCCGTGCCGCCGCGGGCGTGCTCGGAGCGGCCTGGACGGCCCGCACCGCCCTGTTCGCCCTGCGCCGCCTGGCCCCCGGCCCGTGGACCGCGGAGGAGGTCGCCGACATGGCCCTGACGAGCGCGCTGGTGCCGCCGCTGGCCTGCTGGCACCGCCTCACCGGCGAGGTCCGCCACGCCGGCGCGGGGCCGGGGCCGGCGGTCCGGGCCGTCCTGTTCGACCGGGACGGGACGCTGGTCGAGGACGTCCCCTACAACGGGGACCCCGACAAGGTGCGGCCCATGCCCACCGCCGCCCGCGCCGTCGCCCTCGCCCGCCGGGCCGGGCTCGCCGTCGGCGTGGTCAGCAACCAGTCCGGCGTCGCCCGGGGGCTGCTCTCCGCCGCACAGGTGGAGGCGGTCAACCGGCGCGTGGACGAACTGCTGGGACCCTTCGACCTGTGGAGGGTGTGCCCGCACGGCGAGGACGACGGCTGCCACTGCCGCAAACCCGAGCCCGGCATGGTCCTCTCGGCCGCCGCCGAGCTGGGCGTCCTCCCCTGCGAGTGCTCCCTGGTCGGCGACATCGGCGCCGACACCGACGCGGCGTCGGCCGCAGGGGCGCGCGGCATCCTCGTCCCCACCGCGAAGACGCGGGAGGACGAGACGGAGGCCGCCGCGGAGACCGCCCCCGACCTGGAGTCGGCCGTCCTCCGACTCCTGGCGGGGGCACCCCGGTGAGCGGCCGCAGCGTGCTTGTGGCACGCCTGGACAGCATGGGCGACGTCCTGCTGTCGGGGCCGGCCGTGCGCGCCGTCGCCCGAGGGGGCCGCGAGGTGGTCTACCTCGCCGGTCCGCGCGGCGCCGACGCGGCCGCGCTGCTCCCCGGCGTGGACCGCGTCCTGACCTGGTGCGCGCCCTGGATCGCCGCCGACCCTCCACCGGTCGACGCGGAGGACGTCGCCCGCCTGGTCCGGCGGATCGCCGCCCTCGACGTGGCCGAGGCCGTCGTCCTGACGTCGTTCCACCAGTCGCCGCTGCCGCTGGCGCTCCTGCTGCGGATGGCGGGGGTCCCCCGCGTCTGCGCGACGAGCGAGGACTACCCGGGCAGCCTGCTCGACGTCCGCCACCGCGTCGGCGACGGCGGCCCCGAGGCGCAGAGGATGGTCTCCCTGGCCCGGGCCGCGGGGTTCCCCCCGTCCCCGGAGGACCGCGGACTCCTCGCGGTGCGGCGGCCGCTGCCCGACACGTGCCGCCTGACGGGGCCGGACGGCTACGCGGTGGTGCACGTCGGAGCGGACGCGCCCTCACGGGAGATACCGCCCGCCCTGGCCGCCAAGACCGTCGCGGCTCTGGCCGGGCACGGCCACCGGGTCCTGGTCACGGGCGGCGCGGAGGAGACCGGCAGGGCGGAGGAGGTCGCCGGCCCCGGCGGTCTGAGCCTGGCCGGCCGCACCACCGTGGCGGAACTGGCCGACGTGCTCGACCGCGCCTCCGTCCTGGTCGCGGGCAACACGGGCCCCGCCCACCTCGCCGCCGCGGTGGGCACGCCCGTCGTCTCGCTCTTCTCCCCGGTCGTCCCCGCCTCGGCCTGGGCGCCGCACGGCCCGCGGGTCCGCGTCCTGGGGGACCAGGGGGAGGCCTGCGCGGGGACGCGGGCCCGCGTGTGCCCCGTGCCCGGGCACCCCTGTCTGACCTCGGTCACGGCCGACGAGGTCCTGGCCGCCGTGGAGGACCTGCTCGAGGAAGGGGAAGAGTGATGACCGTAGACGAGCACCTCTCCCGTCGCGCCCCGGACGGGGCGGACGAGGGGGTCCGTGTCCCGCGGAGGACGCTCCGCGTGCTGATGTGGCACGTCCACGGGTCGTGGACGACGGCCTTCCTGCGCGGGGGCCACACCTGCCTGCTGCCCGTGACGCCCGACCGGGGCCCCGACGGGCGCGGGCGGGCCCGCACATGGGACTGGCCCTCCAACGCCGTGGAACTGCCCTGGGGCGAGATCCGGGGCTGCGAACCGGACCTGGTCGTGCTCCAGCGCCCCCACGAGGTGGAGCTCGCGGCACGGCTGCTGGGACGCCCCATCGGCAGGGGACTGCCCGCCGTCTACGTCGAGCACAACACCCCGCGCGACGACGTGCCGGTCAGCCGGCACCCGCTCGCGGACCGCGACGACATCCCGGTCGTGCACGTCACCCGCTTCAACGACCTGTTCTGGGACTGCGGGCGCGCGCCCACCAGGGTGGTCGAGCACGGGGTCCCGGACCCGGGCCACCGCTACACCGGAGAGGTGCCGCGGGCGGGGGTGGTGCTCAACGAACCCCTGCGCCGCTGGCGCTTCACCGGCACCGACCTGCTCCCGCGGCTCGCGGAGGCCGCGCCCCTGGACCTGTACGGCATGGGCGTGGCGGACGTGCCCGGGCGCCTGGGGCTCCCGGAGTCGCGGCTCCGGGCCCACGAGGACCTGCCCCAGTCCGCCATGCACGGGCAGCTCGCGCGGCGCCGCGCCTACGCGCACCCGCTGCGGTGGACCTCGCTGGGGCTCTCCCTCATCGAGGCCATGATGCTCGGTCTTCCCGTGGTGGCCCTCGGTACCACCGAGGCGTACGAGGCGGTGCCGTCCGGGGCGGGGGTCGTCTCGACCGACACCGGGGTGCTCGCGGAGGCCCTGCGCGCGTTCAACGGGGACCGCGCCCTGGCCGCCCGCACCGGTGCGGCGGCCCGGAGGGCCGCTCTGGACCGCTACGGGCTCACACGGTTCCTGGACGACTGGGACCGCGTGCTACAGGAGGTGACGTCATGAGGATCGCCATGGTCTCGGAACACGCCAGTCCGCTGGCGGCGATCAGCGGAGAGGACGCCGGGGGCCAGAACGTGCACGTGGCCGAGCTCGCCACGGCGCTCGCCGCACGCGGTCACGAGGTCGTCGTCCACACGCGCCGCACCGACGGCGGGCTCCCGGACACCGTCCCGCTGGGCCCGGGGGTGTACGTGACGCACCTGCGCGCGGGGCCGGCCGGCCCGATCAGCAAGGACGAGCTGCCCCGGTACATGCCCGAGTTCGCCAGGAACCTCCGGGCGCACTGGCGGACCGACCGGCCCGACGTCGTCCACGCCCACTTCTGGATGAGCGGGTTCGCCGCGCTGCGGGCCGCCCACGGCCTCGACGTCCCCGTCCTGGAGACGTTCCACGCCCTGGGCACCGTCAAGCGCCGCCACCAGGGTGCGGCCGACACCAGCCCCGGGGAGCGGATACCGACCGAGCGCGCGGTGGCCCACCGGTGCGACCTGGTCGTGGCCACCTCCACCGACGAGCGGGAGGAGCTCGGCGGGTGGGGGGTCCGGCCGGAGCGCGTGGAGGTCGTCCCCTGCGGGGTCGACACGGAGCGTTTCACACCCGGGGGGCCGAGCGCGCCGCGCGGTGACGGACCGCGGCTGCTGAGCCTGGGACGCCTGGTCCAGCGCAAGGGCATCGAGACGGTGGTCCGCGCCCTGGCCGAGATCCCCGGCGCCGAGCTGGTGATCGCGGGCGGCGCGGACGCCGAACGGCTGTGGACCCAGCCCGAGGCCGTCCGGTTGCGCATGGTCGCCGAGCGGATGGGCGTCGCCGACCGCGTCCGCTTCCTGGGGTGTGTCCCCCGGGAGGAGGTTCCCGCGCTGCTCAGGTCGGCCGACGTCGCTGTCAACGTGCCCTGGTACGAGCCCTTCGGGATCTCCACCGTCGAGGCGATGTCCTGCGGCGTCCCGGTGGTCGCCTCCCGTGTGGGCGGGCACATGGACACGGTCGACCACGGCCGGACGGGGCTCCTGGTGCCTCCGAGGTCCCCCGGGAGGCTGGCCGCCGCCGTGCGGTGGGTGCTGTCGGACGACGCGGCCAGGGCGGCCTTCGCGGAGGCCGCCGCGGAGCGGGCCCGCGAGCGGTACTCGTGGCAGGAGGTCGCCCGGCGCACCGAGGAGTGCTACCTGGGGGCCGTCGCACGGAGGCGGACGGCGGTGCCGGCGCCGAGGGAGGCCGACACCGCCCCGGTCGGGACCACGGCACTGGGAGGCGAGAAGTGATGCACACGCACCTGAGGCAGTTGAGCGCGGTCCTGGACCGCACGGACGCGGCCCGCGTCGAGGCGTGGGGGCGCCGGGCGGCCCGCGCGCTGCGCGACGGGCAGCGCCTGTTCGCCTGCGGCAACGGAGGCAGCGCGGCGGAGGCGCAGCACCTGACCGCCGAGCTGACGGGGCGCTTCGAGGACGAGCGGGCCCCGTTGTCGGCCATCGCCCTGCACGCGGAGACGTCCAGCGTCACCGCGATCGCCAACGACTACGGCTACCGGCAGGTCTACGCGCGCCAGCTGCGCGCGCACGCCCGACCGGGAGACCTCCTGGTCTGCCTCTCCACCAGCGGCGACAGCGAGAACGTCGTCGCCGCCGCCAAGGCGGCGCGGGAGCTCGGCGTCGTCTCCTGGGCGCTGACCGGCCCCGGGCCCAGCGCCCTGGAGGCGCTCAGCGACGAGACGGTGGCGGTGCCCGCGCCGAGCACCTCGACCGTGCAGGAGGTGCACCTGGCGCTGGTCCACGTGTTCTGCGCGTCCGTGGACGCGGAGTTCCGCGTCGCCGGACACACCGTGTTCGTCCCGGAGGGGAGGGCGGCCACGTGAGCCCCGCCACCGGGCCCGTGGTCGTGGTCGGGGACGCCCTCCTGGACGTCGACCTGAGGGGCTCGTCCGGACGCGACTGCCCCGACGCGCCCGCGCCGGTGCTGGAGGGGGTCTCCGCCTGGCACCGCCCGGGCGGCGCCGCCCTGGCCGCGACGCGGGTCCGCGACCACGGCCGCGACGTCGTCCTGCTGACACCGGTGGGCCGCGACGCCGCCGCCGACGACCTGGCCGCGCTCCTGGGCGACGGCGTCACCCTGCTCGGACTGCCGCTGATGGAGCGCACGCCCACCAAGACGCGGGTCCGGGCCGACGGCCGCACCGTGGCCAGGATCGACGAGGGCTGCGACGGCGTGGAGGGGGTGGCGTCCGCCCGGGCGGTGGCCCGGGCGCTGGAGGAGGCCTCCGCGGTGCTGGTGGCGGACTACGGCCACGGGTTCACCCGCCAGGGCGCGGTGCGCGCGGCCCTGGCCGCGTGCGCGGAGCGCGTCCCGCTCGTGTGGGACCCGCACCCGCGCGGGGCCGAGCCGCTGGCGGGGTCGCGCCTGGTCACTCCCAACGCCGCCGAGGCGGGGGTTGCCGAGGCCGCGGGAGGGGACGCGCTGGGCAGGGCCGCGGAACTGGCCCGGCGGTGGGGGGCGCGCGCCGTCGCGGTCACCCTCGGCGAGCACGGGGCGGCCTGGGCCGGGGGCGACGGGTCCGGCGCCCTCGTGCCCGGTGAGCCTGTGCGCGCGCCGTCCGACACCTGCGGCGCCGGGGACGCCTTCGCCGCCGCGTGCGCCGCCGCCCTCGCCGCCCGGGCGGGCACCGGGGACGCGGTACGGGAGGCGGTCCTGGCCGCGTCGGCCTTCGTCACCGGGGGCGGGGCCTCCTCCTGCGCGGTGCCCGCCGCAGGCCCGGGGGCGCCGCTGCGGGGGCCGACCGCTCCCGGACCGGGGACCGCGCACCGCCGGGGCGGGGGCGTCGTGGCCACCGGCGGCTGCTTCGACGTCCTGCACGCGGGCCACATCGACCTGCTGCACCGGGCCCGCGCACTCGGGGACCGGCTCGTCGTCCTGCTCAACAGCGACTCCTCCGTGCGGCGCCTCAAGGGCGCGGGGAGGCCGGTCGTCGGTGAGCGCGACCGCGCCAGGGTCCTGTCGGCACTCGACTGCGTGGACGAGGTGGTCGTGTTCTCCGAGAGCACGCCCCTGCGGGCCCTGGAGCGGCTGCGGCCCGACACCTGGGTCAAGGGAGGGGACTACGAGGTGGAGGACCTGCCGGAGACACCCCTGGTGAGGAGCCTCGGCGGGGAGGTGGTCACGGTCCCGCTCGTGCCGGGGCACTCCACGACGGAGCTGATCACCCGTATACGCGGAGGCGGCCGCGACGGCGCCGCCGTCCGCTGACGCGGCCGGCCGCGACGGGCCGCGCCACGGCCCGACCGGGCGACGACGGAGCACCCACAGGAAAGGAACGGGATCAGGAGATGCGTCCACTCGGAAACACCCTCATCACCGGAGGAGCGTCCGGCCTGGGAGCCGCGACGGCCGAGGCCGTGGCGGCCGAGGGCGGCCGCCCGATCGTCCTCGACAGGCAGCACCCCGGCAACGACCTGCCCTTCGAGCAGGTCGACCTGGCGGACCGCGAGGGCGTCGAACGCGCCGTCCACCGCGTCGCCGTCCAGCACGGACGCATCGACGCACTGGTCAACGCGGCCGGGACCGACGCCTGCGGCACCCTCCTCGACGTGTCGGCCGAGGACTGGGAACGCGTCGTCCAGGTCAACCTGATCGGCACCGCCTCCGTGACCAGGGCGGCCCTGCCGCACCTGCGCGCCTCCCGGGGGACGGTGGTCAACTGCGCCTCCACGCTGGGGTTGCGCGCGCTCAGCGACGCCACCGCCTACTGCGCCTCCAAGTTCGGGGTCGTGGGCTTCACGAGGGCGCTGGCCGCCGAACTCGCCGGACAGGTGGGGGTGACCCTCCTGGTGCCCGGCGGCATGAGCACCTCCTTCTTCGACGACCGCCCCGACCAGTACAAGCCGGGGCCGGACGCCAAGCTCAACACCCCGGAGAACGTGGCCCGGACGGTGCTGTTCGCGCTGCGCCAGCCGCCCGGCTGCGAGGTCCGCGAGATGGTCGTGTGCTCCTCCGAGGAGTCCTCGTGGCCCTAGGACGTGTTCCGCGGATCTTCCCGGGACCGCGCCGGCCCACGCGGGCGCCGGACCGGCCGGGGACATCCGCGGACCGCGCCCCGCGGACCGTTCCGGGACCCCGCCGGACGTCCGCGCAGGGGGCGACCCGCCGCCGACCGGGTGCGGCGGGCGCCGCCGGACCGGCCGCGGGACCCCGGGAGCAGTGCCTGGCTCCCCGCCGCGCATGACGGCGGGGCCGACCCTTCGAGGAGGTGGGCAGCAATGCGAGAGCCCGTATCGACAAAGACGGCCCTGGTCACCGGTGGAGCCGGATTCCTCGGTTCCCATCTGTGCGACCGGTTGCTGGAGAGGGGGACACGCGTGGTGTGCCTCGACAACTTCGCCACAGGACGCGCGGAGAACGTGGAGCACCTGGCCGGGCATCCCTGGTTCGAGTTGATGGAGGCGGACCTGACGGAGCCGTTCACCCTCGACACACCCGTCGACACGGTCTTCCACCTGGCCTCGGCGGCCTCGCCGCCCGACTACCTGAGCATGCCGGTGGAGACACTGGAGGTGGGGAGCCTGGGCACCCGCAACGCCCTGGCGGTGGCGCAGGAGCACGGAGCGCGACTGGTCCTCGCCTCCACCAGCGAGGTCTACGGCGATCCGCTGGAGCATCCGCAGCGCGAGACCTACTGGGGCAACGTCAACCCCGTGGGACCGCGCAGCGTGTACGACGAGGCCAAGCGCTACGCCGAGTCCCTGACGATGGCCCACCACCGGGCCTACGGGGCCGACGTGGGCATCGCGCGGATCTTCAACTGCTACGGGCCCCGCATGCGCCCCGACGACGGGCGCATGGTGCCGACCTTCGTGAACCAGGCGCTGGAGGGGAGCCCGCTGACCGTCGCCGGGGACGGGCACCAGACGAGGTCGCTGTGCTACGTGGACGACACGGTGCGCGGCCTGATCGCCCTCGCCGAGAGCGACGCCACGGGGCCCGTCAACATCGGCAGCGACGAGGAGCTGACCGTCAAGTCCCTGGCGCTCGCCGTCCTGAACCTCACGGGGGCACGGTCCCGGATCACCTTCGTCGACCTCCCCGAGGACGACCCGCACTACAGGCGCCCCGACATCCGGCTGGCCGGCGACCTGTTGGGGTGGCGTCCCCTCCTGCGGCTGGACGAGGGGCTCAGACGCACCATCGCCTACTTCCTGGACCAGGACGTCCGCGTGGCGGGCTGGGTCGAGCGGGCGATGCCCGTCAACGAGACGGACCGGGCGAGGTGAACGGCGATGGGCAACGCCGAAGGGGGGCGGGTCACCGTCGTGGTGGCCACCCGCAACCGTGTCGACGAACTCCGGCGCACACTGCGCCACCTGGAGAAGCTGGACCCGCGGCCCGCCGTGGTGGTCGTGGACAACGCCTCCACCGACGGCACGGCCGAGGCCGTCGGTTCCGCCTTCCCGGACGTCCTGCTCGTCAGGAGACCGCACAACACGGGGTGCGTCGCCCGCAACACGGGCGTCCTGTACGCGGACACGCCCTATGTGGCCTTCTGCGACGACGACTCCTGGTGGGCCCCGGGAGCGCTGGAGCGGGCCGCCGATGCGCTCGACGCCCATCCCCGCCTGGCACTCGTCGCGGCCTCGGTGGCGGTGGGGGAGGAGGAGCGGCCGGACCCGGTCAACCAGGACCTGCTGCGGAGCCCGCTGCCGCGGTCCGAGGGCCTGCCGGGCCCCAGGATCCTGGGCTTCCTGGCCTGCGCCGCGGTGGTCCGGCGCAGTGCCTTCGAGGAGGTCGGCGGTTTCGACGCGCTCCTGTTCTTCGGAGGGGAGGAGGCGCTGCTGGCCCAGGACCTGGCGGCGGCCGGCTGGGAGCTGTGCCACCTCCGGGACGTGCTCGTCCACCACCACCCCTCGGCGGTCCGGCCGCCGGGGGTGTGGCGCAGGTCCCTGGAGGAGCGCAACGCGCTGCTGACCGTCTGGCTGCGCCGCAGCCCGGGGACCGTGCTCGCCCGGACCGCGCGCCTGGCGGCGCGTTCGCTGCACGACCCCGCCTGCCGCCGGGGGCTGGCCGGCGCCGTGGCGCGGCTGCCCTCCGCGGTGAGGCGGCGGCGACCGCTGCCGGTCCGCGTGGAACGCGACCTGGCCCTGTTGGAGCGGGCATGACGGGCGGGGGGATGCCCCGGATCGGGGTCGTCGTCATCACGCACAACCGGCGCGACACCCTGCTCCACACCCTCCGGCGCCTGGAGGAGCTGGAGCCGAGGCCTCCCGTCGTGGTCGTCGACAACGCCTCCGCCGACGGGTCCCCGGACGCCGTCGCCCGGGAGCACCCGTGGGCGGTGCTCGTCCGTGCCCGGGTGAACCTGGGCGGGGTGGGGCGCAACATCGGGGTGGAGGCCCTGGACACGCCCTACGTGGCGTTCTGCGACGACGACACGTGGTGGGAGCCGGGCTCCCTGGAGCGCGCCGCGGACCTCCTGGACGCGCACCCCGGCCTGGGCTCGGTGACCGCGCGCATCCTGGTCGAACCCGGGGGGCGGGAGGACCCCATCACGGCCGAGCTCCGCGACTCGCCGGTCCCGGCGCCAGCCTGGCTCCCGGGACCGGCGCTCCTGGGCGTCCTCGCCGGCGCCACGGTCTTCCGCACCACCGCGTTCCGGCGGGCCGGGGGCTTCTCGCGGCGGTTGTGGCTGGGAGGCGAGGAGGAGCTCCTCGCACTGGACATGGCCGCGGACGGGTGGTGGATGTGCTGGGACGAGGGCATGGTCGTCCACCACGCCGCCTCACCGGTGCGCGACTCCTCCGCACGACGCCGCCTGGGGCTGCGCAACACGCTGTGGACGGCGTGGTTGCGCCGCCCCGCCGGCGGGGCCCTGCGCCACACGTGGTGGGTGCTCCGGTCGGCCCCGTTCGACGTCTCGACCCTGCGGGCGGTCCTGGCGGCGGCGGGGGGAGCGGGATGGGTCGCCCGGGAGCGGAAGGTCCTGCCCGCCGAGGTCGAGAGCGGGCTCCGGCTGCTCCAGGGCCCGCGCAGCCGCTCCCGGGCCCGCCGCTACGTCGGGTGAGGGGACCGTGCGCGAGAGCCCGCCGCCACGTCGGATGAGGCAACCGTGGCGAGGGCCGGTCGCGGGCGCCCCTCCGCCGGGGGTGCGCGGGAGGGGGCCGTCCGGGGGCGGCCCCCTCGGACCGCGCCCTCAGCCCGACGCCCGCAGCCGGGTCCCGCCGAGGAGCTCGTCGACGTACTCGAACTCGTCGAGCAGGCGCTGTGTCTCGATGAGGAACACCCCGTAGGGCCGGGTCGGGTCGCCCAGCGGCGGGGTGCGGTCGCCGCCGTCCGCGCAGACGCCCTCCAGCGCGGACTCGTGCCGCCGGACGCCCTCGACCGCCTCGTGGAACCGCTCCGCGTGCGCACGCGTGCGCAACCCGTCCGGCTCCTCCAGCACGCGCAGCGCCGAGGCGACGGCCTGCACGAGCTCGCCGCACCGCACCAGGAACTCCCAGTGGGGGTCGGCGCGATCGTCCTTCTGCCACCGGTCCAGGGCCCGCGCCAGGGACTCGACCTGTCTGACGGCCCTCTCCAGGCTGTCGGCGAGCTCCTCGTAGAACTGCGGCCGGGGCTCCGAGCGCCCCCGCCGGCCCAGGAACCGGCGCGGGTGTAGTACACGCTCTCCCGCGCGGTCCCGACGGCCAGCCGGGCCTGCCGGACGGCCGGTTCGAGCGCGTTGGCCCGCTGCCTCCACCACGCGGTCGTGGACTCGTCGGTCCGCCCCTCCAGCAGGCCCCGGCTCATGTCCGCGCACAGGTGGCGCAAGGAGCCGACCAGGGTCCGCAGGGCTGACTCGGCGCTGCGGAACCGCAGGGGCGGGAACACGAGGAGGTTGACGGCCACGCCGATCGCGCTCCCCACGAGGACCAGCAGCACGATCTGGCCGAGCTGGGAGAGCCGCTCCACCGTTCCCGAGGCGGACACGTACGTGGCGAAGGCGAAGAACGCGGCGGTGGCGACCTGGGTCCCGTACTGGCCGAGGGCACGCCACTGCCCCACGCCCAGGGCGACGAGCGCCACGAGGACGAACGTGAGGAGGTCCGGGCCCGCCGTCAGCGCGGACACGGCCTGGAGGGCGACCCCCAGGACGATGGCGCCGACGAAGCGCAGGGACTGCACGACGGACTGGTAGACGGTCACCTGCACCATCAGCACCGCGGAGAACGGGGCGAACGCCGGGCTCGGCGCCGCCATGAGGTGGTGGGCGACGAGCCACGCCAGGGTGGCGGCGAGGGCGCCCTTCGCCACCAGGGCCAGGGTGTGCCGCTCGTAGTTCCCCGAGGCCGCGGACCTGGTCAGCCATACCCGGACCCGTGTGTACCGGTCCGTCCCGGATCTGGCCCGCTCGCCGGAGCCCCTCGCCCCCACGACCCTCTTCAGGAAGTCTCCTCGCACATCCTCCCCCTCGGTTCGTACGGTACGGCCGACGCCGTGTCGGGCCCTGCGGAGAGCGGGCCCGCGCGGCACGGGGTTCTCCCGGTTCTTCGGAGGCAGGGCGGGGGAGCGCGCACCGGTCGCGCCGTCCGGCCTCCGGCCCCCGGCGCCGGCGCGCCCGGGGGCGGTCGTGCATGTAGCTGCCCCGCAGGGCGCCGCCGAAACGGCCGGGATGTGCGCGACGCCCCGACGACGTCGGGAAAGGGCCGCCCTGTGCCTCTCCGGGAGGGGGCGGAGGGGAGGAGCGGGATCGCCGGGAGGCGTTCCGGAACGCGGCCGGAACTCCCACGGCCCCGGGTCGGGCGGCCCGGATCCGTCGTCCGCGGGCGCGCGCCGTGCCCGCGGACGACGTCCCCGGGGGACCTCAGGCTCCGGTGTGCGCGTGGTCGTGCAGGCCGTGGACGTCCCATTCCGGGAAGGGGTCCTGGAGCGATTCCCAGGGCGCGGCGAGCTCGTCGTCGGTGAGCAGGCAGGAGCGCAGGGCCCGGTCCAGGGAGTCGCGCCGCAGGGAGGTGCCGATGAACACCAGTTCCTGGCGGGGCTCCACCGGTTCGCTGTCCGCCAGGTCCTCGGGCGCGTAGCCCAGGGCGGCCCCGTCGGCCGGGTCCCACACCCCCGCGGGCTCGAACCGGGCCACCGGCCCCGCCTGGGACCACAGCCCCGTGGTCCGGGCGCGGGTCGCCAGCCAGAAGAAGCCCTTGGTCCGCAGGATCGTGCCGTGCCGGTCCCCGTCGAAGCCCGCCGAGACCAGCTCCCAGAGCCGTCCGGGGTGGAAGGGGCGGCCGGCGCGGAACACCAGGCTGGAGATCCCGTACTCCTCCGTCTCGGGGACGTGGTCGCCGTTGAGCTCGGCCACCCACCCCGGCGCGCGGGAGGCGCGTTCGAGGTCGAACCGGTCGGCCCCCACCAGTTCGCGCGGGTCGACGCGGCCGTGCGTGACGCGCAGGACCCGGGCGAGGGGGTTGAGCCTGCGCACGGCCGCCTCCACCCGCTCGGCCTCCTGCGCGGTGACCAGGTCGGTCTTGGTGACGAGGAGGAGGTCGGCGAACTCCACCTGGTCGACGAGCAGGTCGCTGACCGTGCGCTCGTCGTCCTCGTAGGCGTCGAGTCCGCGTTCGACCAGGTCGTCGCCCTTGTCGAGTTCCGTGAGGAAGTTCGCGGCGTCGACCACCGACACCATCGTGTCCAGCCGCGCCCCCTCCAGGAGGGGGCGTCCGTCCGGGCCGGGGACGGCGAAGGTCGCCGCCACCGGCATCGGTTCGGAGATGCCGCTGGACTCGATCAGCAGGTGGTCGAAGCGGCCCTGTTCCGCGAGACGGGAGACCTCCTCCAGCAGGTCGTCGCGCAGGGTGCAGCAGATGCAGCCGTTGGTCATCTCCACCAGGCGCTCGTCGGTCCGGGACAGGTGGCCCTCGCCCCGGACCAGGTCGGCGTCGATGTTGATCTCGCTCATGTCGTTGACGATCACCGCCACCCGCAGGCCGTCCAGGTTGCCGAGGAGGTGGTTGAGCAGGGTCGTCTTGCCCGCGCCGAGGAAACCGGACAGCACGGTCACCGGGAGCCCGTCGGGTGCGCTCATGGCCTCAGCCCTCCGGGAGGAGCTTGTACAGCCCGGCCTCGGAGGGGCCGTGCGGCACGGCCCGCAGGCGGTGGGGCGAGGTCTCGGCGCGCAGCGCCTCCTCGGTGATCGTCCACCAGTCGTAGCGGACGTCGTCGGAGGCGAGGACCCGCCCGCCCTCGTGGACCTCGTAGGTCATGTGCCAGTTCACCCGTTCCGGGCCGCTGGGCTCGGCGGCGGCCCAGCCGACGTAGGAGCGGTCGCCGAGGCGGACCTCGCTCATCCGCGCCCGTTCCACCCGCTCGGGCTTCAGCGGTGCGGCGAGGTTGAGCAGGATGAAAGCCCCGGGGGCCAGGCGCGGGGCCAGGTCCTCCCAGAGCCGGTCGCGCTCGTGCGGGCTGAAGTGCCCGATGAGGTTGGCCATCACCATCCCGCCGATCCGGTCGGGCAGGTGGGCCGAGAGCAGGTCGTCGCCGTCCACGGTCACCCGGTCGCGCAGGTCGGCGTCCTCGGCGATCCGGGAGAGCAGCACCGTCCTCAGGGGGAGGGAGGGCTCGACGGCCAGGATCCGGGCCTCCGGCAGGGCGGCGGCCACGAGGCGGGTCCCGTGGCCCCCTCCGGCGCCGGCGTCCACCACGGGACCGGCGTCGGAGGGGAGTTCCCCCAGGGCCTCGACGAGGGTCTCCCCGTGGTGCTCCCACCAGCCCGCGATCATGATGTCGATGTACTGCCCGGAACGGGCGTAGGGGTCGTTGTGTTCAGGCACGGTGCGTCTCCTCGCCGAAATGGTGCGCCCTGGTCGGGGTGGTGGCCGTGGCCGCTCCCGAGGGCCCGCGGCCCTTCCGGCGGGCCCGGCCGGGGCCGGGCGCCCCGCTCCGGCCGGACAGCCGGAGCGGGGACGCCCACGGGTTCTCCGCTACCAACTGGACTTGGTGATGCCCGGCAGCTCCCCGCGGTGGGCCATCTCCCGGAAGCGGATGCGGGAGAGGCCGAACTTGCGGAGGTGCCCCCGCGCGCGGCCGTCCACCGAGTCGCGGTTGCGCACCCGGGTCGCGCTGGCGTCGCGGGGCTGGCGGCGCAGTTCGGCGAGGGCCGCGGCGCGCACGTCCTCGCCGGTGCGGGGGTTCTTGATGAGCTGCTTCAGCTCGGCGCGGCGCTCCGCGTAGCGGGCGACGACGGCCTTGCGCTGCTCGTTGCGGGCGATCTTGCTCTTCTTCGCCATCTCAGACCTTCTCCCCGCGGGCGCGGATGTCCGCGACGACGCGCTCGATCCCGCGCGCGTCGATGACCTTCATGCCCTTCGTGCTCACCCGGAGCTTGACGAAGCGCTGTTCGCCGGGCAGCCAGTACCGCTTGCTCTGGATGTTGGGGTCGAACCTGCGCTTGGTCCGCCTGTGGGAGTGGGAGACGGCGTTTCCGAAGGACGGGGACTTCCCCGTGACCTGGCATACGCGGGACATGGTGACTCCTTGTCTTTCCAGGACCGTTTCCGGTCCTTCTCAGGCCTTCTGCGTCGGCGTGTTGGAGGGGTAGGGCAGCAGGGCCATCTCGCGAGCGTTCTTGACCGCCGCGGCGATCAGCCGCTGCTGGCGTGCGGTGACCCGGGTCACCCTGCGGCTGCGGATCTTCCCCTTCTCGGAGATGAACTTGCGCAGGAGGGCGGTGTCCTTGTAGTCGACGTAGTCCTGTTCGCCCAGGGGGTTCGTGAAGGTCCGCGACGTCTTGCGCTTGTCGGAACGGCGTGCTGAAGCGGGCATGCTCACCTTTCTGAGAACTCCGCGAAGGGGTCGGTGCTGAATTCCTGGCCCGTCTCCTCGTCGGTGACCAGGCAGGAGTCCAGCAGTGATTCCAGGGCCGCGGTGTCGAGGCCGACACCGACGAAGGAGAGGTGCTGGCGCCGGTCGCCCGCCTCGGGGTCCCAGTCCAGGAGCGCGGAGACGCGCCTGGCCTCGGGGGCGAGGTCCATGGCGGCCGGGGGCAGGGCGTCCATCCACGGGCCGCCGTCCTCCACCAGGAGCAGCGCCCCGAACGATTCCCAGACGAGGAGGGAGTCGGCCTGGCTGGCCAGCCAGAAGCGCCCCCGGCCGCGGACGCTCGTGGACAGCACCTGTTCCAGGGCGTCGGCGAACCGCTGGGGGTGCAGGGGGCGGGTGCGTGTCCAGGTGAAGGTGCGCACGCGCCCGTCGAGGCGGTCGCCGTACTGGGCCCAGGCCGGGTTGGACCGGGCGTGGGCGGCCCCCGGGTCGAAGAGGCCCCGTGTCGGGTCGATCGCCCGGGACCCGGGGAGCGCGACGACCGCCGCGGGGTTGAGGTGCTCCACCAGGACGTGCGCCTCGCTCCCGGCGTCGGTCCCGTACAGATCGATCACCGAGGGGTACTCGATCTGCCTGGTGAGCACCTCGCTCACGGTGCGGTTGTCGTCCTCGGCGATGTCCAGGCCGCGGTCGCCCAGGTCGTCGTCGCTGAGCAGGTCCTCGACCAGGCGGCCGGAGTCCACCGCGCCGACGACGGCGACCAGGCGCAGGGCCCCCTCGTGGGCGATCGCCTCGGCGATCAGCTTCGGTTCGACGCCGTCCCAGGCCTCCACGACGCACAGGCCGGGCGGATCCTCCGCCGCCATGCGGAGCAGGTAGGGGATCAGGTCCTCCCGCAGCGTGCACGAGGCGCAGGCGTGGACGAGGTCGACGTGCTCGCGTTCGACCCGGCCCGTGGCGTCCCGGACCACGCGGTGGACGATCCCCTCCCCGATCTCCTCCAGGTCGTGGTGCACGGACACCGATCCTGGGGACGTGGCGAGCAGTTCGTCGACCGAGAGTCCACGTGCCGACCGGTGTATGCCGGTGACCAGGACCACGCGCATGTGCCCTCCTTCCCGTAGGGGCTTCCACCAAGGAAGTGAAAACGATTATCGTTTCCGAAAGTCTACAGGGTGTTCGGAGGGGTGTGTCCACGACCCCCGTGGGCGGGGTCCGGTTCGTCGGTGCCGTGCGATCGGGCCAGGACGCCGGGGGCCTGCCCCGGCCGCGCGGGTCCGGGGGCGGCGCGGGCAGCACGAAGCCCCCGCTCCGGACCGGGGGTCCTGTGGGGAGCGGGGGCTTCTCGTGCCGGGGCGGCGGGCCGGACGGCCCTACCGGTCGGGACGGGCCGCGGGGGAGGTCACCGCCGACTCGGGTCCTCTTCGCTGGCGGGCTCGGCCGGAGAGGCGTCCGTGGGCCGCCCGTCGAGCGTCCGGTCGACGGCCGAGGACAGCTCGGCCAGCCAGGCCAGGTGGCTCCGCAAAGCCGTGCGGCCCTCGGGGGTCAGGCGGAACCACGTCTTGGGGCGGCGCCCGACCGCTCCCTTGCGGACGTCGAGGTAGCCCGCGGTCTCGAGGGTGCGGCTGTGCTTCGACACCATCGGGTCGCTGACGCCGAGCAGGTCGCGGACGGTGGCGAAGTCGACCCAGTCGGCGCTCTGCAGGAGCGCGCACATCGCCAGCCTGGGACCGGTCTCCAGGATCGGCCGGCGCCCGGTGCCGCTTGCGCCCGGTTCGCCGTCGCCGGGGTGGTCAGGCTCGGTCACGGCTTGACCCGACCGGCCTCGATGCTCCGGCGCATGGCCGCGCGGACGAGCATGTACCCCACGAGCATGACGGTTGCGACGGGGACCAGGGCGGCGAGCGCGAGGCCCATGTGTCCGTGGTCGACCAGGGCCTGGATGCCGAGGAAGCCGGCGCCGGTGGCGGCCAGGGTGGCGACCCACAGGATCCGGGCGCCGGGGTAGGAGGTGACGCGGCGCGGGAGGTACACGCCGGTGCGCCGCCGCCGGACGATCGCGTAGACCGCGGACGCCGCGGCCAGGACGACCAGGCCCCAGTCGAGGTAGGCGCCTGCGGTGGGGAGGAGCGCCCTCCAGATCGGAAGGCCCGCGATCAGCGTGCCGGCGAACGCGAGGAACACCCAGTAGGAGCCGGGCAGTGAGGCGTGGGCGGCGATCCTGCTGCGGGCCTCGGCGACTTGGTCGAGCTCGGGAGTGCTGGCCATGTCTGTCTCCTCTTTGGTATCTGCTTTCCTTTTGGAAAGTAGATACCAAAGAGTGGGTGATGTCAACGGTGGAGAGGCCGCCGCGGGCCGTCGGCTCCGCCGGTGGGCGGATGTTCTCCCAGGTCGGGGCGGGGCAGGACGAATCCACAGAAAAACGGGGGTCCGGCGGTCCCCCTCGGAGGGGAGCGGGGCGGACAGGACGGGGAACACGGCCTCGGGTGCCGCGTGGATGAGACGGGCCGATGCGTCGGGAGGGCGGGCGCCCCGCAACCGCCCCGGCAGCAGGAGGTTCGCGGCCCCGGTCACCGGGGCGTCGGCTCGTCCTCCCGCGTCACATGCCGACGGAGGGATCCAGGAGCACGGCCCGGCCCTCCATCCAGTTCTGTCCCGTGAGGCGGCGGAACGCCTGGACGAGGTGGTCGCCGAAGTCGAAGGAGGGGTCCAGGAGCCACTGGGCCTGAAGGCCGTCCCAGGTCGCGAGGAACTGGCGGGCGACCCCGACCGCGTCGAGGCCGGGGTGGGCCGTGCCCGCGCGCTGGCGGTGGCGCACCACCCGGGCGAAGTGCGCCACGGCCTCCCGGTTGTGGCGGGAGAGGAACTCCTGGGCCGGGTGGTCGGGGGAGGTGGCGCGGCCCAGGAGCGCGGTGTGCAAACGCATGATGTGCGTCCGCTCCGCCGTGGTGTCCACAAAAGCGCGCAGGTCGTCCAGGCCCATGGCGGGGTCGGACGTGAAGGGCCGCAGCGCGGTCTCCTCGTCGGACAGCTCCAGGGCGGCGACGAGGAGGTGCTCCTTGGTGGGGTAGTGGTACAGCGCGGTGGCCTCGCTGGTCCCGGCCCGCCGGGCGGTCCCGGCCGTGGTGACCCGCTCGTGGCCCTCCTCCAGCACGGTGTCGAGCACCGCTCGGGCGATGCTCCTGCGGCGCTCGGTCGAACGGGCGTAGGGGCCGCGCGACCCGGTGGAGGTGGTGCTCATAGTGATCACTCTAGGCTTCCCCCAAAACCGATGTCGACTCGAATTTCCTCGAAGCGATGCTCTTGTTCCGGCTTCTGGCAGGCCGGTATGCTGCGAATCCCTCGCGAAAACACATCTTCACTCAGTTTTGATGGTCCGTACCGCGGCGTCCACCGCACGGCGGCGGCACCGCCGTCCCGCGCCCGCGGACCCCGGGATCCGGGGCCTGGCGGGGCCACCGCGACCGCGGCACGGCACCGGGTGAAGCACCGCGAGGGGACCCACGACCGACACGAAGGAGCTCGTGCCTTGAACGCACACCCCGGACCCGTCCCCGACCTGAGCGGGCTCACCCTCGCGGAGCTGGCCTCGCTGAGCGGCGGCGCCGACTTCTGGAGCACCAAGGCCGTGGGGGAGGTCCCCTCCCTCGTGCTCACCGACGGGCCGCACGGGGTGCGCCGCCAGGCCGGAGCCACCGACCACCTCGGGCTCGCCGAGAGCCTGCCCGCGACCTGCTTCCCCCCGGCCGTGGGCCTGGCCCAGAGCTGGGACCCCGACCTGGTCCGGCGGGTGGGCGCCGCCCTCGGGGCCGAGGCCGGCGCCCTGGGGGTCGACGTGCTCCTGGGCCCGGGGATCAACATCAAGCGCGACCCGCGCGGCGGACGCAACTTCGAGTACTACTCCGAGGACCCCTTCCTCACCGGCGTCCTCGGCGGCGCCTGGGTGACCGGGCTCCAGGGCGCCGGCGTGGGCGCCTCGCTCAAGCACTTCGCCGCCAACAACGCCGAACACGACCGGATGCGCTCCAGCTCGAACGTCGACCCGCGCACGCTGCGCGAGATCTACCTGCGCGCCTTCCAGAAGGTCGTGCGCACGTCCGCCCCGTGGACCGTGATGTGTTCCTACAACCGCATCAACGGCGTCTACGCCTCCGAGGACCACTGGCTGCTCACCACCGTGCTGCGCGAGGAGTGGGGCTTCGACGGCGTGGTCGTCAGCGACTGGGGCGCGGTACGGGAGCGCTCCGCCTCGGTCCCGGCGGGGCTGGACCTGGAGATGCCCGGCGACGGCGGGGCGAGCGACGCGCGGCTGGTCGCCGCGGTGGAGGACGGCTCCTGCTCACCGGAGGACGTCCGCACGGCCGCCTCCCGCGTGGCCGCGCTGGCCGCGCTGGCCGCGAAGGCGGCCCACGCCCGCGGGGAGCGGGCGTCGCGGGAGGCGGGGACCCACGAGGTCGCGGCGCAGGACGCCGAGGCACACCACACGCTCGCCCGCGAGGTGGCGGCGCGGTGCGTCGTCCTTCTCAGGAACGAGGGAGGACTCCTGCCGCTGGCGCCGGGCTCCTCGGTCGCCGTCATCGGCGGGTTCGCCCAGAACCCGCGCTACCAGGGCGGCGGCAGCTCCCACGTCAACCCCACGCGCCTGGACGTGCCCCTGGAGGAGATCCGCGCCTTGGCAGGGGAGGGCACGGTCACCTTCTCCCACGGGTACACCGAGGGGGAGGACGGCGACGCGGGCCTGCGCGAGCAGGCGGTGCGCGACGCGGAGAACGCGGACGCCGCCGTGGTCTTCCTCGGCCTCGCCGAGCACCAGGAGTCCGAGGGCTTCGACCGGGACCACATCGAACTGCCCGCCGAGCAGCTCGACCTGCTCGCCGCCGTCGTGGCTGCGCAGCCCCGCACGGTCGTCGTGCTCTCCCACGGCGGCGTGCTGCGCCTGGCCCCGGTCGCCGAGCTCGCCCCGGCGATCCTCGACGGGGCACTGCTCGGCCAGGCGGGCGGCGGCGCGATCGCCGACGTGCTGTTCGGCCGGGTCAACCCGTCCGGGCGGCTGGCCGAGACGGTGCCGGTGCGGTTGCAGGACACCCCCGCGTACCTGAACTTCCCCGGGGAGAACTCCGCGGTGCTCTACGGCGAGGGCCTGTACGTGGGCTACCGCTGGTACGACGCCCGTGAGACGGAGGTGGCCTTCCCCTTCGGGCACGGGCTGTCCTACACCAGCTTCGCCTACTCCGACCTGCGGCTGGAGCAGGACGGGACCGGCGTCACGGCGAGCCTGACCGTGACCAACACCGGCGACCGGGCCGGGCGCGAGGTCGTGCAGTTCTACGTCTCCAAGCCCGACTCGGCCGTGTCGCGGGCGCCCCGCGAGCTGAAGGGCTTCGCCGGCGTGACCCTGGAGCCCGGACAGAGCGAGCGGGTCTCCGTGCTCCTGGCCCGTGAGGACCTGGCGTACTGGGAGGTGCGGGTCGACCGCTGGGTGGTCGAGGGCGGCGAGTACACGGTGTCGGCCGGTGCTTCGAGCCGCGACCTGAGGGCCGAGGTCGCGGTCACCGTCGAGGGCGACGAGCTGCGGCTTCCCGTGACGCTCGACTCGACGCTGGGCGAGGTCATGGCCGATCCGAAGGCGGCGGCCGTGCTCGGAGAGGCCCTCTCCTCCTCGCCGCTGGCCTCCGGCGACTCCTCCGCGCTGGGCATGGACATGGTGCGGATGATGGCCTCGATCCCGCTGGGCCGCCTCGCGTCCTTCGGGCCGGTGGGGCGCGAGGAGCTCGAAGCCCTCATCGCCCGCATCAACCAGGAGGCGTGAGCGCAGGGCCGCCGTCCCCGGAGCGGGACGGCGGCCCACCCCCTCCGGTCCCCGATCGCTGACCCGGCGGATCCGGGATCCGGCGTTCCCCGAGGCGCCGAGCGCAGGAGAAGGTCGAGGCCCGCAACAAGCTGATCGCCGCCGCAGCGGCGGGGCTGGCGCAGCTGGTGGCGGACGAGCTGGGGATCACGGCCGGCCTGGAGTGCTTCACCACGGGTGATCTGGGGGCGTGCGGTGAGACGGCGCTGAACGTCGCGTCGATGTTCGTGGGTGGCCTGGCGGGCAAGATCGACAACCTCTGCGCACCCGGTAACAGCTTCGTGCCCGGTACGCGGGTGCTGATGGCCGACGGGTCGACCAGACCCATCGAAGAGGTCGATGTCGGCGAGAAGGTGTTGGCGACCGACCCGGAGACCGGTGAGCGGACCGCGCGGACGGTGCTGGCCACCATCGTCGGGTCGGGTGCCAAGCACCTGGTGCAGATCACGGTGGACCCGACCACCGAGCGCGAAGCGGCTGATGAGGACAACGGTTCCGACAACGCAGGTGAGCAGGTCGGACAGTCGGGGATTCCAGGGCCGGTTGCCGCTGGTGACGTGATCATCGCGACCGACGGGCACCCGTTCTGGGTGCCCGACCTGGAGCAGTGGGTCGACGCAATTGATCTGGCTCCGGGGATGTGGTTGCAGACCTCGTCCGGCACCTGGGTACAGGTCTCCGCGGTCCAGGCCTGGATCCAGCCTGCGACGGTCCATAACCTGACCGTCCAGGGCGTCCACACGTTCCACGTGGCTGCCGGGGACCTGAACGTCCTCAACCACAACTGTGGTGGCCCTGGAGGAGCATCGAGCGCCGCCAACGGTGCGAGATTGTCGGAGGAACTTCGAGACCAAGCTGGGCCTCTAGGTTCAATTCAAAATGTCCGTGCCATCTATGAAAACCCTGAGTCCATCTGTGGAGCTATTCCAAATGGCGTTCGTGCATCAGTGGGAACTAACCCGAACTGGCGTCACGAAGGCCTTGGTCGGGGTGACCATGCTGGTCAAGGTTGGCTTTACCGTGAGTACGATGATCGTGGTGTTACTACTGGAAGTATGATTCGTCGGCATCCTGGCGGAGGCCATTATGGGCCAAGTGCATACTGGAGAGTGATTCGCAACGATGGTTTTCGTTGGACGGATTTGCCGAGGTGATCGGTAATGTACTCGACGCCACATCTGAGTGGTCTGATCTTTGCAATTAAAGTAGCATCCTGGGATGCGGAGCGTCAAGTTTCTTGGATTGAGCGAACCGGGTTTCATGTAGATGAGATTGCTCTGCAGATCGGCGACCTTTATAATGCAGTGAAATATAATATTCAAGGCGAAGGTTTTCCGGATGGGGTTGAGCAAGGAATTGTGGATGTGTTGACCCTGTTTGATTCCATGAGTTCGCCCGGCTCTGGCCTGTGGTCTGTCGATGCTCTTTTTTTGGCCGCAGAGTGGGATGTTGTAAGGGGAAAGGGCTTCTTTATTGATTGGCTTGATGAGATCTTCTTTTTGGTCACCTTTTTTCGGAGGTGATGGGTTTGTGGAGGGTGGTGGATATTCTTAGTGGCAACGGCGGCGAACCTGTGACCTGAGTGCCTGTTTAGTTCGCATCTTTCGCTTGATCTTTGGTGATGTCATCGGCCGAGGAGATCTCGACCTGGTGCAGAGGCGCAGGGATAGCGCCAGGAGAGGGATCCTGGTTCTGTGCAGGGAATTCCTCGGGAAGACGGGTGAGCAGGCTCTGGATGTCGTGGACCTGATCGAAGGCGACCGTTCGAGGCCGGCCGGCTTCAGAGACGTTGCCGCCCGGTCCTGGCGCAGCTGAGAACGGGGTCCTCCGAATCGGGGAGCGGAAGCAGCGAAGCGCTCATCGCCCGTGCCAACCGGGAGGGGTGAAGCGGGGGCGGAAGAAGCGGCGGCCGTCGACCACCGCCCCGGCCTCGATCTCCTGCAGAGTCCACGGGTGGGCGGAGTGGTCGTCGACCGCCACACCGCCGTGCGCGAGGAGCAGTGCGACGGCCCGGTGGACCTCCGCGATGCCGTCCACGCGCCCGGAGACGTCGATCTGCACCGCCCAGGCGGGGCGGCGCCCGACGACCGCTTCGAGGACCGCCACGTCGTCGGGGTCCCAGTCGGAGAACAGGTGGCCCGTCTCCTCGTCGTCGATGTCGATGTAGAGGGCGCCGTCGAGGATCCACGGCTCGCGCTGCCCGGGCACGCTCCGGTCCAGGAGGGCGGCGGTCGCGGACCGCTCGCCCGGGGGGAAGACGAACACGCTGCGCACGCGGGGAGTGTAGCCGGTGCGGTTCCGCCGCGCCCGTGGACGCGTCCGGGCGTACCCCGCCGCCGGCGGGGCGCACGGGCCCGACCTTTCAGCCGTCGCCGTCCCCGGCAGCTGTCCCGGCGCCACCGTGTACGGGGGAGTGGATGTGCAGCTCGCCTATCCGTCCGGCCTGGACGACGGTGCCCGCTCCGTCGCCGTGGAACTCGTTCCGGCTGATGAGGGGCTCCGCGGCGGGAGGCCCCGTCCCGGCCGGGCCGCGCCGGGGTTCCGACCGCTCCAGCCCGGCCCACCTCTGCGCGGCCTTGTGGGTCAGGACCCTCACGAGGAGGTCAGCGGTTCCCGCGGCGACCTTGCAGGTGAACACGCCCGCGGCGATGACCAGGAGGAACTGGAGGAGCGTGGCGGGGCCGAGGTGGAGGGCGAGTTTCCGGGCAGGCTCCGCCAGCTGTGACGGCTCCGGAAAGACGAAGCCAGAACGCTCAGGGCCAGTGCCTCGATCTTCGCTCGCGCCTTCCTGTTCGCCCGAAGGGTGACCGGGCCGACGCTACCGGAGGCGGACGGCGGCGCGCGAGGGCGGGACGTGTCCGGACCCGGCCACGGAGCCCGCCGGGAGCGCCGAACCGCGCGGACCGGCCACCACGCGGCGGTCGGGCGACCGGGGTTCCGGCCGGCCCGACCACGGGCGTGTCAGAGTCCGACCATCGCCATCCCCCGGGCGTTGTACCGGTCCCCCCGGACGCCCACCCGTGCGGCGAGTGCGTCCAGGTCGGCGACCTCGTCGGCGGAGAGCGCGATCCGGGTGGCCCCGGAGTTCTCCGCAACCCGGCCCCGTCGGCGCGTGCCGGGGATCGGCACGATCCACGGGTGCTGGGCGAGCAGCCAGGCGAGCGAGACCTGGCCCGCCGTGGCCCCCTTCGCCTCGGCGAGGGCGCGGACGTGCCCCACCAGCGCCCCGTTGGCGTCGATGTTGCCGGCGTCGAACCGGGGGATGGTGGAGCGGATGTCGCCCTCGGCGAACTCGGTCGAGGAACCCACGGTCCCCGTCAGGAAGCCCTTGCCGAGCGGGCTGAACGGGACGAACCCGATGCCGAGTCCGCCGCAGGCCGGCAGCACCTCCGGCTCGGGGTCGCGGGTCCACAGCGAGTACTCGCTCTGCACCGCCGTGACGGGGTGGACCGCGTGGGCCCGCCGGATCGTCCCGGCGCCCGCCTCGGACAGTCCGAAGTGGCGGACCTTGCCGGCCGCGACGAGTTCGCCGACCGTCCCAGCGACGTCCTCGATCGGCACGTCGGGGTCGACCCGGTGCTGGTAGAAGAGGTCGATCACGTCGGTGCCCAGCCGCCGCAGCGACGCGTCCGCGACGCGTCTGATCTGCTCGGGCCGGGAGTCGGTCCCGACCATCCTGCCGTCCTGGATGTCCCAGCCGAACTTGGTGGCGATCACGACCCGGTCGCGCAGGGGCGCCAGGGCCTCGCCGACGAGTTCCTCGTTGGCGTAGGGCCCGTAGACCTCGGCGGTGTCGAAGAAGGTGACACCCTCCTCCTCCACGGCGTGGCGGATCACGCCGACCATCTCGTCGCGGTCCCCCGGGTTGGGCCCGTAGCTCTGGGACATGCCCATGCAGCCGAGGCCGACGGCGGAGACCTCCAGGCCCTGTCCGAGCGTGCGCGTGTGCATGACGGCCTCCTCAGGCCTCGGGGATCTCGATGCCGAAGTTCTCGCGGGTGATGTCGGCGGCCTCGGGGCCGCCGCGGATGCCGGTGTCCAGCGCGTCGACGGCGGCGAGCTGCTCGCCGGTGAGCTCGAAGTCGAACACGTCGAAGTTCTCCGCGATCCGGGACGGCGTCACCGACTTGGGGATGACCTGGCGGCCCTGCTGGATGTGCCAGCGCAGCATCACCTGTGCGGGTGTCCTGCCGTGCGCGTCCGCGATCTTCCCGATCACCGGGTCCTCCAGGGTGGAGCCCTTCGACCCGTCGCGGTAGAACGTGATGCCCCCGATCGGCGACCAGGCCTGGTTGAGGATGCCGCGCTCGCGGTCGTACTCCAGCAGCTCCGACTGCCGGAAGTAGGGGTGGACCTCGATCTGGTTGACCGCGGGCACGGTCCCGGCCCCGGAGAGCAGCCGGTCGAGGTGGTCGGGCATGAAGTTGGAGACGCCGATCGCGCGCACCCTGCCGTCGGCGTGGAGCTTCTCCAGGGCCTTGTAGGCCTGGACGGTCAGCTCGAACTCGCCGGGCAGCGCCTGGTGCAGGATCAGCAGGTCCAGCTGCTCGACGCCGAGCTTGCCGGCGGACTTGTCGAAGGCGTGCAGGGTCTCGTCGTAGCCGTAGTCGGTGATCCAGACCTTGGTCTCGAGGAAGACCTCGTCGCGCGCCAGACCGGAGCGGCGCACCGCCTCGCCCACCTCGCGCTCGTTCCCGTAGGCCGCGGCGGTGTCGATGTGCCGGTAGCCCGTGGACAGGGCGGCCTCCACGGCCGTGATCGTCTGCTCCGGCGGGGTCTGGTAGACGCCGAAACCGAGGACCGGCATGTCCACGCCGTTGTTGAGAGTGACGCTCGGAATGCTCATGTACGCCACGCTAGATCAGGGGTGACCTGCGGAGGAGTACCTGGTGATACGGGTACCCGCAGTGCCCCCCACGCACCGGATCCGGCGGCCGGACCGGCGCGTCCCCGCCGGGCGCGCCCCCGTCCCGCGGCCGTCCCGGGTAACGGCAGTACCTCCCACGCCGCGGGCGGTGCGCCTACCGTGGGGGCATGGCGACGATGGACCTGCGCAGTGAGATCCGCGAATTCCTGAGTTCGCGGCGGGCGCGCATCACCCCGCGGCAGGCGGGCCTTCCGGCGTACGGGGGCAACCGCCGGGTCAAGGGGCTGCGCCGCGAGGAGGTGGCGATGCTCGCCGGGGTCTCGGTGGACTACTACGTGCGCATGGAGCGCGGCAGCCTGGCCGGCGCCTCCGAGGGCGTGCTCGAGGCCCTGGCCTCGGCGCTGCAGCTGGACGAGGCCGAACGCGAACACCTCTTCTCCCTCGCGCGGGAGTCGGGCGCGCGGAGCGGGCGCCGCGGGCGCAGCGCCCCCGCGACCGTCCGACCGGCGCTGCGACAGGTCCTCGACGCGATCGCCGACGCCCCGGCCTGGATCCGCAACGGCCGCCACGACGTGCTGGCCATGAACCGGCTCGCCCGGGCCCTCTACGCCCCCGTGCTCGCGGACCCGCGGCGTCCGGCGAACACCGCCAGGTTCGTCTACCTCCAGCCGGAGGCGGCCCGGGAGTTCTTCGTCGACTACGACCAGGTCGTCCGCGACGCGGCCGCGATGCTGCGCCTGGAGGCGGGCCGCAACCCGCACGACAAGTCGCTCATCGCCCTGGTCGGCGAACTCTCGACCCGCAGCGAGCTGTTCCGGCAGAGATGGGCGTCCCAGGACGTGCGCTTCCACCGCTCCGGGCGCAAACGGCTCTTCCACCCGGCCGTCGGCCTGCTCGAACTCGACTTCGAGGCGATGGAACTCCCCGCCGAGCCGGGCCTGCAGCTGAACGTCTACACCGCGCCGGCCGACTCACCGGCGGCCGACGGGCTCAAGCTGCTGGCCTCCTGGGCGGCCGACCAGGAACGGCTCTCCACCGAGGAGCCCCCGGCCACCCGCTGACCCGGCCCCCGGGGGACCGCCCGGGCCGGCCCCGGTCCCCCTCCGTCCCCGGGCCGTCCGGAGTGCCGGGCGGGCGCGCGGCGCACCCCTCAGTGGAACACCCGGTCGGACCCGGCGGGGGCGGCCAGCCGGACGGCGGACTCCAGCATCAGCGCGTGCACGAACGCCTGGGGGAGGTTCCCCCGCATCTGGCGCTGGCCGATGTCGTACTCCTCGGCGAACAGCCCGGGCGGCCCGCAGGCGGCGCGGTTGCGCTCGAACCAGCGCAGTGCCTCGCCGTGGTTGCCCTGCTGGTGCTCGGCCAGGGCCGTCACGAACCCGCACAGCAGGAAGGCCCCCTCGGCCTCCTCCAGTGGGCGCCCGTCGTGCCGGAAGCGGTACGCGTAGTGGTCGTGGGTGAGTTCGCGGACGAAGGCCCGCAGGGTGTTCACCGTCCGCGGGTCCCCGGCCGGAAGGGCGCCGCGGAGCGGGGGTAGGAGCAGGGAGGCGTCCAGCCCCGGGTCCTCGGGGCTGCGCTGCCACCGGCCGCCGGGGTGCAGGCTGGTGGCGGCGGTCTCGGCGACCATGGCGTCGGCCAGGCGTGTCCACTCGTTCACGCGGCCCGCGGTGGGGGCCGCGCCGGCCAGGGCCCGGAGCCCGGCCGCGCAGGTGAGCCTGCTGTGGGTCCACGCCCGGTCGCCGATCTCCCAGATGCCGGCGTCCGGCCTCCTCCTGTACCGGGCGACGGCGCCGACCGCGGCGTCCGCTGCGCGCCACCCCTCCGGTTCCAGCCGCCCGTGCCGGTGGGCGGTGGCCAGCAGGATCAGCGCCTCGCCGAAGGCGTCGAGCTGGAACTGCCGGTTCACCCAGTTGCCGACACGGTCGAAACCGCCCGGGTACCCCTCCAGGCCGAGCGTCTCCTGGTCGGGTATCCGCTCCCCGGCGACGGTGTAGGCCGGGGCCATGTGCGGGCCGTCCTCGAGCAGCCGCGCCGAGACGAAGCCCACCGCGCAGTCCAGGAGGGGGAAGCTCCCCGCCGCAGCCGCGGCCAGGCCCGCGTAGCACTGGTCCCGGATCCAGACGTACCGGTAGTCGTAGTTGCGCCCGGTCCTGGCGCGCTCGGGGAGGCTGGTGGTGGCCGCGGCCACCATCCCCCCTGTGCCGCTGGTCAGCCCCCGCAGGACCGCGTAGGCGTGCCGGGAGTCCCGCGGGGCGAGGCCGTGGTCCAGGGCGGGGACCGTCCTGGACCACTCGGCCGTCGTCGCCTCCCACGCGCGGGAGGCGTCAACCACGGCGCCGAGGGGGCCGTCGGCGATCTCCAGCACCAGGTCGTGGTGTTCGCCGGCCGCGAGGGAGACCTCGGCCGCGAGGCCGGTGGGCTCCCCGCTGCGTGGCACGGGGTGCGCGGAGGGCGCCCCGCTCCACCGCAGGCGCAGGTCGCCCGACCGCGCCGTCCACACGCCCTCCTCCAGGTGGAACGAGGGCGCGCCGCTCCGGCCGAAGTCGGCCGCGGGCTCGAGCCGCAGGTCGAGGCGGGCGTCCCCCTGCACGGCCGTGATGCGCCGCAGCAGCACGGCCCGGTGCGGGTCGCCCGGGAACGCCAGCGCCTCACGGCACTCGGTGATGCCCCCGAGGTGGTCCAGCGGCTGCGCCAGACCAGTGTGCCGGGCTCGTAGTGGCCGCCGCCGACGAAGCGCCCCCGCGGGGCGACCGTGTAGTGGCCGGGCCCTCCGACGAGGTCGCCGAAGACCGCGCCGGAGTCCCAGCGCGGGGCGCACATCCAGACGATCTCCCCGTGCAGGCCGATGAGGGCCCCGCGTTCGCCGTCCGCGAGCAGCGCGTAGTCCCGCAGGGTCTGCGGCGCGGGCCTTCCGTGTGCGTCCCCCATGGTCCTCCTCGTCCCGGGCGCCGCGTCCGGCACGGCGGTCCCCCGCACCCGGTCCGGCCCCCGGCGTTCAGCCGCGCTTGTGGTGGCGCCCCCGGCCCGGGAGGAAGTCCTGGATCTTGGCCTTGACCCCTTGCCTGACGATGCCGGCGCTCTCGCTGTCCCCTTGGAGGACCGCCGAGGCCGCGGCCTCGATCTGCTCGAGGGTGGCGTGCGGCGGGATCGGGGGGACGTCGGGGTCGGTGCGGAAGTCGATGACGAAGGGCCGGTCCGCGCCCAGTGCCCTGTGCCAGGCGCCCTGGACGTCCTCCGGCCTCTCCACGCGCACCCCGTCGAGGCCGATCAGGCGCGCGAAGTCGGCGTAGGGCACGTCGGGCAGGGACTGCGAGGGCAGGAACTGCGGCGCCCCGGACATGGCGCGCATCTCCCACGTGACCTGGTTGAGGTCGTGGTTGTTGAGGACGGCCACGACCAGCCTGGGGTCCTTCCACTCCTGCCGGTACTTGGCCGCGGTGACGAGTTCGGCCATGCCGTTCATCTGCATGGCCCCGTCGCCCACGAGCGCCACGACGGGCCGGTCCGGATGGGCGAACTTGGCGCCGATGGCGTAGGGGACCCCCGGCCCCATGGTCGCGAGCGTGCCCGACAGGGACCCCCGCATGGTTCCGCGTATCCGGAGGTGGCGCGCGTACCAGTTCGCCGCCGAACCCGAGTCGGCCGTCAGGATCACGTCGTCCGGCAGGAGCGCGTCCAGGGCGTGCACGACGTACTCGGGGTTGATGGGATCGGCCTCCACGGCGGCCCGGCGCTGCATGACCTCCCACCAGCGCGCCGTGTCCTTCTCGACCTTCCTGCGCCAGGCCTTGCGCTTCCTGTCGCGTTTGAGCTGGGGGAGCAGGGCGGCGAGGGTCTCCTTGGCGTCCCCGACGAGGTTGACCTCGAACGGGTAGCGCAGGCCGATCATGTGCGGGTCGATGTCGATCTGCACCGCGCGCGCCTGGTCGAAATCCGGGAGGAACTGCGAGTAGGGGAAGCTGGACCCCACCACCAGCAGGGTGTCGCAGTCCCGCATGAGCTCGTAGGAGGCCCGGGTGCCGAGGAGACCGATCGAGCCCGTCACGTACGGCAGGTCGTCGGGCAGGACGTCCTTGCCCAGCAGGGCCTTGGCCACCCCGGCGTCCAGGCGCTCCGCGAGCGCGACGACCTCGGCCCGCGCGCCCGCGGCCCCCTGGCCGACCAGGACGGCGATCCGTTCCCCCGCGTTGAGCACCTGCGCGGCCCGGGAGAGGTCTGCGGGCCTCGGGACGGGGACGGGGGCGGACAGGCCGAGGCTGGACGGGACCATCTTGAACTCGTGGGTCGGCGGCGAGTAGTCCAGTTCCTGCACGTCGGCGGGGATGATGACGGCGGTCACCGTCCTCCTCGCGTACGCGGTGCGCATCGCCCTGTCGATGACGTTGGGCAGCTGCTCTGGGACGGTCACCATCGCGCAGTAGTCCGAGGCCACGTCCTTGTAGAGGCTCAGGAGGTCGACCTCCTGCTGGTAGGAGCCGCCCATGGCGCTCCTGTTGGTCTGCCCCACGATCGCCACCACGGGGACGTGGTCGAGCTTGGCGTCGTAGAGGCCGTTGAGCAGGTGGACGGCGCCGGGCCCCGAGGTCGCCGCGCAGACGCCGACCCTGCCGGAGAACTTCGCGTAGCCGACCGCCTCGAAGGCGGCCATCTCCTCGTGCCGGGCCTGGACGAACTTCGGGTCGTTCTCCGCGCGCCCCCAGGCGGCGAGCAGGCCGTTGATGCCGTCGCCGGCGTAGGAGAAGACGTGCTCGACGCCCCATTCGCGCAATCGCTGCAGGACGTGGTCCGAGACCTTGACCGCCATGGGTTCCCTCGTCTTCCTCGTGGTGGGACAGGTGCCGCGACCGTGCGGACCGGTGGCGCGCGGGCGCCGGTCAGGCCCGCCGCCGTGCGCGGTACCGGGAGCCGGCCGCCGCGCCGGGCACGGCGGCCGGGAGGGACGCCTCCGGCTCCCCGCCGGACGCGGGCCCGGCCCGGCGCCGCGTCCCGTCGGGGACGACCGGAGCGCCGGTGTCCTGCCCTCCCGAGCCGGTTCCCCCGCCCCGGGAGAGAATGGAGGCGCCGAACCGGGCGCCGACGGAGACGGCCTCCGCCGCGGTCCCCGCGTCGCCGCGCACCATGGCCCCGAGGGGGACCCGGCGGCGGTCGGAGGCGTCCGTGGAGCAGACGCCCGCGTCGCACCGCGCCTCCCCGTCGGCGCGGCGGCGCAGTTCCATTCGCGGGGCCGCGACGTCCACGGGAGTTCCCTTGCCCGCGGCCGGACCGGAGACTGCGCTTTTCGGCATGGGGGCAGCGTTCCCGCAGGCGGTGTCGGCCACGCCGGGAATTCGGGACGGTCGGCAAAAAATGGCCCGGGCGGCGACAAAGAAGGCAATGGGAGCGTCTTCGGGAAGAAATGCATGGCCCTGGGGAAGGGAAACGCTGTGCGCATTCCCCTTTCCGTTTCCGGTCGGGAGGCGGGCGTCGGGCCGCCCCGCCGGAGCCGCCCCCCGCGACGGCCTCCTCCACCTGGAGGCGCGCGGTCACCCCGGACCGGTGCAGCCACCACGGCGCCCAGACCTCCCGACAGGGTTCCGGGCCGCGCGGCGAGCACGCCCGGATGTGCGGGCTCGCCGAACGGCTACAGGCGGAGCGCGCGGCGCGTCAGAGCAGCCCCTTCAGATAGGCGCCGGTCCGGCTGTCCGGGGCGGCGGCGATCCTCGACGGATCCCCCTGGGCGACGATCCGGCCGCCCTCGGAGCCGCCGCCCGGGCCCAGGTCGATGACGTGGTCGGCGGTGGCCACGACCCGCATGTCGTGCTCGGCCGCCACGACGGTGGCGCCGGCCCCGACCAGGTCGTGCAGGCGGCCCATCAGCACGTCGGTGTCGTACGGGTGGAGCCCGGTGGTGGGCTCGTCGAGCAGGTAGACGGAGTCGGCGACCCGGCGGCGCTGGAGCTCGGTGGCCAGTTTGATCCTCTGCGCCTCGCCGCCGGAGAGCTCGGTGGCCGGCTGGCCCAGGCGCAGGTAGCCCAGCCCGACCCCGGCCAGGGTCTGCAGCGACCGCCGCACCGACGGCTCCCCGGTGAAGAAGCCCTCCGCCTCCTCGACCGACATGGCCAGCACGTCCGCCACCGTGCGCCCCCGGTACCGCACCCGGAGGGTGTCCTCGTTGTAGCGGGACCCGCCGCAGGCCGGGCACGGGGCGTAGGCGGTGGGCAGGAACAGCAGCTCCACCGACACGAACCCCTCCCCCTCACAGGTCGGGCAGCGTCCGCCCACGACGTTGAAGGAGAACCGGCCCGGCCCGTAGTCCAGGGCCCGCGCCTCCTCGGTGGCGGCGAAGAGCTTGCGCACCGTGTCGAAGAGCCCGGTGTAGGTGGCCAGGTTGGAGCGCGGGGTCCGCCCGATCGGCTGCTGGCTGACCCACACCACCCGCCCGTGCCCGGCGGCGCGGTCCGCGACCGCCGCCAGCAGGGTGGACTTGCCCGAACCGGAGACCCCGGTGACGGCGGTGAACACCCCCAGGGGGACGTCGGCGTCCAGCCCCCTGAGGTTGTTGCGGGTGACCCCGCGCAGTTCCAGGTGTCCGCGGGGCGTGTGGGGGCGCCTCTCCGGCAGGGCGTCGTGGAACAGGTAGCGGCGGGTCACCGACTCCGGGACGTCGCGCAGCCCCGCCACCGGACCGCTGTAGAGGACCCTCCCGCCGCGCTCGCCGGCCTCCGGGCCCACGTCCACGATCCAGTCGGCCCCGCGCACGATGTCCAGGTCGTGCTCGACGAAGCACACGGTGTTGCCCCCGTCCCGCAGGCGCCGCAGGATCCCCGACAGCGCCTCGCAGTCGGCCGGGTGCAGGCCCGCCGAGGGCTCGTCCAGGACGTAGACCACGCCGAACAGGCCCGTGCCCAGCTGGGTGGCCAGCCGGATCCGCTGGAACTCGCCGGTGGACAGGGTCGGGACCGGGCGGTCCACGCTCAGGTAGCCCAGCCCCAGTTCCTCCAGCACCTCGACCCGGCCGGTGATCTCCCCGGCCAGCGCCCCGGCGGCGCCGGCGTCCTCCCGCCAGGGGCGCAGCAGGGCGGCCAGCTCGGTCAGGGGCAGCCCCGCCACCTCGGTGATGGTGCGGCCCGCGAAGGTGACCCGCAGCGCCTCCCGGCGCAGCCGCCTCCCGCCGCACTCGGGACAGGTCCGGTCGACCATGAACCCCGCCGCCCGGCGGCGCCGCGCCTCGCTGGCCGAGGAGGCGTACGCCTTGAGCACCAGACGCCGGGCGCTGCTGTACTCGCCCTGGTAGCTGCGGTGCACGCGGCCCGCCTCCCGGACCGGGTGGACGGTCACCACCGGCTGCTCCTCGGTGAACAGGATCCACTCGCGCTCCTCCCGGGACAGCTCCCGCCAGGGCCGGTGGATGTCGTACCCGAGGGTGTCGAGGATGTCGCGCAGGTTCTTGCCCTGCCAGGCCCCCGGCCAGGAGGCGACGGCGCCGTCGGCGATGCTCAGCGAGGGGTCGGGCACCAGCGACTCCTCGGTGACCTCGTGCTCGACCCCCTCCCCGTGGCAGACGGGGCAGGCTCCGGCCACGGTGTTGGGGGAGAAGGAGTCCGAGTCCAGGCGGTCCGCGCCGGGCGGGTAGGTCCCGGCGCGGGAGAACAGCATGCGCAGCGTGTTGGAGACCGTGGTGAGGGTGCCCACGGTGGACCGGACCGACGGCGCGGTGCGCGGCTGGGCCAGGGCCACGGCCGGGGGCATGCCGGTGATGTCGTCCACCTCCGGGGCCGGGAGCTGTTGGAGCAGGCGCCGCGCGTACGGCGCCACGGACTCCAGGTACCGGTGCTGGGACTCGGCGTACAGCGTCCCGAAGGCCAGCGAGGACTTGCCCGACCCCGAGACGCCGGTGAAGGCCACCAGCGCGTCGCGGGGCAGCTCCGCGTCCACGTTTTTCAGGTTGTGGATGCGGGCTCCGCGCACCCGGATGCGGTCGTCGTGGTTTTCCATGGGACCAGGCTTACCCGGTCGCGGTCCCCGCCGGTTCCATGGATCGTCCGGGTACGGCAAACACCCCGGGTCCCGCACGCCCCGGGCCGGACGGGGCCGGCCCGGGAGGGGCGTGCGCGCTCCCCGGTCACGGGTTCCGGGAGACCCGGCCACGTTCTGCCCAACTCCGGTCGCCCCGGCCGCCGTCGGCGGGCGCGGTCCCGGCCGCCCCGCCCACAGCCCCCGCACCGAGGCGGTCACGGGGCCCGGCCGCCTCCCCGCCGTACGGGCGCCCGACGCGGCTCTGTGCGCCCCCGGTCGGCCCCGTGTCAGCGGTCGGCGGGACCGCTGTGCGCGCTGCGCGTGCGCCCGGCGGGACCGGTGCCGGCCCCGCGTGGGCGGCCCCTCCTTTCGTGGCCTGGTCCCGACCGCCCACCGAGGGAGACACACCATGTGGACCGGACCGCTGCACACCGCCGAGCGCGAGTTCCTGCGTTCGGACCTGGACCCGCGAGAACTCGCCGCCCTGCTCGAACCGTTCACCGACCCGCGCCCCGCGACGCTGCTGGAGGTGCGCGAGGCCCTGCTCTCGGGCGCGGTCGCGCGCCAGGTGCGCGACGCCGTCTGGCGGCGGGTGATCACCGACGCCCGCCTGTCGGAGGAGTGGATGGTCGCCGCCGTCGGCCTGGCCGTGCCCGGGTTGAAGGCGTGCGCGCGGCGGCTGTGCGAGGGCCTGGACGGCCGCGCGGCCGAGGACGTCCAGGGGGAGGTCCTGGCGGGTTTCATCGCCGCCGTCCACGAGATCGACACCGGCTGGTACCGGCTGCCGTGGATGCTGCGCTGCCGAGCCCAGCGGGCCGGCCTGCGGGCGCGCCGTGACGCCCTCGCCCACCCGGTGGCGGGGGAGGGGCCCGAGCGGGGCGCCCTCGCGCCCCGGCCGCCCGGGAGCCCCGACCTGGTGCTCCGGGACGCCGTCCGCCAGGGCGTGCTCAGCGAGTCGGAGGCGTGCGTCATCGGCCTCACCCGGCTGGAGGGCGTCCCGCTGACCCGGTTGGCGAGAGAACGGGGGACCGCGTACTGGAAGCTCGCCAAGCGGCGCTCCCGCGCCGAGAAGCGCCTGGCGGACGCGGTCCGCTCCGGCCGGGTCGCCGCCCGCTCGCCGGTCCCGGCGCCGGCCTGAGGGTCCGGACCGGGTAAAGGAAAGCCTTGACCCGGTCCAATCCCGCCCCTCCACCGGCTTCTTTCCCAGTAGGCGAGCGGAAGGGGGCGGGATGGGGGATTCGCGCGGTACGGGACGGACGCGGCGCCTGCCGGCGGCACGGACCTGCGTCCTCGCGGCGGGAGCGGCTCTGGCGCTCGTCGCCCTCGGCGGCGACCCGGCCGCGGCCGAGGTGGAGGCCTACACCGTCCACATCAACGAGGTCGTCCGGCGCCTGACCCGGGTGGGGCAGAGCATCGCCGTCTCCTTCGCCGTCCTGTTCACCGTGGTCGCCGGTCTGCGCTGGATCCTGGCGGGCGGCGAGCCGGGGGAGATCGACAAGTCCAAGCGCGCCTTCGCCGGCGCGGGCATGGGCTACCTCGTCGCCTTCTCCGGCGAGGTGATCCTCCTGGCCCTGGACTACGTCAACGGCTACGACGCGTGACGGGGGCGCCGGGGAGGCCGGGGGAGCCGGAGGAGCACGGGGACGCCGCCACGGAGCAGACCTACGCGGAGGTCTTCGACTGCGGTGCCCTCGAGGTCTCCTGCCACATCACCCAGTGGTTCCACGGGCTGGTCGTCGGCGTCCTGGACCCCCTGCTGGGCTGGGTCGCGGGAAAGCTGTTCGCGACCCCCGGGCCGACCGCGGGGGTGACCGCCGTGTGGGAGGGCGTGTCCGCCACCGCCAACGCCCTCTACCTGCTCCTCGTCCTCGCCGCCGGGTTCGTCCTCATGGCACACCACAGCGTCCAGGCCCAGTACGGGGCCAGGGAGGTCCTGCCGCGCCTAGTGGTGGGGTTCGTCGCCTCCAACGCGTCGCTGAACGTGGTGGGCCTGGTGGCGGAGGCCTCCACCGCCGTCGCCCGGGCCGTCGGCGACGACGGCATCGACGCCGGCGCCGCCGCCCGCCACCTGAGCAGCAGGTCCACCCCCTTCCTCGCCGACGAGACCTCGGCGGTGGTGCTGTTCCTGCTGGTCCTCGTGGTCCTGCTCGTGCTGTGGGTGGTCGTGGAGATCGTCCGCGTGGTCATCGTGATCCTGCTGATGGTCGGCGGCCCGCTCATGCTGATGTTCCACGGGCTGCCGCAGACCAACCGGGTCGCGCAGATGTGGTGGCGGACCCTGGCCGCGGTGTGCCTCGTCCCGGTCGCCCAGGCGATCGCGTTCGTGGCGCTGACCCGCGTCTTCTTCGAGGGCGACACCCGGGCGCTGTTCGGGGTCGTGCACATCGTGCGCGGCGAGGCCGACCTCTTCGACCTCTTCCTGCTCCTGGTGCTCGTCTACGTCCAGATCCGCATCCCCGTGTGGGCCTACAGGGCCGTGTGGTCCCCGCCGGCCGGAAGGTCTCCGGCGGCGGACGCCGCCAGGTCCCTGGCCTCGACCGCGGTCCTGGTCGCGGTCACGGCCGCCACCGGAGGGGGAGGGGCGCTCGCCGCCGCGGCCCGGAGCACGGGCGGCCGGACCGGCGCGCTCCTGCGGGCGGTCGAGCGCCGCCCGCGCGCCGAGGCGGGCGTCCCCGCCCTCCCCAGGCGCGTGCGCACCTGGCGCTTCGGCACCCCGGACTCCGGATCCTCCCCCGGCTCCGCGTCCTCCGCGCCGCACCGGCCAGCCGCCGCCCCCACCTCCCGGAGCGCACCGGGACCCGCGCACGCCCCGCCACGGGGACGGGGAGGGCCGGCGGACGCGGCCGCGCACCGGAGGCCCCGCAACGCCCCGGCCCCGCCGCCCGCAGGACCGCCGCCCGCAGGACCGCCGGACAGACGGGGAGGGACGCCCCGGGCCGTCCCGCGCCGCCCGGGCACACCGCCCGCGACCGGGGCCGACGCCTCCGCCACACGGCCGGAGCCGCCACGGGACCGCGGCGCCGAGCCGCGGCGCGGGCGGACCCCGCCGGACCCCGACGCCCGGCCGGCACGGCCCCGGGCCGAGCCCGGGCACCGCCGACACGTTCCGCCCCGGCACCGGCCGCGGCGCGAGACCTGAACCGACACCGAAGGACGGCCCCATGGACCAGGACGCCTCCACCTGGCGGGCACGCGTGCCCGCCGACATCGACCGCCCCGAACCCGTGCTGTGGAACCTCACCGCGCGCCAACTGCTGCTCATGGCCCCCGCGGCACTGGCCTCCTGGGCCGTGTTCTCCGCCGGATCCGGACACCTGCCGGCGTGGCTGCTGGGGATCGCGGCGGCCGTACTGCTCGGCCCCGCCTGGGCCCTGGCGTGCGGCCGCAGGGACGGCGTCGGCCTCGACCGCCTCGCCTGGTCGGCCCTGCGCTGGAGGACCGCCCCCCGGACGCGGCGGGCGGACGAGGCCCTGCCCGCGGTCGGCGCCGACGGGGTGGTGGACCTGGGCGGCAGGTCCGCCGTCGTCCTCGCCTGCACCAGCGTCCCGCTCCACCTGCTCTCCGGGGAGGAGCAGGACCGGACTCTGGCCACGTTCGCCGCCCTGCTCGACTCCCTGGCCGAACCCGTCCAGATCCTCGTCCGGCGGCGCCCCACGGACCTGGCCCCGCACGCCCGGCGGCTGCGCCGCGACGTCCCGAGGCTTCCCGCAGGGCTGCGCCGCGCGGCCCTGGCCCACGCCGCGTTCCTCGACGACCTGCAGGCCCGCCACGAACCCACCCGCCACAGCGTCCTGCTCGTCCTCACCTCCGACGGCGCCCCGGAGAGGGCGGGGGAGGCGCTCCTGCGCCGCGCCGAGGACACCGCCTCCCACCTGGCGGCGCTCGACGTCCGCGCCCTGACCTGCGACGGACCCACCGCCGAACGGCTCATCCGGGAGTCCCTCCCCACCGCCGGCACCGAGGGGGCCCACCGGTGACCGCACCCGAGATCCGCCTGCGCCCGCGCCGCCTGGACGCGGACGGCTGGTTCGCCCGGACGATGGTCGTCACCGGCTACCCGCACCAGGTGCGCGCCGGATGGGCCGACCCGCTCCTGTCCTTCCCCGGCAGGGTGGACGTGGCCTGCCACCTCACCCCGGTGCCCGGACCGCTCGCCGCCCGACGCCTGCGCCGGTGCCGCGCACGCCTGGAATCGGCGTGGCGCACCGACACCGCCCACGGACGCCTGGAGGACCCCCAGCGCACCGCCGCGGCCGAGGACGCCGCGGACCTGGCCGAACGCGTGGCGCTGGGGGAGACGCGCCTGTTCCGGCTCGCCGTCTACGCCACCGTGCACGCGCCCACACCGGAAGAGCTGGACGCCGACGTGCGCCGCCTGGCGGCGCTGGCCGGATCGATCCTGGTCGACCTGTCGCCCGCCACCTACCGCGCCTGGGAGGGATGGCGCTCCACCCTGCCGCTGGGAACCGACACCCTGCGCACCGGGCGGACCGTGGACACCGAGGCCGTCGCGGCGCTGATGCCCTTCGCCGGGGCCGAACTCCCCGCCGGCGCCGGACGCACCGCCGTCGTCCACGGGGAGAACGCCCACTCCGGCGGGCTGGTGGTCTGGGACCGCTTCCACGGCGGCCTGGACAACGGCAACGCCGTCATCCTCGCCCGCAGCGGCGCCGGAAAGTCCTACCTGGCCAAACTCGAACTCCTGCGCTCCCTCTACACCGGTGTGCAGGCGAGCGTGATCGACCCCGCCGACGAGTACGGGCGCCTGGCCGAGGCCGTCGGCGGCGACCGCGTCCGCCTCGGGCTGCCCGGGGGCCGCCTCAACCCCTTCGACCTGCCCGCCGCCGAGGACCGGGCCCCCACCGCCCGGGCCCTGTTCCTGCACACCCTGGTGACCGCCATGGTCGGCGCCCTCACCGCGGACGAGGGCGCCGTCCTCGACCGGGCCGTCCTGGACGCCTACGCCGGACGCGGCATCACCCCCGACCCCGCCACCTGGCACCGCACACCACCGGTCATGGCGGACCTGGGCACGGCCCTGCGCGACTGGACCGGCCCGGCCGAGCAGGCCGGCGCCGCACACACCCTGGCCGCCAGGCTCGGCCCCTTCACCCACGGCTCCCGCCGGGGCCTGTTCGACGGACCCACCACCGCCCGCCTCACGGGCCACCTCACCGTCGTCTCACTGCGCCACCTGCCCGAGGAGCTCAAGACCGTCGGACTGCTCCTGATCCTGGACGCCCTGTGGCGCCGCGCCCGCGACCCCGCCGACCGCAGACCCCGGCTCATCACCATCGACGAGGGCTGGACCCTGCTCCGCGACCCGGTCGGGGCCCGCTACCTGTTCGACCTCGCCAAGAACGCCCGCCGCCACTGGACCGGGCTCACGCTCGTCACCCAGGACGTCGCCGACCTGCTCGCCACCGACCTCGGCCGCGCCGTCGCCGCCAACGCCGCCACCCAGATCCTGCTCCGCCAGGCCCCGCAGAACCTCGACGCCGTGTGCGAGTCCTTCCACCTCTCCCGGGGAGAGCGCCGGATCGTCGCCACCGCCGAACGCGGCAGCGCCCTCCTGGCCGCCGGCCGCCACCGCGCCGTGTTCCGCGCCCTCGCCTCACCCGTCGAACACCGGCTGATCACCACCGACCCCGCCGAACTCGCGCACCTGGAAGGCGAAGACCGATGAGCGCCCTGTTCCCGGCCACCGCTGCCGCCACCGCCGGAGCCGCCCTGCTGCTGTGGGCCGCCTCCGTCATCGCCCTGCGCCTCGCGCGCACCTCCTACCTCTCCCGAGGGGCCCACACCCTGGAGATCCACGCGCCGCCCCGGACCACCGTCGACCACGCCCTCGCCTTCTGGACCCACACCCTCGGACTCCTGCGCCCGCGCTGGACCCACCGACTCGTCCCACCCCACCTGGCCTGGGAGTACGTCGCCTCCGCCGACGGGGTGCGCATCCAGATCTGGGTCCCGGGCACCGTCGACGCCCACGCCCTCGCCCGCGCCGTGGCCGCCGACTGGCCCGGCGCCACCACCCGCCTGCGCCGCGCCACCGCCGCCATTCCGCGGGGCGAACACGTCACCGGGAGCTGGCAGCGGCTGGCCCGCGGCGACCAGTACCCGCTCCGCACCGGCTTCACCGACGACCCCCTGCGCAACCTGTTCGGCGAACTCTCCGACCTCACCCCGGGCCAGCACGCCGTGGTCCGCGTCTGCGCCCGCCCCGCCGGACCGCGCCGGGCGGCCGGCGCCCGCACCGCCGCCGCACGCCTGCGCGGCCTCGGCACCCCGCACCTGGCGACCGGCACACCCTTCCGCGGCGGCGGCCGCACCACCCTGTACCCCGGGACCGCGGACGACGTGCGCGCCATCCTCACCAAGGCCGCCTCACCCCGACTGGCCTGCCAGGTCATCGTCCTGACCAGCACCGAGCACCCCGGCCGCCCGGCGGCGGGACGCCTGCGCGCCCGTGCCAAGGGCATCACCGCCTTCCTGTCCGCCTACACCTCCGGCCTCAACGGGTTCCGCCGCCAGTGGACCCCCTTCCCCGGCCTGTGGACGGGCCGCCGCCACCTGGCCCGAGGCTCCCTGCTCAGCACCGCCGAACTCGCCGCCATCGCCCACCTGCCCACCGACGCGGCCGTCCCCGGACTCACCCGTGCGGGCGCCCGCCGCGTCGCCCCCGACCCGCGGGCACCCCGCGCCGGCCGCGTCCTGGGCGAGGCCGACGCCGGCCCGCGCCGCCCCGTCGCCACGGGGATCGCGGAGGCCCGCCAGCACACCCACGTCATCGGCAAGACCGGCTCCGGCAAGTCCACGCTCCTGGCGCGCATGGTCCTCCAGGACGCCGAGGCCGGACGCAGCGCCCTGCTCCTCGACCCGCGCGGCGACCTCGTCCTGGACGTCCTCGACCGCCTGCCCAGACGCTCCGTCGACGCCACCGTGGTGTTCGACCCGGCCGACCCGACGCCGCCGCCCCGGCTCAACGTCCTGCGCCTCGGCACCCCCGAGCACGCCGCCGACACCCTCACCGGCATCTTCCGCAGGATCCACGCCTCCTCCTGGGGGCCGCGCACCGAGGACATCCTCAGGGCCACCTCCCTGACCCTCGCCCGGGCCCAGGACCCCGGCCTGACCATCGGGCACATCCCGCGCCTCCTGGCCGACGACGCCTTCCGGGCGGGAGTCCTCACCGGACAGCGCCCCGATACCGCGCTCGACGACTTCTGGCACTGGTACACGCTCCAGTCGCCGCAGATGCGCGCCGCCGCCACCGACCCGCTCCTGAACAAGCTCCGCGCGATCCTGCTCCGCCCCTGGGCCGCGTCCGTCCTGGCCTCCGGGGCCTCCACCGTCGACCTGCCCCACCTGCTCGACCACGGCGGCCTGATCCTCATGCGCCTGCCCAAGGGCCGCCTGGGCGAGGACACCGCGTCGCTCGTCGGCACCCTGGTCCTGGCCGCCGCCTGGAACGCCGTCACCGCCCGCGCCACCACGCCCGAGCACCGGCGCCCGGACACCTGCCTCTACCTGGACGAGGCCGCGAACTTCCTGCGCCTGCCCGGCTCGGTCGCCGACATGCTCGCCGAGGCCCGCGGCTACCGCACCGCCATGGTCATCGCCCACCAGGAACTCGGCCAGCTCCCGCCCGCCACCCGCGCCGCCGTGGCCGCGAACTGCCGCACCAAGGTCTTCTTCACCACCTCACCGGACGACGCCGCCACGCTCGCCCAGCACACGCTCCCGCACCTGAACGCCCACGACCTCTCCCACCTGGGGCCCCACCAGGCCGCCGTGCGCACCCTGCACGGCGCCGCCGAACTGCCCGCGTCCACCATGCGCACCGAGCCCCTGCCCGAACCCGTCAACGGCCGCGCACGCCAGGTCCGCAAGGCCGCCCGCCGCTTCGCCCCGCAGCCCGAACGCACCCGACGTACCGACCCGCGCCGACAGGAGCACCACCGCTGATGGCCACCATCCGACTCACCGAGCGCGACCTGCGCATCCTGGACACCCTGCACCTCCACCGCGTCCTGACCACCCCGCAGATCGGCGAACTGTTCTTCTCCGGCACCGCCTCGCGCGCGGCCCAGCGCCGCCTGCTCGGATTCGCCGAGAACGACCTCGCCGACCGCTTCACACCCCGCCACCCCGGCTGGAACGCGCCCCACCACTGGACGCTCGGACCCGAGGGCGCCAGGGTCGTCGCCACCCGGCTCGGCCTCACCCCGAAGCAGATCGGCTACCGGCCCGACACCCACCTGCGCCTGCGCGCCTCCACCCGGCTCGGCCACGCCACCGGCCTGGCCCAGACCTACGTGCGCTTCGCCACCACCGCCCGCGCCACACCCGGAGCCACGCTCCAGCGCTGGTGGTCCGAGGCCCGCTGTAGCACCGCCTGGGGGCACCGCGTCTGCCCCGACGGCTACCTGCGCTGGCGCCAGGACGGAACCACCCTGGACGCCTTCGTCGAGTACGACACCGGCACCGAGCCGCTGGTCCGCCTCACCGAGAAGATCAGCCGCTACCGCGACCTCGCCGTGGAGACACGGCTGGCCACCCCGGTCCTGTTCGTCGTCCCCGGCCCCAGGCGCCTGACCAGCCTGTGCCGCGTCCTGGACGGCGGCCCCCGGGTACCGGTCCACGTGACCACGCACGCCCGGCTCGCCTACCCCGGCCCCACCCGCCCCGTCTGGCGCAGGGCGGGCGACCCCGACTGCGGTGTCCGCCCGCTCGTCGACCTCGCCTGACCGGTGCTCAAACCGGTCGTCGGGACCACCGCCCTCGTCATGGTGCTGGTCGCGGTGCTCGGCGCGGTCGGGACGGGGAGCGGCGAGCGCGAACGCGTCGAGGACGCGCGGGCGCAGGCGGGGGAGGTGCCCGGAATACCCGCGGTCCTCCTCGACGCCTACCGGCGCGCCGCCCGCGGCCTGGAGCAGCGGCACCCGGACTGCACGGGGATGAGCTGGGCGGTCCTGGCGGGCATCGGCCGTGAGGAGTCCGACCACGCCGCCGGCCACACCATCGCGCCCGACGGGGACACCGACCCGCCCGTCGTCGGACCGAGGCTGGACGGCACCGGAGCTGGCGGCAACCGCACCGCCCACACGGACAGTGACAAGGGACGTTGGGACGGTGACACGGAGTACGACGCCGCGGTGGGGGTAACCCAGTTACTGCCGACGTGGTGGGCCGGGCACGGAGTGGACGGCGACGGGGACGGCGAGGCCGACCCGCACAACGTCTACGACGCCACCGCCTCCACCGCCGCGGAACTGTGCACCGGCCACCCCCTGGCGACGGTGGACTTCACCCACGAGGAACAGCTCGCCGACGCGCTCTCGCGCTACAACCCCTGGGACACCTACGTTGAGAACGTCCTGGCCAACATCGCCGAGTACGAGGAGTTCGACACCGCAGCGGACGGAGGGCACGCCGTGAGCGGATCCGGCGGCGAGAAGGGCCGGACCGCCGCCGAATGGGCCCTCGAACAGGTCGGCAAGCCCTACGTGTGGGGCGGGACGGGCCCCGAGGGGTTCGACTGCTCGGGCCTGGTCATGAAGGCCTGGCAAGCCGCGGGGGTGCGGATCCCGCGCGTGACCACCGACCAGGTCGATGCCGGGGAGACGGTCGCCCTCGACTCCCTCGTCCCCGGCGACCTGCTCTTCTACGACACCGGCAGCGGCCCCGCCCCCTCCCACGTGACCATCTACGCCGGCGACGGCAAGATGGTCAACGCCGCCCGGTCGGGGACGGACATCCGCGTCGAGCCCGTCGAGGGGCCGTACTACTCCGCCCGCTTCATGTCCGCGACCCGCCCGGGGTAGGGGAGGGAGAGGGAACCGGGGAGCCGGTGACCTCTGCCGTGCCGAGGTGGTTCAGGGCGGTCGCGATCTGCGCCGATGAGTGCTCGCCCAGGTCGTAAGGTTGCGTTGGGAGACGGTCGCGGCTGTGGAGAGCCACTGGGCGACGGGTGTCCCTCACGCTGGAGCGCAGGGTGGTTTCCGTCCCGGCGAAGGTCCCTCGGTCACCGGAATGGTTGATCGGGATGGAGTCCTCCCGCTGGTCACGACGGATCACCGTCGCGGCCGTGCTGCTGCTCGCGGGCATCGCCGCAGTGGTGTCCCGCTCCCACATGTACGAACTCGCCCTGCGCCACGGCTCGGCCCGCCCCGGTGCAGGAGTTCGTGTGTCGACGTCCGGCCCGAAGGGAGCCCCTGCCCATGATGGTCCCCACCGACGCGCTGGCGGAGCTGCGGCGGATCCACGAGCACGAGCCCGCACTGCTGGACGGCCCGCTGCCCGAGTGGGGACTCACTCCGTTGTCGGGAGGCCGCAGCAACCGCGTTTACCGATGGGACAGCCCGGCCGGCCCGGTGTGCCTGAAGCTGTACCGCACCGACAAGCGCGACCGCTCCGGCAGCGAAGCCCTGGCTCTGTCCCATCTGGAACGGCACGGTGTGGACCGGGTGCCCCGGCTGTTGTGGCACGACGACCATGATGTGCTGCCTGCCGCAGCCTTGACGCTGCTGCCCGGCGCCCTGCTGGAAGCCGATGCGCACCTGGGCAGGCCCTGGCCTGCGCTGGTCGAAAAGCTGCGCGAGATGCTGAACGTGCCGGTCGGCCCGTTCGCCGAGCTGTCGCGGTCGGAGTCGGCCGACCACTACATCCACCGCATCACCCGGGTGTGGGCGCCCGCCCTGCGCGAGGCCGAACCGGGCCCGCTCACCCGCGACCTGGAGGCGATGTTGGCGGTGTGGGAGGACGCCGGTGACGCCCACACCTTGGCCGCCCCTGCGCCACGGGTGTTCTCCCATGGCGACAGCAACCTGCTCAACTGGCTGTGGAACGAGGCCACCGGAACGATCGCGGTGGTGGACTTCGAGTTCGCCGGGTACAGCGATACGGCCTACGAGGCCGCCGAACTGGTCGAGCACATCAGCATGCGCCACATCGACGACGACACCCTGCGCGCCCTGGCCGTGGACATAGGCGTCGACGGCGGTCACCGGGAGCGGTTCCTGGCCGCGCAGCGCACCTGCGCGCTGCGGTGGCTGGCGGTGCTGTGGCGGCAGCGCGGCAAGCGGGCAGAGGAGTTCGACGTCCAACGCGAGCGGGTGCGGCTCCTCCAGCAGGCGCCGTTCCTGTGAGCCGCGGGCTCGCCCCCTGAAAGGGTCGGGCCCGCGCCTGCCATCGATAGCTCCGAGCACGGCTGTGCTGGACGCCTCTTTCACGCGCTGAGTTGCCGGACCTGTGATGCCGTGTCCGCGGTGGGCAGGGCCGCCGAGGCCAGGAGGGCCAGCTTCTCCGCGTCCGAGGACCCGGCGTCCGGGTGGTACACCACGAGTTGCAGGGTCTCGGCCCCGCCGATGCTCAGCCGCTCCCTGTTGAGGTTGAGCTCCCCGACCTGCGGGTGGTCGAACCGGAGCTTCTCCCCGCGCTGTCCCCGCACCTCGTGCCGGGCCCAGAGCTGGCGGAACCGGGCGCTGGCCAGGGCCAGCTCTCCGGTGAGTTCGATGAACCGGGGGTCGTCGATCTCGTTGCCCACGGCCTGCCGCAAGTTCGCGATGTAGCATTCCGTGACGTTCTCCCACTCCGGGTGCAGAGCCTGCTCCGCCGGATCCAGGAACATGTCCCGCAGCTGGTTGCCCCCCACCACCAGGCGCGGAGAGAGCTGCCTGGCCAGGGCGTTCGAGGCCAGGATGTCGAAATACCGGTCCTCGACGAAGGCCGGTTGGGCGAGGGAGTCCAAGAGCTTGAGCGTGCCAGGAGGCACACTCTCCTTGCGCGGCCGCCGTCTGCGCCTGCGCGGTGTCTCGGCGACCAGGGTCGACAGGTGGGCGAAGTGGGCGTCGTCGAGGCGCAGCACCCGCGCGATCGACTCGAGCACCTGCGCCGAGGGGTTGCGATCGCGGCCCCGCTCCAGCCGCAGGTAGTAGTCCGCGCTGATCCCGGCGAGCATGGCGACCTCCTCGCGCCGCAGCCCGGGAACACGCCGCACGCCGAACTCGGGGATACCCGCCTGCTCGGGTGACACCAGTTCGCGTCGAGCACGCAGGAAAGCGCCCAGGGGGTTCGATGTCTCACTCATACGACCAGCCTAAGGAGTGCCGGGGCGGACAGAGGGGGCCCTGTCACACCCCAGGCTCCGGAGGGCCCTGTCGTCGACGCGCGACCGTGCATAGCGTTCCCCACGACCCGATCGCGACATCTATTTCGAGGGGACGGGCATGACCGTCACATTGATCACCGGCGCCAACAAGGGCATCGGTTTCGAGACAGCCCAACAGCTGGTGGCGTTGGGCCACACCGTCTACATCGGCGCGCGCGACGTCGGACGGGGCGAGAGGGCGGCGGCGGAGGCCGGCGCGCGCTTCGTGCAGCTCGACGTGACCGACGACGCGTCGGTGGCCGATGCGCTGGGCGCCATCGACTCGGCCGAGGGCCGGCTCGACGTCCTGGTGAACAACGCGGGAATCCAGGTGCTCGGGGCCCCCGACGGTCCCACGGCCCTGCGGGTCTTCGACACCAACGTGGTGGGCATCGTGCGCGTCACGGAAGCGGCGCTGCCCCTGCTTCGCAGATCCTCCAACCCCACGGTGGTGACCGTGTCGAGCAGTGCCGGGTCGTTCTGGGCGGTGACCAACCCCGACCGGCCGGAGTTCCACCTGCCGTCCGCTCTCGCCCTCTACTCCGCGTCCAAGACGGCGGCCACCATGCTGACGCTCCAGTACGCCAAGTCCGAGCCGGGCATCAGGTTCAACGCGCTGGAGCCCGGCACCACCGCCACGGACATGACGGCCGCCTTCGGAATCGGAAGGCCGCCCGCGGAGAGCGCGAGGGCCGTCGTGCGTCTGGCGGGTCTCGACGCCCACGGTCCGACCGGGACCTTCCAGGACGAATTCGGGGAGCTGCCCTGGTGAGCCCGTGCGGACCCCGGAGGAGAAGCAGGAGCGACCGCCGTCACGGCCGGTCCGCGGAGGGCATCGCGAGTCGTCGGGATTCCGGTGCGGTTCCCGACCGGGTCCGGAGAGGAAGACGTCATGGCCGACTTTGACATCCACGAGTTCTACCGTCGTTACGTCGGGGAGCTCAACGCCCACAAGTTCGACGGCATGGACGAGTTCATCCACGACGAAGTCGTGCTGAACGGTGTTCCGGGCACCCGGGACACCGTCATCGCGCTCCAGAAGGCGGACATCGAAGCAGTGCCGGACCTCCACTGGGAGGTCCAGGAGTTCCTCGTCGACGGCGACCGCGCGGCGGTCCGTGCGATCAACACGGGAACCCCCGTGAGGGAATGGCTCGGAGCGGCTCCCACCGGAGCCTCGTTCGAGATCGTCGAATACGCCGTCTACGAGATCCGGGACGGACGCTTCGCGCAGATGACAGCCCTGCACGACGCCTCGGATCTGGATCGGCAACTGGCCGGCTGACCACCGGGGCCGCAGCCGGCCCCTTCATCGAACCTTCCGGACGCCCGGTCCCCGCCTGCCTCCGCACGAACGCCTCCCGGGCGGCGCCGTAGCGGTTCCGGCAGGCGGGGAGCGTTCTCTCCGTGGGCTTCCGGCGCGGGGGCCTCAGGTCGCCCCGGCCGTCCTCCCGGCCTCGGAAGCCGGCCGTCCTGATCGCCGGGCCCCCGGGAGGCCGGCTCCCTCACGCCTCCCAGGCGGAGCGGCGCAGCAGGCGTGCGCCGTTGAGCGCCACCAGCACGGTGGATCCCTCGTGCCCGGCCACCGCCAGCGCCAGCGGCAGCGTGGCGACCAGGTCCCACGTGACCAGGACCGTGATCACGGTGGCGGCGACGGCGAGGTTGGCGATCACGTACCGGCGGGCCCTGCGGGACAGGCGCACCAGGTTGGCCACCGAACCGAGTTCGTCCCGCACGATGATCACGTCGGCGGTGTCCAGGGCCAGGTCCGAGCCCCGGCGGCCCATGGCCGCCCCCGTGGAGGCCGCCGCCAGGGCGGGGGCGTCGTTGACGCCGTCGCCGACCAGCAGGACCCTCTCGCCTCGGGCCTCCAGGCCGGTGACGAGGGCGACCTTGTCCTGTGGCAGCAGAGAGGCGTGTACCGTGCCGATGCCGGTGCGCTCGGCCACCGTGGCCGCGGCGGCCGGGTTGTCGCCGGTCAGCAGTACCGCGGGAGCTCCGATGAGGTCGGCTGCGGCCCGGACCGCCGCGGGGGCGTCCGGACGCAGCCGGTCCGTCAGCGTGATCGTTCCGATCAGCGACTCGTCGCGTCGCACCTGTACCAGGGTGCCGGTGGTGGAGGAGTCGGCGGCGCCCCGCTCGACGGTCACGGTGCTCCCGTCCACACGGCCGACGACCCCGAGTCCGGGCAGGGCCCGAAAGCCGGTGACCTCCTGCAGGGGCAGGCCGCGTTCGGCGGCGGCGCGCACGATCGCCCGGCCCAAGGGGTGTTCGCTGTAGTGCTCGACCGCCGCGGCCAGGGCCAGGACCGTGTCGGCGCCGTGGCCGGTCACGGGACCGATGTCCGTGACCTCGGGGGCGCCCTCGGTGAGGGTGCCGGTCTTGTCGAAGGCGATCACAGTGGTGCGGCCGATGCCCTCCATGACGGTCGCGGACTTGACCAGGACGCCGTGGCGGCCGGCGTTGGCGATGGAGGCCAGCAGCGGCGGCATGGTGGAGAGCACCACCGCGCAGGGGGAGGCGACGATCATGAACACGATCGCGCGCAGCAGCGCGTCCTCGAAGGCGTGGCCGAAGAACAGCATCGGCACGGCCAGTACCAGGAGGGTGGCGACGACCACGCCGAAGGAGTAGGTCTGTTCGACCTTCTCGATGAACAGCTGGGTCCTGGCCTTGGTCTCGGAGGCTTCCTCGACCAGGGTGACGATGCGCGCGATCACGGATGCGGAGGCGGGCCGGGTGACCTGCACGGTGAGGGTGCCGGTGCCGTTGACGGTGCCCGAGAGGACCTCGTCGCCCATCCCGCGGACCACGGGCACGGACTCGCCGGTGATGGCTTGCTGGTCGACCTCGCTGGTTCCCTCGACCACGGTCCCGTCACCGCCGATGCGTTCCCCGGGGCGGACCAGGATGCGCTCCCCGGGCTCCAGCTCGCGGCTGGCGACCGTGGTCGTGGTGCCGTCCCCGTGCAGGAGGGTGGCCTGTTCGGGGGCCAGGTTCAGCAGGGAGTCGACCGAGTCCGCGGTGCGCTGGGTGACGACGACCTCCAGTGCGCCGGAGGTCGCGAAGATGACGATGAGCAGGGCCCCGTCGAAGACCTGCCCGATCGAGGCCGCGGCGATGGCGGCGACGATCATCAGGAGGTCGACGTCCAGGGTCTTCTCGCGCAGGGCGCGCAGCCCGGCCAGGGCGGGTTCCCAGCCGCCGGTGGCGTAGCAGGCCAGGTAGAGGCTCCACCACAGCGGCGCCGGGGCGCCGCTCAGCTGGAGCCCCCAACCCAGGAGGAACAGGGCCAGCGCGGCCAGGGCCCAGCGCACCTCGGGCAGCTTCAGGCCGGTGGCGAGGACCGAAGGGGGCCGGGGCAGGACCCGGTCCTGGACGACGGCCGGAGCCCGGGGCGGTGTCATGCCTGTTCCTGGGCGGTGTCGCCGGTGTCTGCGGCGGGGCAGGGGGCGGCCGTGCCCCGGTGCGGGCGCGCATCGACTCCGGCACGGTGGTGGGCGGGGGTTTCCTCCAGGGCGTGCTCGGCCTGGAAGACCGCCTGGGCGACCAGTTCTCGGGCGTGCTCGTCCTGGAGGCGGTAGAAGACCCGGGTGCCCTCCTGGCGGGTGGCCACGATCCTGCCCCAGCGCAGTTTGGCCAGGTGCTGGGAGACGGTGGTCGGCGACTTGCCGACGGCTTCGGCGAGCTCGCCGACCGAGTGCTCGGTTTCGCGCAGGGCCAGGATGATCCTGATCCTGGTGGGGTCGGCGAGGAGTCTGAACACCTCCGCCGCGAGATCCACGTAGGGGCTGTCCGGCCCGAAGCTGCAAACCTTCTTACCTTCACTCATACGAATATAATAAGGTTCGAGTACTCCGAGGGCAAAGCGGGGGCAGTGCGGCGCCGACGCGCTCGGGCGCGGGGGCGCCTCGGCCCGCTCCCGGACGGGGTGGCCTCGAAGGCGGGGGCCGGGCCGTCCCACGGGTCGTCACCGACGCCGTGGAACGGCCCGGCCCCGGTCGACGGGGCCGCCTCTCGCGGGGATCTCCGGCCTGGACGACGTCACCGGGGTGCTTCGCAGCGATGCGGCCCGGCCTTCGCTCCGGCAGGAGACCCTGGCTCAGAACGCGTCGGGGTAGAGGCGGTGGGCGATCGTCTCCACCGCCTCGATGTTTCCGAGGGTGCCGGGGTGCAGATCGCTGGAGGGAACGGCGATGAGGAGGTCGTTCTCCACGGCGGGAAGGTCGGGGAAGGTGCTGCGAAGGTAGTCGAGCGACCGCTCCTCGTTCCCGGGCCCGCTCACTCCGAACACGATGGCGTCGGGGGCCCGGCTGATGATCTCCTCGGGGTTGATCTCGGCGGCGAAGAAGTCCGCGAACTCGGGGGAGTCGGGATCGAAGACGTTGTCCCCGCCGGCCGTGGCGATGATGTCCGCCTCGACGCCGGCGCCGATCGCCGACAGCGAGTTGCCCTCGATGAAGACCTGGGCGACGGTGGGGCGCGGCGAGCCGCTGATCGCGGATTCGACGGCGGCCAGCCGCTCCTCCGACTCCTGGGTGAGCTCCTCCGCGGCGTCGGGAACACGCAGGATCTCACCGAGGTTGGCGATGTCCGTCAACAGGTCGGTGACCTCTGCGGTGTTGCGGCGCTCCGCGCATCCCCCGGTCGCGACATAGGCCTCGGCGCCGTTCTGGTTCAGCTGGTCGATTCCGGCGAAGCCCTGTTCGGCGGTGAACTCGTACTCCGTGGGGGAGACGACGAGATCGGGTTCGACGGCGAGCAGGTCCTCACGGGCCGGCGGCGCGTCGGTGCTGATCTCAGGGACGTCGGCCGCGTGTTCGGCGATGTCGTCCGACAACGGTGAGACGGCGGTCTGGGCCTGGCCGACCAGGGAGTCCTGGACGCCGAGCCGGATGAGCAGTTCGGTCTGGGAGGGCATCATCCCGACGATGCTGGTGGGCGTGGCCCCGAAGGAGAGTTCGCGTCCGCAGTTGGTGATCACCACCGCTTCCCCCGCATCCGCGCTCTCCTCCGGGCTGACGACCCCCGTGCCGCAGGCGGTCAGCAGCAAGGGCGCCACGAGAGCGGTGCACGCGACCGCGAGGTCCGGGAGACGGCCGCGGAACACCGACGGGGTCTCGGCTGAGGGATGTGTCATGGGGCTTCGGTCTCTTCCTGGGTTCGGGAGAACTGGTGGGTCGTGGGGCGGCCGTTCGGACTCTTCGGACTGCGGGAGTCGAAGAGGAAATGGCGCCGTCCGGAAAGGGGGTGGGCGACCGAGGTCGAGTCCACACCGAAGACCGAGCGGATCAGGTCGGTGTGGAGGACTTCCTCCGGAGCGCCGAGAGAGAGCAGGCGTCCCTGGTGGAGAACGCCGACGGTGTCGCATGAGCGCGCCGCGAGGTTCAGGTCGTGCAGAGCGACCAGGACGGTGCGGTCGGTGGACCTGATCAGATCGAGGAGTTCGATCTGGTGGGCGATGTCGAGGTGGTTCGTCGGTTCGTCGAGGACCAGGACCGGGGTGTCCTGGGCGAGCGCGCGGGCGAACAGGACCCGTTGCCGCTCACCCCCGGACAGGGCGGAGAACGAGCGGTCCTCCAGATGCGCGGCTCCCACGCGTTCCAGGGCCTGTTGCGCTGTGGCGATGTCCTGGTCGGAGTCGCGACCGTATCCGCGTCCGTGCGGGATCCGCCCGAGCAGGACCATGTCGAGCACGGGCATCTCGAACTCCTCGCTGTGCTCCTGGGCCATCACCGCCACGCGACGGGCCAGGTCCGTGCGTTTGAGGGCGGTGATGTCGGTGCCGTCCAGGCTCACACGTCCGGACGAGGGAGCGGCCAGGCCGGAGGCCACCCGGAGCAGTGTGGACTTGCCGCTCCCGTTGGGACCGAGCAGTCCCAGCACGGAGCCCGAGGGCACCTGGATGCTCACGTCGCTCACGACCGGCCGTCCACCGCGGTGGGCGGCCAGGTGCTCGATGTCCACCCTCATCGGTCCACCCCCACGCTTCCCGCGCGGTCCCGCCGCAACAGCCACAGGAAGAAGGGCGCTCCGACCAGTGCGGTGAGCACGCCCAGCGGGATCTCCGACGGGGCGGCGAGGGTACGGGCCAACAGGTCGCAGGTCGCGAGGAACGCCGCACCTCCCAGGAGAGCGACCGGGAGCATCTTCCGGTGGTCGGCGCCGACGAGGATGCGTGAGATATGGGGGATGACCAGGCCGACGAAGCCGATGCCGCCGCAGACCGCGACCACGGACCCGGTCAGCAGGGCCGCGGCGACAAGGACCCCGCTGCGCATCCGGTTGACGTTGACGCCCAGTGACGCGGCCGCGTCGTCTCCGATGAGCAGGGCGTTGAGGGCGCGCGCCCGGAACGCCGCGTAGAGTCCCACGGCGATCAGGGCCGCCACCGGCAGGGCGAGGTGTGCCATCGTGGCGGCGGAGACCGAGCCCAGCAGGAAGAACATGATGCTGAAGACGTTCTGGGCGTCGGTGGCGATGGTCAGGTAGCTGGTCACGGCGCTGAACAGGGAGCCGAGGGCGACCCCCGCGAGGATGAGGCGCTGTGGTGCGATGCGCCCGTTCTTGTGGGCGAGGAGGTAGACGGCCGCCGTGGCCATCAGGGCTCCCACGAACGCCGCGGTTCCCATCCCCAGGGAACTGACACCGACGCCCAGCACGATGAACGACACCGCGCCGACGCCCGCGCCGGCGGAGACGCCCAGGATGTAGGGCTCGGCCAGGGAGTTGTGCACCACGGCCTGCATCAGCGCACCGGCCAGGGCGAGTGCGGCCCCGGCGGTCGCGGCCAGGAGCGCGCGGGGGAGCCGGAACTGCCAGATGGCGTTGTCCTGCAATGTGCTCAGTGATCCGTCGGACATCCAGGGCATGCCGGGCACGAGGTGGCCGATGACGATACGCAGGGCGTCCGTCGGGGAGACGGGGATCGTCCCGACGGTCGTCGACAGCAGGAGGACCGCCACCAGGACGAGAACGAGGGTCGGCACGAGTAGGCGAACGGCGAGGGCGCCGCGTCGTCGGCGGCCGGCTGCTCGCGTGGTTCCGGGGGGACCCTGCGGGCCGTCGGGCGCGTCACCCTCTGGCCGCGCCCTGCGCAGCAGGAGGTGAAGGGGGGTCGGCGCGCGTCCCCCCGTGGTTGTTCTTGCCATCAGCGGTGGTTGCTCTTTCAGGTGGTCTGTGGCCAGGTCGTGCGTGACCCGGTCGGGGCGGCGAAGCTGAGGACGGTCGCCCCGGGAAGGTGGGGGCTGGCGAGGTGGTTGCTGCCGTGACCGGTGCGCGGCACGCGCCACACGGTGGCGTCGCCGCCTGCGCGCCGCACCGCTCGGACGACCGCCGCGGTGTCGGCGGTGTTCACCCGGGAATCCTCAGCGGGCACGCCGCCGAGAACGCGAGGGGGAGCGCAGGCGGGAGTGGGGGCCATGGCGCGTTCCAGGGGGAGAGCCGGCGCAGGTGCTCGATGCCCCCAGGGGTGTCCGGGCCACCGAACCCACCGAGCCGTCGTCGCCCCGGAAGGCCGGCGCGGAGCTCCTCCGACCGCGCGGAAGCAGCGTGAGAACCCCGGCGTGTCCGGCCGGGACCGCGTCGCCGAGCTCACTCGCGGCCCCGCCGCCGCCGGCGGCGTACGTGCGTACCGCACGGCAGTCGGACACAAGGAGCTTCTGGGGGTTCATGGGGCAAAGCTATTGTAAGTGAAAATCATTTTCAAGTACGGTGTGTGGCGTTCGCCCCCACGGACACGCGTCGGTACGGAGCACCAGCGCGCGATCCGGCGGTAAAAGGGGTCTCGTCGTGAACGACCGGATCGTCACCGAGATCGAGGAGTCCGCGTAGCCGGCACATCAAACGCATCGGGCCGGACGTGGTCGGTTTCCACGAGCGCTTCCCCCGGCGGGTCCACCGAGGACCTGCGGCGGTCCCACCGCGCCGCCCGGTGCCAGGGTTCGCCGCCGCACACAACCGCCGGATCGTCCACGCCCCGGCGATGCTTCCCGGCGGACACGTCCTCGACAAGGAGCCCGACGCATGATGATCGTCCCCCAGCTGTGGCGGGAGGCAGCTCGATTCCCCGCGGCTCTGGCCTGGAGCGTCGGACTGCTGGTGCTCGTCTTCCTCACCCATCTCGGCCAGGCCGGGGCGATCGCCTGGTCGATGTCGGCGGTGCTGGACGGACGCCCCCGGGACGTGCTCGTGGCGGTCGCGCTCATCGTCGGTATCGCGCTGCTGAGACTGGCGCTCTCCCTGGCACAGACCTCTGCCGCGACGCTGCTGGGAGGCCGGGTCCGACAAGCGGTGCGCGGCCGCGCCATGGCGGCGGCGCTCGTACCCCGACGCCTGCACGACACGGCCGCCCGCGACGGGTCGATGCGTTCGGGCCTCGGCGACGGCGTCGACGGCACCGACGCCTACGTCTCCACGTACATCCCCGCCGTCGTGCACATCTTCCCCACCTGCGCGATCACCGTGTCCGGGCTGTTCCTGCTCTCACCGGGAGCCGGGCTGCTGGTCGCCGCCGCCGTCGTGTTCGCGCTGCTGGGTCCCCTGGCCTGGAAGCGGATGATGGCCCGGCGCGGGCTCGACCACTGGGACAGTTACGACGCGCTCAGCGCCGACCTGCTCGAATCACTCCGCGGCATGGCCACCCTGCGCACCCTGGGCGATGTGTCGGGAACCCGGGAACGGCTGGACGGCCGTTCGGAGGCACTGCGCCGCGCCACCGAACGCGTCATGCGCGGTTCCCTGGCCGAAACGGCCGTCACCGACCTCGCCGTCCAGGCAGGGGTGGTCGCCGCCGCGATCGCCGCCACCGCGCACGCGGTCACAGGACAGGCCCCGGCCGTCGAGGTCTACCTGGTCCTCCTCCTGGCCTCGGAGGCCTTCCGGCCCATCCGCGACCTCTCACGGCACTGGCACGCCGGGTTCCTCGGACTCACCGCGGTCCCCGCCCTGGACCGCATCGGGGCGTTCACCGAACCGCGCGGCACCGCTCCGGATTCCGCGACGCCCGCTCCCGGGGGGCGGGCTCCCGCCGACCGTACGGCGGACCTGCTGAGCGTGAGGGGGTTGACCTTCCGCTACCCCGACGCCCACCGGGACGTCCTCGAGGACTTCGACCTGACCGCCCGGAGGGGGGCCCTCACCGCCGTCGTCGGAGCCTCCGGGGCGGGAAAGTCCACCTTCTTCGACCTCCTCCTCGGCTTCCTCGTCCCACGTGCGGGGCACGTCGAACTCGACGGGCGGCCTCTGCGCACCTCCGATATCGCCGTGGTCTCCCAACGGCCCGTGCTCTTCGCCGGGACCATCCGCGACAACCTCGCCGTCACCGGCGACCCCGAAGAGGCGGAACTGTTCGCCGCCTGCGAGGCCGCCGGGATCCTGGACGAGATCCGGGGTCTTCCACTCGGCTTCTCCACCGAGGTCGCCGAAGCCGGCACGAACCTGTCAGGCGGTCAACGCCAGAGACTCGCCCTCGCCCGTGCGCTGCTCGCGCGCCGGCCGGTCCTTCTCGTGGACGAACCCACGAGCGCGTTGGACGCCGATCGGGCCGCCGGTGTCATCGACACGCTGCACCGCGTCGCCCGCGACCGCGTCGTCGTGATGATCAGCCACCGTCCCGAATCCCTCACCGGGGTCTCTCACGTACTGCACCTCGGCCCGGTGCACCTGGACAGGAACCCGTCATGACCACCCTCTCCGCGGCCGACACCTTCCGCGGGCTGCTTCCCGTCCTGCGACCGGAATGGCGCGGAATGCTGTGGAGCTATGCCGTCGGTACCGCGAGCGCGCTGACCCTGGCCGGCGCCACGATCCTCACCGCCTGGGTCGTCGGCCACGCCGTCGTGGAGCGAACAGCGCCAGAACCCGCGTGGTGGGCCGTGATCATCGGGCTCGTGCTGCTGCGCGTCGTCCTGACATGGCGGGAAATGGACGTCTCGCATGCTCTGGCCTACCGTGTTCTGGCCCGGCTGCGCATGGCGCTGTTCGACGCGTACGCGCGCAGCGTCCCCGGCCGGCGCCGCGAGCACTCGGGCCGCGCCGCCACCGTGGCGATGGACGACATCGAGAAGCTCGAGTTCTTCTACGCCCACACGATCGCCCAGCTCGGTGCCTCCCTCACGCTGTTCACCGCTTCCCTGACCACCGCTTCGATCCTGTTGCCGGAGGCCGGGCTCGTCGTCTTCACGGGCAGCCTCGTCCTGGCGAGCAGCGCGCTGTACTGGGCGCGAACGGCCAGACTCCTGGGGGAACAGGAGCAGCGGGAACGATCCGACCTGTCCACACGGATCGTCGACGCCCTGGGCGCACTGCGCGAGGTGCTCGCCTACGGCCTGTCCCCGCAGGTCGTCGCCGAGACGAGCGCGGCCACCGCGCGCGCCACCGCCATCGCGCGCCGCCGCGAACTGCTCGAGCAACTGGTCACCTCGCTGCGCGAGTCCATCACCACCGCAGTGGTCATCGGCGTCATCGTCGTGGGAAGCGCCGCCGCCGGCGTGCTCTCGGACACCGCACAGGCACGACTCTCCCCGGCCGAGCTGCCCGCCCTGATCGCCCTGGCCCTGGTCGGCGTCGCGGCGGTCACGGACGCCACAGCCACCTTCACACGGCTGCACCCCCTCGTCGCCGGCGCCGAGCGCGTGACATCCGGGATCAACCGGCCCCCGGTCGTCGCGGTGTCCGACAACCCGCGGCAACTGCCGCCCGGACCGCTCGGTCTGCGCTTTCGCGACGTGTGCTTCGCCTACGAGGACCGGCCGCCCGTTCTCACCTCCTGGTCCCTGGAAGTGGCCCCCGGGGCACACGTGGGGCTGAAGGGGCCCTCCGGCTCGGGCAAGAGCACCGTGATCGCTCTCGCGGCCCGTCTCTGGGATCCTTCGTCCGGCATCGTGGAACTCGTCACGACCCAAGGCGCGGGAGTGTCCGTCGCCGACGTCGACGACCGCGCTCTACGCGAGTCGGTCGCCCTGGTCGACCAGGATTCCGTGCTCTTCCACGGCACCGTCCGGGACAACCTGCTGCGCGGCGGCGCCCCGCGGCCGGACAGTGAGTTGAACACGATGATGGAACGCGTCGGCGCGGCCGACTGGATCGGTCTCGACGACGATCTCGGCGAAGCCGGCGTACGCCTCTCGGGGGGCCAGCGAGCACGCCTGTGCCTCGCCCGTGCACTCGTACGGCGGCCGCGGGTCCTCCTCGTCGACGAGGTGACGGCCAGCCTCGACCCCGCCACCGAGCGAGTGATCTCGGACATCATCGCCGACTTCCCCGGTACGGTCCTCGTCGCTTCCCACCGTGCCGAGACCCTCGCGCGTCTCGAACACGTCGTGGAAGTCGCCGGGGCCGCTCCGGCCCGGCCGGGCAGCGCACCCTCCCGCGGACCGGACCCCGATTGCACGTGAGCGGGGGGACCGGCATCCACCGTTCGGTGGATGCCGGGGGTCGGCCGGATGCGCGGGGGATCGGGGCCGGACGGGCGATCCGCTGCGGGCCCCGGGCGGACAGGCTTGTGGGCATGGCGATCGTCGAGGTCACAGAGCTCAGCAAGAGGTACGGCAAGCAGGTGGTCCTGGACCGGGTCTCCTTCTCCGTGGAGGAGGGGGAGGTCTTCGGGATCCTCGGGCCCAACGGGGCGGGCAAGACCACCGCCGTCGAGTGCGTGGAGGGCCTGCGGCGCCCCGACTCCGGGACCGTGCGGGTGCTCGGGCTCGACCCCGTGGGGCAGGGGGCGGAGCTCCGGGAGCACATCGGCGTCCAACTCCAGCACACGCAGCTGCCCGAGAACATCAAGGTGTGGGAGGCGCTGGACCTGTACGCCTCGTTCTACGACAGGCCCCGGGACTGGCGGGAGCTGCTGGAGCGGTGGGGGCTCGCGGACAAGCGCGACGCCCGGTTCGCGAAGCTGTCCGGCGGGCAGAAGCAGCGCCTGTTCATCGCCCTGGCCCTGGTCGGGGATCCCAGGGTCGCGTTCCTGGACGAGCTCACCACGGGGCTCGACCCCCAGGCGAGGAGGGCCACCTGGGAGCTGGTCAAGCGGGTGCGCGCCGAGGGCGTGACCGTGGTCCTGGTCAGCCACTTCATGGACGAGGTCGAGGAGCTGTGCGACAGGGTCGCGGTCTTCGACCGGGGCGGGGTCGTGGCCCTCGACAGCCCCGGGGGACTGATCGACGGCGTCGACGCCGAGTACCGGATGAGCTTCCGGTTCATGGACGGGGAGGCCCCCGAGCCCGGCGGCCTGCTGGGGAACCTCCCCGGGGTGGCCTCGGTGTCCCGCACCGGCGACCTGGTCGTCGTGGCCGGGCGGGGGGACTTCGCGACCGAGGTCACCGCGTCCCTGGCCCGGGAACACGTGCTCGTCCGCGACCTGCGCATCGACAAGCGCACCCTGGACGACGCCTTCATCGCCCTGACCGGCCGCTCCCTCCAGGCCTAGCCCCCACCTCCGGGCACAGCCTTCCCCTCCGGGCCCGAGCGGCCCGGTCCCCGAGAACGGAAGAACCGTCGTGAAGACGCTTGCCAAGCTCACCGCCGTCGAGACCAAGCTGCTCGTCCGCGAACCCGGAGCGGTGTTCGCCCTGGCCATCCCCCTCTTCATCCTCGTGGCCTTCGGCAGCGGGATCACGGAGGGCGACACCGTCCTGCTGCCGATGGCGGTGACGCTGGCGATCGGCATGGTCGGCCTCTACCTGCTCCCCACGACCCTGGCCTCCTACCGGGAGAGGGGCATCCTGCGCAGGCTCTCGGTGACCCCGGTCCGCCCCGGCAACCTGCTGGCCGTCCAGCTCCTGCTCCAGCTGGCCCTCACCGTGTTCGCGGTCTCCCTGCTGCTCGTCGCGGGCATCGGCTTCCTCGGGGCCCACGCGCCCGGGTCCGCGGGGTTCCTGGCGGCCTTCCTGGCCGGAACGGCCGCGATGTTCTCCGTCGGGCTGCTCATCGCCGCGCTCGCCCCCAACGGGCGGTCCGCCAACGGCTTCGGCGTGCTGCTGTTCTTCCCTCTGGCCTACCTGGGCGGACTCATGCAGCCCGTCGAGTACATGCCCGATATCCTGGCGCTCGCCGGGGGATACACCCCGATGGGCGCCCTGCGGCAGAGCCTCGACGACGCCTGGAGCGGTGGCGTCCCCGCGCCGCTGCCCCTGGTCACCATGGCCGCGTACGCCGTGGTCCTCGGCCTCGCCGCGGCCAGGTCCTTCCGCTGGGAGTGAGTATGGAGACGGTGTCCGAGCGCGACCTGGGCCTGCGGGAGGAGCGGCTGCGCAGCCTCCTGGCCTCCGTGCCCTACGCCCTCCTGGCGGCCTCCACCCTCCTGACCCTGGTCACCCACGACCTCTCCCGGACGCGGCTCCTGGAGACGCTCGGCCTCGCGGCCCTCACGGCGGTCCTCCTGTGGGCGATGACCGCGCTGAACCCCGACCCGGCCTCCCGCCCGGGGATGACGGCCGCCTCCGTCACCGTGCTGGTCGTCATGATCGCCGTGCTCAGCACCCGCAGTGTCTGGTTCGCGGGCTTCTTCGGTTTCACCGGCTACGTGTACTCCTGGCAGTTCCTGCGGGGCCGGTGGAGGTTCGCGGGGGTGACGGCCACCGCCGCCGTGACGGTCGCCGCCTACATGGGCGGACTGCCCGATCCCACGCCCTCGTCGGTCCTCCTGTACCTGTTCTTCATCGCCGCCATGGTGGTCCTCGTCGCGGCGTTCAGCCTGCTCGGCGAGGTCACCACGGAGCACAGCGACGAGCGCGGGCGCATGGTGGAGCGGCTGCGGGAGACCATCCGGGAGAACGAGGGCCTCCACGTCCAGCTGCTGGTGCAGGCACGCGAGGCCGGGGCGCACGACGAGCGCGAGCGCATGGCCAGGGAGATCCACGACACCCTGGCCCAGGGGTTCGTCGGCATCATCGCGCAGCTCCAGGCGGCCGAGCGGGCCGAGGCCGGGGGAGGGGGCGGGAGCACGCCGGAGGGCGGCGGGACCGCAGGGAGCTCCGCCGGCGGGGCGGAGGGGGACCGTGCCGAGTGGCGGCTCCGGGTCGCCGACGCGATCCGCCTGGCCCGCGAGAACCTGGCGGAGGCGCGCAGGTCCGTGCACGCCCTGGGACCGGCGCCCCTGGAGGACACCCCGTTGCCCGAGGCCCTGGCCGGCCTCACGGCCGAGTGGTCCCGGCTGAACGGTGTGCGCGCCGACTTCACCGCGACCGGACCGGTCCGCCCCCTGCACGGGGAGGTCGAGGCCGTCCTGCTCCGCACCTTCCAGGAGTCGCTGGCCAACGTGGCCAGGCACGCCCGGGCCGCCCGGGTCGGCGTGACCCTGTCGTACATGGAGGACCTGGTCGTCCTGGACGTGCGCGACGACGGTGCGGGCTTCGAGCCGCCCCCGGTCCCGGGGACCGACGGCCGGGGCCCGGACGGCGGGTTCGGCCTGACGTCGATGCGGCAGCGGGTGGGCCGCCTGGCGGGGACACTGGAGATCGAGTCCGAGCCCGGTTCCGGGACGGCGGTCTCCGCCTCCGTCCCGGCCGTTCCCAGGGAGGACCCCGGTGCATGAGGCCCCCGTCCGCGTCCTGATCGCCGACGACCACCCCGTCGTCCGGGACGGCATCCGCGGCATGTTCGCCCGCGACCCGGGGTTCGAGGTCGTGGGGGAGGCCGCCGACGGCGCCCGTGCCGTCGAGCTCGCGCGGTCCCTGGAGCCCGACGTGGTCCTCATGGACCTGCGCATGCCGGGGACGGGCGGTGTGCATGCCATCCGCGAGCTGGCCCGGCTGGGACTCCCGGCCCGGGTCCTGGTCCTGACCACCTACGCGACCGACAGCGACGTCGGTCCCGCCATCGAGGCCGGGGCCACCGGATACCTCCTCAAGGACGCCCTGCCCGAGGAGCTGATGCGCGCCGTCCGCCTGGCCGCGCGCGGCGAGACCGTGCTCTCCCCGCTGGTGGCGACCCGGCTGGTCGGCCGCGTCCGCGAGCCCGCCGCGGCACTGAGCGACCGGGAACTGGAGATCCTGCGGCTCATCGCCGACGGCTCCACCAACAGGGAGGCGGCGGCCCGTCTGTTCATCAGCGAGGCCACGGTCAAGACCCACGTCCTGCACATCTACGGCAAGCTCGGCGTCAACGACCGGGCCGCCGCCGTCGCGGCGGGTTTCCGGCGCGGCCTGCTGGACCTGGGCGAGGGGTAGACCCCGGTTTCCCGGCGGCCCCTGTGCGGTCCGGGCCGTGGGCCCGGGCGAGCAGTCGGCAGTGCCCCGGCCCGTCGGCATACTCGGACCGGGCCCTCCGCCGGGCGTGCGGGGCTGTCGGTCGGCGAACCCTCGGGGGGCGCGGGAGGGCGGGCCGTGTCCGTTCGGTGAACAGATGTGCGCGCGCCTGTGCGGCGGCGTGATCCGCGCTGATTCGGACGGGTGGCCGGGTCCGTAAGCGTTCGTCCTCAATGCACTTCCATCCCGGGTCGCAGATGCCTGCAAAAGCACCCATCTCCGCTGTGCACAAGGCGTAAAGCTCCGTTTTCTGTTTGCCATCGGGGCGTCTCCGGCAATGATCAGGGCGCACGCGGACATCACCGGCGACGCCGTGTCCTCCCCGTCCCCGAAAGCCCCGCAGTATTCGAGAGGCCGCACATGCTCCCTGCCATGCCCCGAGCCGAACGCGAGGAGTTCCTCGCCGGAGTCCACGTGGGCGTCCTCGGCGTCGACGACCCCCGCGCGGGCGGCGCCCCGCTGGTCGTGCCGGTCTGGTACTCCTACGCCCCCGGCGGCGACGTGGTCGTGCAGACCGGCCGCGACTCCCTCAAGGCGCGCCTCATCGGCGCCGCGGGCAGGTTCAGCCTGTGCGCGCAACAGGAGGAGGCCCCCTACCGCTACGTCAGCGTGGAGGGGCCGGTCGTGGACGTGGCCGACCCCGCCGACCCGGACGAGCGCCGCGCCATCGCGGTCCGCTACCTGGGCGCGCGGGAGGCCGGGGACTACCTGGCCGCGACCTCCGGCCAACTCGACGACGACGTCACCTTCCGCATGCGCCCCGAGCGCTGGCGGACGGCGGACTTCTCCTCTTTCGCCGCGTCGGTGTTCACCTGACGCCGGCACGACCTCGACTCGACGAGAGGAACCCCTCGTGACGAAGAGTCCGGCAACGCACGCCCCCACCGAGGCGGACCTACGCGGTCCGGTCACCGACCACCTCCGCGACGCGCTCCTGCACGACATCTTCGCCACCTGGGCCGCCAGACAGCCGGGGGCCCCCGCCGTCCGCCACAGGGGGCGCGCACTCACCTACGGGGAGCTGGCCCGGCGCTCCCGGGACGTGGCCGCGAGCCTGCTGGCCGCCGGGGCGCGTCCCGGCGACGCGGTCGGCGTCTGCGGGCGCCGGTCCCCCGAGGCGCTCGTCGCCTTCCTGGGGGTCCTGCGCGCGGGCTGCGCCTACGTGCCGCTGGACCAGGACCACCCGCCCGCCCGCGTCAACGCGATGGCGGAGGACGCGGGCGTGCGCGTCGCGGTGGTCCTTCCGGGGGCGGTGTGCCGGGTGCGGCGCCTCGCCGCGCGGGTCGGGATCGAGGCCGACGCCGGGCCCGCGGCGGCCGGGCCGCTCCCTCCGACGGGCGCCGCGGCCGGCGACTGCGCCTACGTCATGTTCACCTCGGGCTCCACCGGCCGGCCCAAGCCGGTCGCGGTGCCGCACCGGGGGGTCGTCCGCCTGGCGGTGTCCGACCCCCGCCTGCCCCGGCCCGGTCCGGGGGACCGGGTCCTGCACGGCTACGGCCTGTCCTCGGACGCCTCGACCATCGAGATCTGGTCGGCGCTGACGGGCGGCGCCTGCCTGGTCATCGCCGACCGGGAGGAACTGGTCTCCCCCGAGGCACTGCACCGGCGGCTGCGCGAGGACGCCGTCGACATCGCCTACCTCACCACGAGCGTCTTCCACCACGTCGCCCGGACGGACCCCGGGGCGTTCCGCGGCCTCGACTTCGTGTCGGCCGGGGGCGAGGCCATGGACCCGGACCTGGCCCGGGCCGTGCTGCGCGCCTGCCCGGACACCGAGGTCGTCAACTTCTACGGCCCCACCGAGAACACGGTGGTGTCCACGTTCCACAAGGTCCGCGGACTCGCGGACGGGGCGCGCTCGGTGCCCATCGGCCGCCCGATCGCCAACTCCACCTGCCGCGTCGTGCGCGCCGACGGGACCACCGCCCCGGTCGGGGAGGAGGGCGAGCTGCTCGTCGGCGGCGCCGGCCTCGCGCTGGGCTACCTGGGCGACGCCGACCTGACCGCCGAGCGCTTCGTGGCGGCGCCCGACGGGAGCGGGGAGCGCCTCTACCGGACCGGCGACCGTGTGCTCCTGGGCGCGGACGGCGCCCTGGAGTACCGGGGCCGGATCGACCGCCAGCTGAAGATCCGGGGGCAGAGGATCGAACCCGACGAGGTCGAGGCGCGCCTGCGCGAACACCCCGACGTCGCCGAGGCCGTCGTGGAGGCCGGCGCCGCGCGCCTGACCGCCCACGTCACCCCGGCCGATCCCGGGCGCGGCGTCGACGTCGACGACCTGCGGGGCTTCTGCGCGGCCTGGCTGCCCCCGGCGGCCGTCCCCCGTGTGTTCCACCGGTGGGCGTCCTTCCCCGTCTCCTCGGCGGGCAAGGTCGACCGGGCCCGGCTCGCCGAGCGGTCCGCCCTCGCGGAGCGGTCCGCGGCCCCCGAACCGTGCGAGCCCGCGCCCCCCGGGCGGGAGGGCGGCGACCGGTCGCCGCGGGACGGCGTCGCCGCTGCCTGGCGGGAGACGCTGGGGGTGACGCCCCGTCCGGGGGACGACTTCTTCCGCATCGGCGGGGACTCGCTGCTGGCGGCGGAGGCGGTCAACCGCACCCGCGCCCTGCTCGGCATCGGCGCGGAGCACGGCAGCACCCTCGTCCGCTCCCTGATCGAGGGGCCGACGGTGGAGGAGTTCACCGCGGCCGTCCGGCGCGCCCGCGCCGGCGCACCTGCCGCACGTGAGCCCGGGGAGGCCACGGACTTCGGGGCCGAGGGGCGCCTCGGTTTCGCGCTGCCCGCACGGCGCGGCCCGGCCCCCGACCCGCGCGACCCCGCGGACGTGCTGGTCACCGGGGCCACCGGCTTCGTCGGCGCCTACCTGGTCGACCGGTTCCTCTTGCGCACCGGCGCACGGGTGCACTGCCCCGTCCGCGCCCGCGACCCCCGGCACGCCCGCCGCAGGGTGCTCGCCAACCTCGCCCGCTACGGGCTGCCGGCACGCGACCACGAGGAACGCCTCGTCTGCTTCCCCGCCGAACTGGAGGCCGACCGGCTCGGACTGGCCGCCGGCCACGCGGCGGACCTGGCCGACCGGCTCGACCTGATCGTGCACTCCGGCGCCCAGGTCAACTTCATCTACCCCTACTCGGCCCTGAGGTCGGCCAACGTCGAGGGCACCCGCCGGATCGTGCGGCTGGCCGCGCCGCGCCGCGTACCCGTCCACTTCCTGTCCACGATCGCCGTCCTGGCCGGGTTCGGCAGCGCGGGTGTGGGCCTGGTGGGCGAGGAGACGCCCCTGGCCCACGCCGAACGCCTCACCCTGGGCTACGCCGAGAGCAAGTGGGTGGCCGAGCAGGTGCTGCGCGACGCCGCCGGGGCGGGGCTGCCGGTGACCGTCTACCGCCCCTACGAGATCACCGGGGACCGGCGCGGCGGGATCTGCAACACCGAGACCGCGATCTGCTCGATGTTCAAGATGATCGCCGAGACCGGCACGGCGCCCGACATCGACCTGCCGATGGACTTCGTGCCGGTGGACCACCTGGCCGACACCATCGCGCACGTGGCCACGGGCCCCTCCCCGGCGCGCGGGACCTACCACCTCACCAACCCGGCACCGGGCCGCCTGGCCGACGTCGTGCGGCGCATGCGCGCCGCCGGGTGCGAGATCACGACCCTGTCCTACGCGGAGTGGGTCGCCGAACTGGTGCGCCACGTCGCCGAGGACCCCACCAGCCCCACCGCGCCCTTCGTGTCGCTGTGCGTGGACCGGGGCCGGGGCACCGACCTGTCGGTCAAGGAGCTGTACCTGGAGGGGGTCTTCCCGCGCCTGGACCGGACCAACGCCGAGGCGGCCACGGCCGAGGCGGGACTGGCCTGCCCGCCGGTCGACGACGCCCTCATCGACCACTACCTGGACCACCTCTTCGGCTGCGGGTTCATACGAAGGCCCAGGCCCACCGCCGCGGCCGGGGCCGACCGCCGGCTCGCGGAAGGAGGGAGGGCGTGATGGACGACGCCGCTGGCCTGCGGGCGGTCCTGCCACCGGTCCCCGAGGCGGAGACCGGCTCCCCGGGGTCCCCCTGCGCCTACGCCGCCCTGCGCGCCGACGGCCCGGTGACCCGCGCGCGGCTCCCCGAGGGCGATCCGGTCTGGCTGGTCAGCCGGCACGACGACGTGCGCCGGGCGCTCGCCGACCCCCGGCTGGTGCGCCCCGTCATCGCGACGTGGCCGCCGAGGGAGGGGGAGCAGTGGCCCCGCCGGGTCCTGACCCTGCTGGAGCTGAACGGCGCCGACCACGCCCGGGTGCGCGGCGCGGTCGCGCCCGCCTTCACACCCCGCCGCCTCCAGGACCTCGAACCCCGTGTCCGGGCCCTGGCCGAGGACCTGACCGCCGACCTGGTACGGCAGGGGCCGCCGGGCGACCTGGTGGCGGGCTTCACCGAACCCTTCCCGCTGCGCGTGCTGTGCGCGTTCCTGGGCATCGACCACACGGGGTTCGCCGCCGTCGCCGAGCACATCGAGACCGTCCTGCAGGCCACCCGGGTCCCGCTCGGCAAGACCCTGGCCGCCCTGGACGCGCTGCGCGACCACGCCGCCGCGCTGGTCGACGCCTGTGCGCGCGGGGGCGGCGACGGCCTGCTCGCCAGGCTGGCCGCCACCCCCGCCCACGAGGGCGGCCTCGGGCACGAGGACCTGGTCAGCGTGACCATCAGCATGCTCATGGCGGGCTACAGGACCAACGTCCAGCACTTCGGGGCCGCGCTGGTGACGCTCCTGGAGCGCCCCGGACTGGTCCGGCGCCTGCGGGAGCGGCCCGGGGAGATCCCCGGGGCGGTGGAGGAGCTGCTGCGCCACGTGCCGCTCATGAACGCCATCGTCGTCCTGGTCGCCACCGAGGACCTGGACATCGGTGGGCGGCGCATCCGCGAGGGGGAGGCGGTCATGCCGGTCATCGCCTCCGCCAACCGGGACGGCGACGCCTTCGAGCGCGCCGACGAGTTCGACCCCGGGCGGGACCCCAACCGCCACCTGGTCTTCGGCCGGGGACCGCACTACTGCCCGGGCGGCCACCTGACACGCATGGAGCTGCGCATCGGACTGGAGACCCTGCTCGCCCGCCTGCCGGACCTGCGTCCGGCCGAGCCGACGGAGCGGCTCGCCTGGAACGAGGACTCGCCGCTGCGCGCACCGCTGCGGCTGCCCGTCCTCTGGTGAGGCCCGCACCCGATCCGACCGCCCACCGGAGGGAGACCACCGCCGTGACCACCACCGACCAGGCGCTGCCGCGCTATCCGTTCAGCACCCGGGGAGACCGTCTGGCCGACGAGCTCCGAGGCACCTGCCCCGTCACGCGCGTGACCACCAACGCCGGGTACGAGGCGTGGCTCGTCACCGGCTATCCCGAGGCGCGCCGGGTGCTGCGCGAGGAGCGGTTCCGCCGCTCCCGGGTGGCCGACGAGGGCAGCCCCGTCCAGGACGTCCCGGTCTTCGCCCCCGAACTGCTCGACGCCATGGCCTACCTGGGCAGGGCCGGCCTGCTGGAGGAGGCACGGCGCCTGCTGAGCGACCTGCCGGACCTGCCGGAGGAGGAGCTCCGCGCCGAGGCGCGACGGGGGCTGGAGGAGATGGTGGCGCAAGGGGCGCCGGGCGACCTCCAGCACCACTTCGCGGAGCGGGTGGCCGGGCCGGCGATGTGCCGCGTGATGGGGCTGCCCGCCGGCGACCTGCCCCGCCTCAGGCACTGGGCCGACACCGACCTCACCATGCTCCTGCCGACCGAGGAGGTCCACCGCAACTGGGAGCAGCTGCGCGACCACCTGCTCGAACGGGCACAGCGATGTGACCCCGGCGCCCCGGGCCTCGTCCCCCGGCTCGCGGCGATGAACACCGGGAGCGACGCGCTCACACCGCACCAGCTCGCCAACGTGCTCGGCGTCGTCTTCGTCGCCGGCTACGAGGACCTCGCCAGCTTCCTGGGCGGCGCCGCCTTCCACCTCGCCCGGATGCCCGGCGCCCTCGCCCAGATCCGCACCGACCCCGGAGCCGTCGAGGGGCACGTCGAGGAGCTGTTGCGCTACAGCGTCCTCATGGGCAACGCCCTGGCCCGGATCTGTACCGATGGCACGGAGCTGGGCGGACGGCGGCTGCGCACGGGGGACCTCGTGCTGGTCTCCACCGACGCCGCCAACTACGATCCCGCCACCTTCCCCGCCCCCGACGCCTACGACCCGTCCCGCCGCCCCAACCCGCACATGCGCTTCGGCCACGGTCCGCACTACTGCCCCGGGGCCAGGCTGACACGCCGGGTCGGGGCACTCGCCCTGACCGAGCTGGCCCGCCTGGAGGGGCTGAGGCTCGCCGTTCCCCCGCAGGACGTCGAGTGGCACCCCGACCGGATGGCGATCATGCCCGCCGCCGTACCCGTCCTCTGGTGAGACCGGCCCCCACCCCGTGGACCGGCCGCCGACGAGCACCGGAACCGTCCCCGGACCCCGAGGAGTGTCCGCCCGTGCAACGACCCCCGCCCGTACCGAGCAACGGCGGACCGGCCCCCGGCCCGGTCCGGCGCCCTCCGTCGACCGGGACACCCGGCCGCGCCCACCCGCAGAAGACCCCGGGGCAGGCCGAGGTCCTGTTCCCCGGCCTTCCCCGGCCCCGGACCGGGGGCGTCCCCGGTCCGCGGCCCGACACCACGACGGCGCCGGGGGTCAGCACGGACCGCCCGCGCCGGAGCCTGTGCCCGCAAGCCCACAAGTATCGGGGGATCCACTGATGGACACCACGGCCGCCACGTACGCACCGGCCCACCACGGCGTCACCGTGCGGCACAACTTCGAGACCGCGCACCGGCTGCCGCACCTGGGCGGCAAGTGCACGAACCTGCACGGCCACTCCTGGTGGGTCGAGGTGTCGGCGGTCGCCCCGGCCCTCGACTCCAGCACGGTGGTCGAGTTCGGGGCGTTCAAGGCCGAACTGCGCTCCTGGATCGACACCCACCTGGACCACGGGGCGATGCTCGGCGTCGACGACCCGCTGGCCAAGGTGCTGGCCGACCACGGCAGCAAGCTGTTCCGCTTCGGCGCCCCCCAGCCGCTCCCCGCCGAGGAGTTCGCGGCGAACCTGCCCCACCCGACGGTGGAGGCCGTGGCCGTGCTCCTGGGCCGGGTGGCGATGGACGTCCTGGTGGGGCTGGGCCACGCGCCCGGCGCCAGGATCGAGGGCGTCCGCGTGACGGAGACCCATGTGAACAGCGCCCTGTGGCGCGGCGGGAGCGCGTGAGCGGTCCGCCCCGAGCAGTCCAGAGCCCCCAGCGCGAACGAGGAGTCGGAGCCGTGACCACCAGCGCTACCGCAGCACCGTCCGACCGCCCCCTGCCCGCCTCTCCCGAACAGACAGCCGCCGAGCACGCCCGTGCCATGCTGGAGGCCCTCGGCATCCCCTGCACCGGCGAGTCCATGCACCGCACGCCCGAGCGGTACGTCCGGGCGATCGCGGAGATGACCCGCGGGCTGCGCCTGGACCCGGACCGCCACCTGGGCGTGCTGTTCCCGGCGGAGTCCACCAACCAGGGGATCATCGCGGCCGTGGACGTGCCGTTCGTGGCCCTGTGCGAGCACCACCTCCTGCCGTTCCCCGGCCGTGCCACGGTCGCCTACCTGCCGGCCCCGGGGGCGCGCATCGTCGGACTGTCCAAGCTGGCCCGTGTCCTGCAGGAGTACGCCGCCCGCCCCCAGGTGCAGGAGCGGATCGGCGAGCAGACGGTGGCCGCGCTCGACAAGAACCTGGACGTGCGGGGGGCGGCCTGCGTCATCCGGTCCCGGCACGCCTGCATGACCCTGCGCGGCGTGGAGGCGCACGGCGCCGCCATGCTCACCACGCACCTGACCGGGGAGCTGGAGACCGATCCGGCGCTGCGGGCCCAGGTGCTCTCCTACGGGCCGTCGGAGGCGGTGTAGCGACCCCCCGCTGAAGGCCCTGGTCGGAGGCGCCACTCCGACCGGGGCCTTCGGTGTGTCCGCGGTGCGCCGCGGCACGGCCGTCCCGGCGCGGGGCCGGCACGGGCGCGGTTCAGGACGGGGAACCGGTGGACGCACCGTCCTTGCGGGCGACGATCATCATGGTCTCCGGAGGGTGTCCGGGCTCCCCCCGGTCGGTGGTGGCGGAGTCGGGCCCGGGCATGTGGTGTGCCTCCACGCGCAGTCCCGCCGCGGCGAGCAGGCTCTCGACGCGCGCGGGGGAGAAGATCGTCAGGGCGTGACCGGACGTGGTGCGCCGCCACATCCCGCCTTCTTCCCGGGCGAAGTAGTCGATGCGCAGGTCGACCGCCTCCGTGCCCGACGTGGAGCGTTCCGCCCGGAAGACCGACAGGCCGCCGTCGTGCTCGAACACCCGGGGTGCGCGGACGAGGGTCTCCGCCCCGGCCAGATCCATCATGTCGAAGACGAACAGGCCGCCCGGCGCCAGTACACGTGCCGTGCTGCGGAAGGCGGCCGCCAGTTCGTCCTCGTCGGCCAGGTAGTTGAGTACCGCGCCCGTGCTCAGCACCGCGTCGAAGGGTCCCAGCGGGGGCAGGTCACGGGCGTCGCCCACGACGAACCTGACCCGCTCTGCGCCGGGCTTGGCCCTGGCCACCTCCAGCATGCGCGCGGAGGAGTCCACCCCGGTGACCTCGAACCCGTCCTCGGCGAGCGGGATCGCGCCCTTGCCGGTGCCGCACCCCAGGTCCAGGAGCCGTCGGCCGGATGTTCCATGATGCCGGAGCGCGCGCCGACAGGTGGCGAGCAGGTCCGTGAGGTTGTGGTCCCTGGCCATGCGGTCGTAGGAGTCGGCCGCGACGTCGTAGTCGTTGTAGACGATCGTGTCCATGGGGGGAGTTGTTCCCGGAAAGCGGTCGGCGGGTGCGGCCGCGGTGCGGCTCCCGCCGAGCCCGCCCGGTCTTGTCCGGACTCAGGTATTTCGTTCCGAGATCCGACGCCGGATACGGGCATCCGATTCACGGGAAAGGGGCCTCTGAAGGGCAGGGGTGGGACGGTTTGCCGGGTGCTTTTCCTTCCTCCCGGAAGCGTGTCTCTGGAAACTGGGACCACATGACGCACCCTCGTTGGAGGATGGTTGCTTTTTGCTCTTTCGGGTGTTGGTTCACGAGTTTCCCGGTGTGCCTCGGCGGGGCGGAGGGGGTCTTCCCGGAGTGGTCGGGGACTGTGAGGGCGAAGCCCCCGAAGGAGGCTCTCGCCCGGTTCCACGGGTTATGTGCGTACCCGGGAAGGAGCGTCCCGCAGAGGAAAATCCACTGGAAATACCTCCGTTGCGCGAATGCGGAGAGACGTTTCTCGGCGGGTGCGCGGCGGGTAGTAACCGATTGTCCTCCGAAACCGCAGGGAACGGCTCTTCGGTGTGGTGTTCCATCCCTCTTCATTGCGAAAGGCCGCATATGCCCTCCTCCTGTGTTCGTGTTCCCAGGGGTGGCGGCGCCCTCGCGCCGGCGGCGTCCCGCACCGCACTCGGAGAGGCTTCCCGCGCACCGGGCGGGGTACGTCGATGAGCGCCCCCGACCCGTGTCGCGGCACCGTGCTGCGCGGGGCCGCACTGGTCCTGACGATGGACCCGGACATGGGCGAGGGGCCGCTCGGCACACTGGCGCACGCCGACGTCCTCATGGAGGACGGCGTGATCACGGCGGTCGGTCCCGACGTGCGCTGCGGTCCCGGCACGGAGGCCGTCGACGCGCGGGGACGCATCGTCCTCCCCGGGTTCGTCGACGCGCACACGCACCTGTGGCAGAGCGCCATCCGCGGACGCGGCGCCGAGCTGGGGTTCTACGACTGGTACGGAACGTGCGTGGGGCCGGCCCTTCCGGCGATCGGCCCAGAGGAGATGGACCGGTTCGTGCGGCTCTCCGCGGCCGACGCCCTCCAGTCGGGTGTGACCACGGTGGTCGACTGGGTGCCCGCCGTCGACTTCGCCGTGTCCGAGGCCTACGTGCGAGCGGTGGACGAGAGCGGACTGCGCTTCGTGCACGCCCCGTACCAGGAGCTGCCCGACATCGGCCTCGTCCGCAAGGTCGTACGGGACCTGGTGGCCCCGACCGCGCGGGGCACGGCGCAGGTGGGCTCGGCCGCCTGCCCGGGGTACGCGGACACGGTGCGCGCCCACGCCGACCTGGCCCGGGAACTGGGTGTGGGCCTCAACCTCCACCTGCTCGAACACCCCGACGACCGTGCGGACGACCCCGTCGGCATGCTCGAGGTGGCCGGCGCGCTGGGACCGCGCACGCTGCTCAACCACGTCATCCACATCACCGGCGCGGAACTGGACCTGCTCGCCCGCAGCGGCGCCGCCGTCGCCCACTGCCCCCTGAGCAACATGCGCCTGGCGACGGGGGTGATGCCGCTGCCCGAGTTCCGGAGGCGGGGGATCCGGGCCGGCCTGGGTCAGGACGGGGGCACCAACGACTGCGGGGACATGTTCGCCTCGATGAAGGCGGCCGTGGGGCTGCAGAGGGCCGTCTCCCTGGACGCCGGGGTGTATCCCGGACCCCGGGAGGCGTTGGCGATGGCCACCCTGGACGGCGCCCGGGCGATCGGGGAGGCCGATCGCCTCGGATCGCTCACACCCGGCAAACGCGCGGACGTGGTCGTGCTCGAACCGCGGGCGCTGAACTTCGCCCCACGCGGTGACTGGCCGGCGCAACTGGTCCTCAACGGTCGCCCGGACAACGTCACGGACGTGTACGTGGACGGGATACCGCGCAAGAGCGGGGGGATGCTGACCGGCGTGGACGTGCCCCGCCTGGTGGCGGACGCGGAGGCCGCGGCCGACCGGGTGTGGACCTGAGCAGGCGCCCCACGGCGCGGGACGCCTGCTCGGGCCGGCCCCGCACACGGAGCGGGGCGATCCGGGTCAGAGCCGTTCGGCCTCGACGAGCCACGCCGGGTCGCCCCCGGCCGAGGACGGGGCGTCGAGGACCGAGGCGCGCATGCTCCTGACCCACCACCCGGCCGCGGACAGGGACGTGCGCAGCTCGTGTTCGGAGAGGCGGCGCAGACCGGGGGCGGACTCGGGGGCGCGGTCGGAGAGGCCGAGGAGGACGAGCCGGGTTCCGGGGTGGCTCACCCCGTGCAGTGCCTCCAGGTACAGGGAGCGTTCGGAATCGTCGAGGCAGTGGAAGTGCGCGATGTCCACGACGGTGGCGAAGTCGCCGACCGACGCATCGATCCGTGTGGCGTCCTCGACGCGGAAGTCCACGGACACCCCGGCCTCTCGCGCCCGCAGGGAGGCCTCCTCCACGGCGGTGGGGGAGACGTCGACGGCGACCACCCTGTGACCGTGGCGGGCGAGGTGGATGGCGTTGTCACCCAGCCCGCACCCGATCTCCAGCACCGGTGAGCGGATCCCTCCCTCGTCCTGGATCGCTACCAGCCCCCTCTGGGGGCCGGCGATGTCCCACGGAATGTCCTGGGGGCGTGCGGAGTCGTTCAGCCTGCTCCGGTAGAACACGTCGAAGTCGTTCTGGGTCATCGTTTCTCCGGTATTCATGAGGGTATTTCCCGGTCGAGTGGGGGCGGCATTGTTGTCGTTCTGCCGGGAATATTCGTTCGCAAGGGGGAAGGGAACACCCTTTGCAGGACGGTAGCACCATGGTTGGCCGCTGTCCCCGCTTTGCGAATGCAGGGACCCCCCGGTCGGCCCGGTCCGGATCGGCGTCCCCGGGTGGGACGACGTCGCAATGCCCGCCTGATGCGCCCCCGTGGCCCGGACGCCGGGCAACGCATCGGGGCGCGGTCGGCGAAAGCCGCAAGTCCGATGATTTCCTTTTCCGGGAACTCCGAGCGGTTATCAGGTTCTTTCGGCGTCGGCCGCGAAGGCGAAACGACTTCCCCGCTCCTGAACCCGGCCCCGCGGGCGCCGCCCCGACAGCCGGTGGCCATCGCGCGACGCGGAGAAGGCCCCCGGGGGGGTGGTACCGGGAACTCCGGGAAGCGCGCCGGGCCGCTCAGGCCCCGGTGAGGCTCACCCGCTCGAGGTAGGCGTCGCGGGAGGGGATCAGGTGGGCCCGGCACGTGCTCGCCAGGAGGTCGCGGTCCCCCTCGCGCAGCGCGTCCAGCATCCGTCCGTGCTCGTGTCGGCTGAGGCGCAGCGACTCCGTCGAGGTGACGGTGACCGAGCGGATGGCGTGGGCGACCCTGGCGTACCGGTTGATCGCCTCCATCAGGGCCTCGTTGTCGGACAGCGCGAACAGCTTGCGGTGGAACTCCATGTTCGCGGTCACCACGGCGCGCGGGTCGTTGGCCTCGACCGCGGCGTCGTGGCGCCGCTGGGCCCCGGCCAGGTCCTCCAGGCGCGCGGGATCGACGGGGAACTCGATGAGCTCGGCGGCCCGCACCTCCAGCAGGTCGCGCAGGACGTAGAGGTCCCTGACCTCCTTCGCCGTGAACGACCGGACGAAGGCCCCGGCGTTGGGCCGGCGCTCGACCACGCCCCGGGACTCCAGGACCTGGAGGGCCTGGCGCACGGCGTGCCTCTTGGCGTCGAAGCGCGCCATCAGCTCGTCCTCGACGAGGCGCTCGCGGGGGAAGCGGACCCCGATGACGATCTCCTCCTCGAGGAGGTCCGCCAGCCTCGCACCGGTCATCCGGGCGGCGGTGGTGGCCTCGGCCGTCTCGGGCATCTGCGTGCTCCCTTCCCGGCCCCGTAGGCCTTCGCGCTGGTCCGCGTTCAACGGTACTTGCGCCGGGCACGCCTCCTGTGGTTCGCTCTGCGGTGTTCATCACACATATTATCGATAATGAGGGCAATAATGCAGGACGGACCTCCCGGGCTCCGGGGCAACCTCACCAACTACGGGGACAGCGGGTTCGCGCTCTTCCTCCGGAAGGCGTTCATCAAGGGCAGCGGGTACACCGACGACGCCCTGGACCGCACCGTCGTGGGCATCGTGGACACGGGCAGCGGCTTCAACCCCTGCCACGGCAACATGCCCCAGCTCATCGAGGCCGTGAAACGGGGCGTCATGCTCGCGGGCGGCCTGCCGGTGGAGTTCCCCACCATCTCCGTGCACGAGGCGTTCTCCCAGCCCACGAGCATGTTCCTGCGCAACCTGATGTCGATGGACACCGAGGAGATGATCCGCGCCCTCCCCGTCGACGCGGTCGTCCTCATCGGCGGCTGCGACAAGACCGTGCCCGCCCAGCTCATGGGCGCGGCCTCGGCCGGGAAACCCGCCATCCAGCTCGTCACCGGGTCGATGCTGACCGGCTCGCACCGCGGCGTCCGGGTCGGCGCGTGCACCGACTGCCGCTCCTTCTGGGGCCGCTACCGGGCCGAGGAGATCGACGACGAGGAGATCGCCGAGGTCAACGGGCGGTTGGTGGGCAGCGTGGGCACGTGCTCGGTCGCGGGCACCGCCAGCACCATGGCGTGCGTGGCCGAGGCACTGGGCGTCTCCCTCCCGGGCAGCGCGACCCCGCCCGCCGTCACCGCGGACCGCACGCGCTACGCCGAGATGACCGGCACCCGCGCGGTGGAGATGGCCCGTGAGGGCCTGACCGTCGACAGGATCCTCACGCGGGGCGCGTTCGAGAACGCCCTCCGGGTGCTCCTCGCCCTGGGCGGCTCCACCAACGGACTGGTGCACCTGGCCGCCGTGGCGGGCCGGCTCGGCTACTCGCTGGACCTGGAGCGGTTCGACGCCATGAGCAGGGAGACCCCGGTCCTGGTCGACCTCAAACCCGCCGGCGACCACTACATGGAGGACCTCCACCGCGCCGGGGGCGTCCCCAGGCTCCTGCTGGAGCTGCGCGACCTGCTCAACACCGACGAGCTCACGGTCACCGGCCGCACCCTCGGAGAGGAGCTCGACCGGGCCCCGGCGCCCTTCCCGCAGGAGGTCGTCCGCACCCGCTCCGCCCCGGTCTACCCCGCAGGGGGCATCGCGGTGCTGCGCGGCAACCTCGCCCCCAACGGCGCGATCATCAAACAGGCCGCCGCCGACCCCGTCCTCATGGAGCACCGGGGGCGCGCGGTCGTCTTCGAGGACTCCGAGGACCTCGCGCGCCGCATCGACGACGAGGACCTGGACGTGACCCCCGACGACGTGCTGGTGCTGCGCGGCATCGGCCCGATCGGCGCCCCCGGCATGCCGGAGGCCGGATACATCCCCATCCCCCGCAAACTGGCCCGCCAGGGGGTGAAGGACATGGTCCGCGTCTCCGACGGCCGCATGTCAGGGACGGCGGCGGGCACGATCGTCCTCCACGTCTCGCCGGAGGCCGCCGCCGGAGGGCCCCTCGCCCTCGTCCGCGACGGCGACACGATCCGGCTCAGCGTCGAGGAGCGCCTCATCCACCTCGACGTCCCCGACGACGAACTCGCCGCACGCGCCCAGGAGGCCCCGCGCGCCGCGGCCGCCCCCCGGCCGGGACGCGGGTACCGCAAGCTGTACGTCGACCACGTCAACCAGGCCGAGCACGGGTGCGACTTCGACTTCCTGAGATCGGAGACCGACCGGGGCGCCGTCCCCGGCGCCCCCGCGGTCCCAGGGGCCGGCGGCGGAGGAGCGCATGTCTGAGACAGCCTGGATTCTGACCGCCTCGGTCCTGGCCGTGGTGCTCCTGCTCCTGCTCATCATCAGGTTCAGGTTCCAGCCCTTCGTCGCCCTGCTGGTCGCCGCGATCACCTTCGGCCTGGCGACCGGAACGGCCCCGCTCGACCTCGCCGAGCAGATCGTCGACCGCATGGGCGGCGCCCTGGGCCAGGTGGCCCTGATCATCGGGCTCGGCGCCATCTTCGGCGAGGTGCTGCAACGGGCGGGCGCGGCCGAGCGCCTGGCCACGACCCTGGTGGAGAGGGTCCCCGACCGCTACCTCTCCTGGGCCCTGGGCCTGGCCGGCTTCCTCGTCTCGATCGCCGTCTTCATCGACGTCGCGATCGTCATCCTCGTCCCCCTGCTCTACGCGATCGCGCGGCGTACGGGCCGCTCCCTGCTCTACTACGGCATCCCCCTGTGCGCCGGGCTGAGCGTCACCCACACCTTCATCCCGCCCACGCCGGGGCCGATCGCCACGGCGGGCATCCTGGGGGCGGACCTCGGCCTCGTCATCGTCTACGGCGTGGTCTGCGGCCTGCCCGCGATGGCGGTGGCGGGCCCGCTCTTCGGCCGGTTCGTCGCGAAGCGGATCTTCGTCCCGGTCCCCGCCGAGGCCGACGCCGTGAGCGTCACCGCCGGCAACGGGGCGGAGGGGGCGCGGAGCGGTTCCGGAGAGGGCCCGTCCGCCATCGGCGGGGCCGAGGACGGCGCGGCCGACCCGCTGCCGAGCTTCGGTTCCGTCCTCGGAGCCCTCCTGCTCCCCCTGGCCCTGATCCTGGGCGGAACCACCAGCAGCCTCCTGCTGCCCGAGGGCACCCCGGCCGCCACCGTTCTCGGATTCGTCGGCCACCCGGTGATCGCGCTCCTGCTCACCTGCCTGTACACCCTCTGGTTCTTCGGGGTGCGCAAGGGGCGCTCGGGCAAGGAGCTCCAGGAGATGGCGACCAAGGCCCTGGCGCCCGCGGGCGTGATCATCCTGATCACCGGCGCCGGCGGGGTGTTCGGCGGACTGCTTGTCGACTCGGGCCTCGGCGAGGTGCTGGCTGCGGGGATGCAGCAGATCAACATGCCGATCGTGCTCTTCGGCTTCCTCGCGGCCGCGGTCATCCGCGTCTCGCAGGGATCCGGGACCGTCGCCATGATCACCGGCGCGACGCTGACGGCGCCCCTGCTGGAGACGATCGGGGCGAGCCCGTCGCTCGCGGCGCTGACCTGTGTCGCCATCGCGTGCGGCGGAACGGCGTTCTCCCACGTGAACGACTCGGGCTTCTGGATGGCCAACCGCTATCTCGGGATGTCGGTCGGGGACACGCTCAGGTCGTGGACCGTGATGAAGACCCTGGTCGGACTGACGGGCCTCACCGTGGCGCTCGTCCTCACCCTGTTCGTCACCTGAGCCGCGGCCCCGGTGGAGGAGCGCCCGGAGGGCTCCTCCACCGGGACACGGGCCGCGGGCACCGGGTCCTCCCCGCCCCCTCGTGCGTGCCGGGCAGCGGACCGCGGCCGAATGAGCGGGGGAGCGCATGCGGCGTCCCGTCCGCGCCCTCTTCCCCGCAGCCGCGGCAAGAAGGCGCGGGCCCGGGGAGTGTTTTTTGGAGGCTTTCGGGTCGGCGAGCGGCCGTCCAGGCCATCTCTCGCAAGCCGATGTGCGAAGTTCAGCCTGGTTGTGCTTCACGATCGCAGAGGCGCAGCGAGAGGCAGCCCGGTGGAAGCGAGCCCGGAAGAATCCACAAAACACGACCTAGACTGAGCGGGTGTTCGGGAGAGTCCAGGGATGGTTGCGGCGGCACGAAACGCTCGTCGACGCGCTCTGTGTGGCCCCGTTCCTGGCGTGGTGCCTGATGAGGACACTCTCCTACGCCGGCCCGGACGACCCCGGCCATCTCACCGCGGCCGTCCGGATCGCCTTCACGCTCGTGCTGCTGCTGCCCCTGGCGCTGCGGCGCAGGTATCCGGCGGGGGTATTCGCGACCGTCGCCGCGGCGACCGTTCTGCAGCTGGCGTTCGGCGTCGACCTGTTCCTGGCCGAACTCGCCGTCGTCGCCGCCATGTACACGGTGGCCGCACACCGCCGCCTCGCGCCGGCGCTGGCCGCTCTGGCCGTGGTCGAGCTCTGCCTGCTGCTGATGATCGTGGGCTCACCCTATGCGGACCAGGGCTCCTGGACCGTGTTCGTGTTCTACACGTTCTTCATCATGCTCTGCTGGGTCACCGGCCTCTACACGAACGTGCGCCGCAGCCACCTCATCGGCCTGGAGGAGCGCGCGCAGTGGCTCGAGCGCGAGCGCGACGCCCGTGCCCGGGCGGCCATCGCCGAGGAGCGCGCGCGTATCGCCCGGGAGCTGCACGACGTGGTGGCCCACAACGTGAGTGTGATGGTGGTGCAGGCCGACGGTGCCGCATACGCGATCGATGACGATCCCGCGCGGGCCAGGACCGCGATGGAGACCGTTTCCGAGGTGGGCCGGACGGCCCTGTCCGAGATGCGCGGCATCCTCGGGGTGCTCCGCGAGGGGGAACACGAGGAGGGGTTCACGCCCCGGCCCGGTGTGGAGCAGTTGGACCAGTTGTTCGCCCAGGTCCGCCGTGCCGGGCTGCAGGTGGAGTACACCGTGGACGGCCCCGTCCGGCAGCTGTCGGCAGGGGCGGGGCTCGTCGTCCACCGGGTGGTGCAGGAGGCGCTGACCAACACCCTCAAGCACGCCGGACCCGGGACGGTCCGCGCCAGGGTACGCCTGCGCTTCGGGGACGACGCCCTGGAGGTCCGGATCCTCGACGACGGGCGCGGCGCGTCCGTGCCGGCGGGGGCGGGCCCCGGGGAGGGGCGCGGTCTGACCGGCATGCGGGAGCGGGTGTCCGTGTACGGGGGCTCCCTGCGAGCCGGGCCGTGCCCGGACGGGGGATACGAGGTCGTGGCGTCGCTGCCGATGCGGGCGATCACCACATGAGGGAACCGGAAGGGAACGCACCTGTGGGCACACCGCCCCGAGACCGGCGCCCGGAGGCGATCCGCGTCGTCCTCGTGGACGACCAGGAACTGGTCAGAACGGGTTTCGGCATGGTCCTGGACGCCCAACCCGACATCCGGGTCGTCGGTGAGGCCGGCGACGGGCACACCGCGCTCGAACTCCTGCGCACCCTCACCGCCGACGTCGCACTCGTCGACGTCCGCATGCCCGGCATGGACGGCATCGAGGCCACACGCCGCATCTGCGCCGACGGCGGAGGGCCGCGGGTGCTGATCCTGACCACCTTCGACATGGACGAGTACGCCTACGCGGCCCTGAGGGCCGGGGCGAGCGGTTTCCTGCTCAAGGACGCCCGGACGCAGGACCTGCTGTCGGCGATCCGCTCCATCCACTCCGGCGACGCGGTGGTCGCCCCCAGCACGACGCGGCGCCTCCTCGACCGTTTCGCGGGCCACCTGCCCACCGGTGACGGGAGGCCGCCCGCCCCCGAGTCCCTCGGCGTGCTGACCCCGCGCGAGAGGGAGGTGCTCGCCCTGGCGGCCCGTGCGCTGTCGAACACCGAGATAGCCGACCGGCTGCACGTGTCCGAGGCCACGGTCAAGACGCACGTGGGGCGGATCCTGACCAAGCTCGACCTGCGCGACCGCGTCCAGGCGGTGGTCCTCGCCTACGAGACCGGCCTGGTCGGCGTGCCCCGGTCCTGAGACGCCCGCGCCTCCCCGGAACGGGCGGGAGCGCCACCGGCACACCGCCCGTCCCCCGGGTCGGCCCCGACCTTCGACACGGGTGCGCCTGCCACCTGGGGACCAGGGCGGCGCCCCGGTCCTCCTGGAGGATGACGGAAAAGGTCATCCTCCGGCGAGATGTCCGGAGAGCGCCCCGCGGACATGCTGGACCTGTGTCTCACATGATCACGACCCATGACCTGGGCAAGACGTACGGCGACCGAACGGTGGTCGCGAACCTGGACCTGCGCGTGCCCGAGGGGTGCGTGTACGGCTTCCTCGGCCCCAACGGGTCGGGGAAGACCACCACGATGAAGATGCTCCTGTCCCTGGTGCGCCCCACCACGGGCGAGATCCGCATCATGGGCCGCCCCATGGAGCGTTCCACCCGCCGAGAACTGCTGGGCCGCATCGGTGCGCTCATCGAGACCCCGCCCTCGTACGAGCACCTCACGGGCCGGGAGAACATGCGCCTGGTGAAGCGGCTCCTGGACCTCGACGACGGCCGGACCACCCGGGCGGTCCGGACCGTGCGCCTGCAGGACCACCTCGACAAGCCGGTCCGCGACTACTCGCTCGGCATGAGGCAGCGGCTGGGCATCGCGATGGCCTTGGCCCGCGAACCCCGGCTGCTGATCCTCGACGAACCCACCAACGGCCTCGACCCCGCCGGCATCGAGGAGATCCGCCGCCTCCTCGCACAGCTGGCCGGGGACGGGACCACCGTGATGGTCTCCAGCCACCTGCTGGGCGAGATCGACCGCACGGCCACAGTGCTCGGCATCCTCGGCGAGGGCCGCATGCTCTTCCAGGGCACGCGCGACCAGCTCCTCGCGCGGTCCACCCCCGACGTGCTGATCGACACCCCCGAACCCGAGCGGGCGACCGCGCTCGCCGCCCGGTGGAGCGCGTACCGGGACGGCCCCGCCGTGCGCCTGCCCGGACTCGACCGGACGGACACGGCCCACGTGGTGGCCCATCTCGTGCACGAGCGCGTCGACGTCCACGGAGTGCGCCGCGACGCCCAGTCCCTCGAGGACGTCTTCATGGACCTCACCGGAGGGCGGGGCCTGTGATCGGCCGTGCCGTGGCGAACGAGTTCGCCAAGATGCGCCGCCTGCGCGTCGTGCCCGTGGCGGCCGCCATGACGGTCGGTGTCGTCGCACTGTCCTGCTACGCACTCGCGGCGCCGGGTTTCCTGGAGTCGGTGGACGACCCCGCAGCGCGGCCCTGGCAGTGGCTGCTCGGAAACATGGCGATGGCGGTGCTGCTGGTCTCGCCCGTCCTGCTGGCGGTGCTGGCCAGTCGACAGGTCGACATCGAGCACCGGGGAGGCGGCTGGCTGCTCTCCCAGACCTCGGGGCTGCCCCCCGGGGCCCTGTGCCGGGCCAAGTTCGCGGCCTCCGGCGCGGTCGTGGTGGCGGCCACCCTGGCCCAGAGCGGCCTGGTGGCCGCCATCGGCGGGCTGGTGGGCATCACGGTGCCCTTTCCGGCCGGGCAGTGGCTCGGGTACACCGCCTCGGCCGTCGTCGTGAACCTGGTGCTCTTCGCACTCCACCTCTGGCTGGCGGCACGGACCGGCAACCAGCTCGTGGGACTCGGGGTCGGGGTGCTGGGCGTGTTCGTGGCCGTCTCCGGCACGGGGATGTCCGCGGGGGCCGCCCACCTCCTTCCCCCGTGGGGGTACTACGCGCTGGTCATGCCGGTCGACGTCCGCGAGGCCGGCATGGTCTCCCTGGACCCGCCGCACCTGAGCGTGGCCGCACTCGGGGTCGTCGGCGGGGCCCTGTTCCTGTTCGCCACCCGCCTGTTCGACCGTCAGGAGGTCTGAGCCATGGGTTCGGTCCGAGCCGAGTTCCTCAAGTTGAGGCGCTCCATGAGCTGGGTCGTGGTGGTGCTCCTGCCGCTGACGGCCGTCGTCGCGGGAGCGGTCAACACGGTCGTCGCCGGTGAGCCGCTCGAAGACCACTGGCACACCCTGTGGTTGCGGGTGGCGGTCTTCTACGGCTTGTTCCCCCTGGCCCTCGGCGTGGCCGTCCTGGCCTCGCTGGTCTGGCGCGTCGAGCACCGCGGCGGCAACTGGAACGCGCTGATGGGCCGCCAGGTGTCCAGCCTCCACGTGGTGGTCGGCAAGACGGCGGTGCTGGCGGCGCTCGCCGCGGCCATGCAGGCGGTGCTGGTGGCGGGCGTCGTCGTGGTCGGCAAGCTGGTGTTCGCACTCCCGGGCACCCTACCGCCCGAGTACTTCCTGGTCAGCGCCGTCGTCGTGCTGGCGTGCCTGCCGGTGGCGGCGTTCCAGTCCGGTCTGTCGATGCTCATGAGATCCTTCGCCGCTCCCATCGCCGTGGCACTCCTGGCGTCGGCCGCGGGGATGCTGCTGTGGGCGACCCGTATCGAGGCCCTGGCGCTGCTCCTGCCCCACGGCCTGGTCGGCCGGGCCACGCAGATGGGGACGGGGATGCTCGCGGACAGCGGGACCGTCACGGCCGGTGCGGTGACCTTCGTCGCCCTGGTCGCCCTCGGTCTCACCGCGGTGGTGACCCTGGGTACCGCGGCCGTTCTGGACCGGCGCGACATCCGCTGACCGGGAGGCGCCCGGCGGGGGCGATCCCGCGCCGGGCGTTCCGGGGGAGGGGACGGCACGACGACGGTTCCGCCGGTCCTGGCTCCCGTATCCGCACCCGACCTCGAACGGTCATCCCACGGACGCGTAGATCACCAACCAGTGGTCCCGCTCGGCGTCGTGCAGCATCTCGCTCTGGAAGGTCTGCCACCCCCGTGTCGGATGGAACAGGTGCTTGACGGCGGAGTGTCCCACCCCGACCTCCCCCTGGGCCCAGAGGGACCGGAAATCGGCACTGGTCTCCGAGAGTTCCGCGTGCAGGGACCTGAGGTACCCGTCGTCGGGGTAGCGGCCCATCGCCGAGCGCAGCTCCGCCGTGGCCCATCGGGCGTACCGGTGCGCCCCCTCCTCACCGAGGACATGGCGGGCGTGGGAGGTGAAGCCCTGGTGGACGATGTTGCGCCGGAAACGGCCTTCGCCGGAGAGCGGACCGAGAAGCTCGGCCGCGGCCGCGTTGCGCGCCATCACGTCCAGGCGGCCGTCGTGAACGGTGACCGGGACGGTGCCGTCGAGGCTGCGCAGCAGCTGGAGCAGGCCCGGCCGGATCTCGCTGCCCGGCGCGAGCGGTTCGGGCGGCAGCTCACCGGCGAGCCGGAACAGGTGGCCGCGCTCGCCGGCGGTGAGACCGAGGACCTGCGCCAGGGCGGTGAGCACCTCGCGGGAGGGGCGGGGCGCCCGCCCCTGTTCGAGGCGGGTGTAGTACTCGACGGAGATCCCGGCGCTCTCGGCCAGTTCCTGCCGTCTCAGCCCGGGGACCCGGCGCCGTGAGGCCGGCACGACGGCCGACGGCTCGGAGGGGACCAGCATGGCCCGCCGACCACGCAGGAACTCCCCTAAGTCTGTTCTCAGCCGGGTTGGCATGCCCACGATGATACCGGGGCGCTCCGCACGATCCCCGCCGCTCTCCCGCCCACGGCGCTTCCCTGACTGGCCCTGCCAGTACCAGGCCCGACGGAGTCTTCCCCGCCTGTCGGGGTTCCCGCACAGTGGTCCTCGAACGCCCGACACAGGTGTTCGACCACCACACCACTACCATCCGAGGACTCTTCACATGCCCACGAACCGCGTCGCTTTGATCACCGGGGCCAACCAGGGCATGGGCAGGCACGTGGCCGGGGAACTGGTCTCCGACGGGGTCGCCGTGTTCCTCGGCTCCCGCGATCTCGCCCGCGGCGAGGCGGCGGCAGCCGAGATCGGCGACGGCGCCACCGCACTCCAGCTCGACGTGACCGACGCGAGGTCCGTCACCGCGGCCGCCGAGAGGATCGAGAAGGAGGCCGGACGGCTCGACCTCCTCGTCAACAACGCCGCCATCTCCTCCACCCGTACCGGCCTCACCATGGCTCAGCTCCGGGCCACGGCCCGGCCGAGCACGGTCTCGCTCGACGAGGTGCGGGCGGTCTGGGAGGTGAACGTCTTCGGCCCGCTCGCAGTCTTCCAGGCCGTGCTGCCGCTGCTTCGCGCCTCCTCCGACGCACGCGTCGTGAACGTCACGAGCGCGATGGGCTCGCTGACCACCATGGGGGATCCGGCCTTCCCGTTCCACCGTGCCTTCGAACCGGTCTACTCCGCATCCAAGACAGCGCTCAACGCCGTGACGCTGGCCATGATGGTCGAGCTCGAAGAGACCGACGTCAAGGTCAACCTCGTCTCGCCGGGGTTCGCGAACACCGCACTGGTCGAGTTCGAGGGAACGGAGACGGTCGGAGACGCTGCCCGGGAGGTGGTGCGGGTGGCCCGCCTCGGCCCCGACGGGCCGAGCGGCACCTTCACCTCCTGGGAGGGTGCGGACATCCCCTGGTGACCACCACCGGCGGCCGCCGCTCAGCCGTGCCGGGGATCCGGACAGGCAGATCCCAGGAGGTGGGCGCGCTCGGGGGCTGCCGTGGTGTCACCGCGGCCTCCGCCGGGGTCTGCCGCCGCAACCTGTGGCGGCCCTCCTCGGCCCGGCTGCCCCGCGGATGTCCGCGGTTCCGGGGGAACCGGGCCCACGGGGTCGGGCTACGACCCTGAGGACGGCGGTTCCTCCCGTGCCCCGGTGGTGCGGGCCGGACGGGCCGCCCCGCGGTAGGTCAGTGTGCGCAGCAGGACCTCGGCGGGTCCGCGCCGGCCCGCCCGGTCGAGCAGGTACGCCGCGAGGACGGTCAGCAGCCAGGTGCCGAAGGCCACCAGGACCGCCGACCAGCTGGACAGGT